>DATBGU010000433.1:0-59551 GCA_036557825.1 Gemmataceae bacterium
CCGGCCTTCCCAGCCTGGCTCCGTCCACCGATCAGCGCGGCGCGGGGCGTCCACCGAACGGACCCACCGACCTGGGGTCCGTCCAGGTGTCCCTCGCCGCCACGACCACCACCGTCACCAGCAATCCCACCGTCGTCTTCAACAAGGGGAGCAAGCAGACGGTGACATTGACGGCCACGGTCAGCAGCAGCGGCATCCCGGTCAACGGCGGCGTCGTGACCTTCATGATCGCCGGCGTCGGCGCCGACGTGCAGGCCAATGTCAACAACGGTCAGGCCACCGCCACCTTCACCATCAACGCCGGCGTCAAGCCGGGCAAGTACACCATCGTGGCCGACTACGGCCCGGCCGTCGGCTTCCGAGGCAGCAGCGGCAGCGGCATCCTCACCATCAGCCGACACCGCGGCGGCGGCGGCGAATAGCATTGCCGGGAGCGCGCGGGACGCGGTTTTGCTCTGTCGAAACCCTGGCGACGCGGGAGCGTAAGCGACCGGAGGGAAGCTCTGGTCGCTTACGCTCCCGCCTCGCCATTCGGTTAGTCCCTCTTGGTCGTCGGCCGCAAGAACACCTACTAAAATGGAATCGATCCGCTTCCTTCCCTGGAGAGATCGTTCCATGACATTGCATCGCCGCTGGATTGGTCTGAGCCTCGCTGTCTTCGCGGTTGCCTTGACCTCTTCCCTCCTCCGCGCCGACGAACGGCTCAAGGACATCGCTTGCCGCTCCGTCCATCTCGGCTATCCCGCCGTCGAGGGCGTCGCTTTTTACAACGAAATCGCCGTCGATCGCTCCGCCCCCGGCACCTACTTCATGGTGTGCGGTTGGGACAAGGGCTACTTCGGCATTCAGGAATTGGGCAACGGCAAGAAACTGCTGCTCTTCTCCGTGTGGGACTCCGGCCAGAACGATCCCAAGGCCGTCGCCGCCGACAAGCGCGTCAAGCTGCTGCACAAGGACGCCAAGGTGCGCATCGGTCGCTTCGGCGGCGAAGGCACCGGCGGACAATCGTTCTTCGATTACGATTGGAAGATCGGACAGACCTACCGTTTCCTGGTGACGGCCAAGGCCGACGGCGAACGCACCGAGTACGGCGGCTGGTTCTACGTTCCCGAAGACAAGGCGTGGAAACATCTGGTGACGTTTTCCACCATCACGGGCGGAAAGCCGCTGCGCGGCTACTATTCGTTCGTCGAGGACTTCAAGCGCGATCGCGTTTCGACCACGAAGGTCCGCTCCGCCCACTTCGGCAACGGCTGGATCAAAAGCAAGGACGGCGAATGGAAGGCACTGACGAAGGCGCGTTTCACCGCCGACCGCAATCCGGTCGTGAACATCAACGCCGTTCTCGACGGCGAACGCTTCATCCTGGCGACCGGCGGCGACACGAAGAACAGCGACACGAAGCTCGGCGCGATAATGGAGTTGCCGTCCCGCGACAAACGCACGCCGCCGGAGGGACTGCCCATCGAGCCGAAACCCGATCCGCGTTCCAGCTAAACGCTCCACTCAGGAAGTTTTTTCCGCTACCTCGTGAGCCGGTCTTTGCTTCAGCAGGTCGCGGATCTCCATCAGCAACTCTTGGTCCCTGGTCGGCGGCGGCGGAGCGGCGGCCTCCTCCTTCTTGGACCGCGTCAGCCAGCCGAGGAACTTCACGATGAAGATGAACAGCGCCAACGCCACGATCAGGAAATTGACGATCTCGCCAAGAAACTGGCCGTAGGGGATTTCCTTGCCGTTGATGACCCACACCCAGCCGGTGTAGCCCTGATCGCCCGGCATAACTACGCCGATCAGCGGCATAAGCAGGTTCTTGACTAGCGAATCGATGATGCTTTTGAAGGCGGCACCGATGATGACGCCGACGGCCAAGTCGATCACATTGCCTTTGAAGGCGAAGTTCTTGAACTCCTCGTAGAGCGAGAACGCCTTCTTGCCGGGATCAAACGAGGTTAACCGCTGAATGGGGTCCATTGAGATGCCTCGGGAGATGGACGATCGAGAGTTGCCGAACGGCCAAACGATGTGCTTTCCGTTGCCACCCTTTCCTCTCCGCGTTATGTTACCATGCCGGCACGCCCTTTCTCAACCATCAACCCGACCGCTTTTCTCTTCGCCCTCCAGCGACGCACCCCGCCCGCTCGCCATCCTCCGTCGATCCTGGTAACATATCCTCTCCCGAAGCTTCGCGCCCGCCCTCCCTCGGACCCGCGGCCAGGAACACGCATCATGGATTCCGCCATCTACGACGAACTGCAACGCACCCTCGGCGCCGACGGGCCGGAAGCCGCCCTTCGCCGCCTGTGCGACCGTCTCCGCGAAAACAAGGACTATTCCAGTCTCTTTTACGCGCTGCTCATGCGGAAGCGCCAGCAGCTCGGTGTCTCGCCGGTCCCGACCGGGCCGGCCTCGGAGCTTCCCGAAAGCGCGCACGCCGACTACGAAGAGGCGATCCGGCAAGCCGGCCGCGAGGTTGGTCAGCTCTTCTTGAAGGAAGGCCAGCTGCCGCAGGCGTGGGCGTATTTTCGCATGCTCAACGAACCAGAGGCCGTGCGCCAGGCGCTGGAGGCGCACGAGCCGAAGGAGGATGAGGATCTGCAAACTATCGTGCAGATCGCCTTTTACGAGGGCGTCCATCCGCGCAAGGGCTTCGATTGGATCTTGAACCGCTTCGGCCTGTGCAACGCCATCACCACCCTGAGCAGTCAGGAACTACCGCATCCGCCGGACGTGCGGCAATACTGCATCCAGGCGCTGGTCCGCGCCCTCTACGCCGAGCTGCGCGACCGGCTCACTGCGGAGATCGAGCGCCACGACGAGAAACCGCCCGCCGAGGCGAGCGCTCCGCCGGACACGCCCGGCGTCATCCGCAAACTGATCGCCGGCCGCGATTGGCTGTTCGGCGACGACTTCTATCACATCGACCTGTCGCACCTGTCAAGCGTCGTGCAGATGAGCATGCACCTGGAACCGTCCACCGAATTGGGGATGGCGCGCGAACTGTGCGAGTACGGCCAACACCTATCCGGCCGGTTCGTCAATCCGGGCGATCCACCGTTCGAGGACCAGTACCGCGCCATCGGCCTCTATCTGGCGATCCTGGCCGGCGACAACGTCGAGGAGGGACTGGATTACTTCCGCAAGCAAGCGGAGCAGGCCGATCCGGAGACGGTCGGCACCTATCCAGCGCAGGTTCTCGTCAACCTGCTGTTGAAATTGGAGCGTGCGCCGGAGGCGTTGACGGTGGCGCGGAAGTATCTGGCATCGGCTGATAACCGGCAGATGTCATGTCCGAGCATTGTCGAATTGTGTCAGAAAGTGGGCGATTTCCGCACGCTGGCGGAGGTGGCGCGCGAGCAGAACGATCCGGTGCATTTCCTGGCGGGGCTACTGGCAGCGAAGGCCGTTTAGCCGCGAGGAGCTAACCACAGAGTCACAGAGAACATAGAGAAAGACACAGAACAAAAGCAAAACCAAAAAGGCGAAACAACCTTTGTCTTTCCTTTTTTCCTCTCGGTGTTCTTCTCTGTGCTCTCTGTGACTCTGTGGTTAGCTCTTCTTGATTGTGTTCGTGCCTCTAATCGTCGGGCAAGCGGGTGACGCGCAGGTCGTCGATGTACACGCCGCCTTCCACGAGGAAGTTGATGTAGTCCAGGTACTCCACCTTGGTACGGAACCCCAGAGGCTTGGGCGACTCGAAGCGCCGATCGTCCACGAAGAATTCCCAGGTTTGTTTCGCCACGTCGACGCGCAGCGTCACCTTGTACCACCGTCCGGGTAGGCACTTGAATCCGGTATCCTGGCTGTGGACGGTGAACTTCCCGCCGCCACCACCCCAATTAGGCCCGGAGTGGAACGCCCCGCCCTGGCGGTCTTGCCAGAGGTAGCCGGCGCAACTGCTGCCGGCCGGCACTTGCAAATGATACTCCACCTGGAACTTCCCGCTTTGGGCCTTGGCCAGTTGCCGGCCATAGTTCGGACCGAAATTGGGACGGCCTTTCAGGTACAGAGCGCCGTCGCCCTCGAACACCACTTTGCTTTGGAAAACGGCGTCGGGGTGCGCCAACCACGGGCCCGTCCAGCCCGGTTCGCCGATGCCTCCTTGCCGGTTAGGCGCATCGAGGGGATAGGGAGATCTGGGAACCGGGTTGCCGTTCAGTCCGCGAGCGTCGTTGAAGCCGGCCGAGGCGAGCAGGTCTTTCGGCGGCGGGGCGGCGAGATCCTCTCGGCTAAAGCGCAGGGCGTCGATGTAAATGCCGGCCTGGGTCTCACATTGAAACCGGATGGTGTTGAGGCTCGGTTCGGCATTGCGGAAGCGGAGCGGCTGCTGCGTCTCGAAGCGCTGCCCGTCCACGAAGAACTGCCACCTCTTGGTAGCGACGTCCACGCGCAACGTGACCTTGTGCCACTTGCGCGGCTGACACGCGAAGCCGGTATCCCGCCAGTTGTCAGGGCCGTCCAAGACGCGGAACCTGCCATCTTTGACCGCCCAGACCGGGCCGTCGCGAAACGGTTTGCCATCTTTATTCAGGTAGCAGAGAACGCCTCCTCCGTCCGGCGCCTGCACGAACATCTCCACCTGGAACTTCTCGGTTTGCGCCTCGGCGAGCCGGCGGTCCCCGCCGCCGTTGCTCAGGTACAGGGCACCGTCGCCCTCGTAGACCACCTTCTTCTGGAATGAGAACCGCGGCGACGAAGGGGTTGACCACGGACCCGCCCAGCCGACTTCGCCACTCCCTCCCTGTTTGCCTTCGCTGCCAAGAGGGTAGGGCGATCCGGGAACCGGATTGCTGTTCATCCCCTCGGCGTCATTGAAGCCGGCCGAAGCGATGAGGACCGTCGAGGACGGAGCACCGAGGCTTTCCGGCTTTTCCAGTCGGACGATGAGCCGCTTGCCTTCCTTGGCGACCTGAATCCCACCGTAGAGTTGATCGATGATCGCCAGGGCGGGCTGCACAATCTCGGCCGGAAGTCGGCCGATCAGGGTCGGACGGAAATCGGGGTACACCTTCCGGGCCAGGGCCAACCCCTTGAAAGCCAGGTTGTCCAGCGCCGCCACGTTGTCCTCGTTGTCGGACTCCAGGGAGACCTTGAGCAAGGTCTTGTCGCCGAGGTTCACCGACGCCGTCGCCGCGACAAGATGGTCCGGCAGGTTGGCCGCGTCGGCCAGGCTCGGCGGCAGCTGCGACTTGAAGTGCCCAGCCATGGCACGCAAAAGATCGCGATGCGTCTCCAGGATGACGATACCGGTGATCTCGTCCGTGGTGTTCGTCTGCCGGAGCCGGTCGAGCAAGGGACTGCGGCCATCACGGCCCGCCGCGAGCATCTTGCGCAGGACCGGCTCGGGCGCGATGAGGACCGTCCGCTCGTCGGGCACGGCTCCGGCCAGAGGCAGTCCAAAAATTCCTTCGCCCGTGCTGCTGCGATAATACGTCTTGCCTTCGCGGACCTCCTCACGCAATCCCTTCAGCAGACGGGTCAAGATCCGCTTGCCGTCCACCGGCTCGGCGAAGCGAAGGATGGCGCCGGGCAGCGGGTTCAGGTCGGCCGGCGGCGCGGCGGTCGGTGGGGCGGGCGGCGGCGCGGAGTCGCCCGTCACCTTGAAGGAATCGAAGAACCGGGCGAACTCCGCGGACGGCTTCCGCGCCTTGCGCGTCATCGCTTCCAGGTGGTAGAGCCGATCGCCCACGATGTAAACGCGATGAACAAAAAACTTCTTCAGCTGCACGTCATCCAGAACGACCTCGGCGCCGGGATATTTGTCGAATTTGATGTCCTTCTTGTCCTTGAATCCGGGTTTGAACTCCAGGGAGCGAGTCGCGAAATCGACGCGTGACAGGTCGCCGACGATCGGCGAGTTTTTTGGGAAATCGACGTAGGATAGCTCGAAAGTCGTGTTCCCCTCGTCGGTTTCGGCCGCGAACACTTGCCGCGTTCCCAGCGTGGTCTTCCGCTCCGACGACTTCGGCTTGACCGGGAAGCGGACCGAGAAACGTCCTTCCTTCGAGTCCAGTGCGGTCCAGTCGTCCTTCGGCGGCGGCGGGGCGGGTGGGGCGGGCGGGGGAGGCGCATCGCCGCCAACCGTTCCCATTTGCACGAACACGATGGCCTGCTCGATCTGTTCCGCCTGGACGCCCAGTTCCTTGAGCATCTCATCCGTCGCGCCGGCCGGCAGCAGTGCGGCGACAAGCGGCGACTGCACGATCTGCCGCGGCTGGACGACGAGCGCGGCGCTGGCGTCGGCGGGAACATACTGCACGTCGAGCGGCCGCCGCTCCGCCGGCTTCGGCTTCTCCGGCTTGACCGCGTCCGCCATCGGCCACGCTTCCTTGCTGACCCGCACCACCTGCCGGCCGTCCTTGGAGACGGTAACGAGTTCCTGACGCACCAGCTTGCCGTCCTTGCTCGCCTGGATCTTGTGCTCACCGGGTTTCACCCGGATTTCCTTGACCCCCGCCCCGGTGATAACGATGTCCTCGTCGTCAATTTTCACGCTGACGTCCGGATCATCCACCTCCACCACCAATGTGCCCCGCGGCGAGAACAGGCGAATGACCGTGCCGCGCACATTGGTGATGCCGGTCGCCTCGCTCAAACTCAGGCCGGCGAGCAGCAAAAAAGACACGACGGCCGCTGTCGCCGCCCATAGCCACTTTCGCGGCAACGAAGAGCGAGCCGGTCGCGGAGCGCGCCGCTCCTCGATCTTTGGACGCGCGCTCTCGACCGGCTGCGGCAATACCGGCGCAGGTTTCGGCACCGTCCGCGAAACTTGGGGAACGGGCCGCACGCCGTCGTGCCTTCGCAGCTGCGCCAGGTGACGCCCCAGCAAGTCGGCGACCTCGGCCGCCGAGGCGAACCGTTCTTCCGGCTTCTTGGCGTGCAGCTTGGCGACGATCGCACACAGCCATTTGGGAACTTCCGGGATGATCTCGCGGATCGGACGCGGCGCGTCCTGGGCGACCCGGTTGAGGACGGCCAGCGTGTTGGCGGCGCGGAAGGGAGGCCGGCCGCAGCACATCACGTAGAGAACGCTGCCGAAACTGAATAGATCCGTCCGCTGGTCGATCATCTCGCCCCGCGCCTGCTCCGGCGACATGTACAGCGGCGTGCCGGCGATAAGCCCGCTTTGGCTCAGACTGGCGTCGTCGGCGGCGCGAGCCAGGCCGAAATCGGTGATCTTGACGCGCGGCTCGACGCCGTTTTCCAGAAGGATGTTGCTGGGCTTGATGTCGCGGTGGATCAGCCCCAAGGCGTGGGCCGCCGCCAAACCGCCGGCGATCTGCCGGCCGATGGCCAGCACCTCCGGCACGTCGAGCGGCCCCGTTTGGTCAAGCTTCTGCTGCAAGGTCTGCCCGGCGATGTACTCCATGACCAGGTAGGGAATCGGCTGGTCCTCGACAGCGTAAATGCCGACGACGTTGTCGTGACGGACGGCGGCGGCGGAGCGGGCCTCGCGCAGGAAGCGTTTGCGGGCCGGCGACGTGGACGCCAGTTGCGGCGACATGACCTTGATCGCGACCATACGATGCAGTTTCTCATCGAACGCCTTCAGCACGATGCCGCAGCCGCCTCGGCCCAGCACTTCCAATACTTCGTAGTGAGCCAGCCGGCCCAGGGAGCCGGGTTTGGCGGCCGGTTGCAAGAAGCCCAGATCGATCTCCGCGCCGTTGCCGGCCTGCTCGGCTGCCGTGACCGCCTCGCGCGCGGGCGCCCCCTCGGCCATCTGCTCAAGGGCGGGACGCCGCAGAAAATCACCCATCTTTTCGTGGTTCTTCAGGAGGATCTCGATGCGCTGACGCAAGCCGGCGTCTTGGCCACACGCGCCATCGAGGTACGCCGACCGCTCGGCGGGATCGCGCTTTGACAGGGCAACCTCAAAGATCGTCTCTTCGGTCATGGCTAAGGTCTCGTGCTTCTGTATTTCCAGGGCTGCTACCGGATAATGCGAAATCCACGACCGAATTGGCTCAGGCGCGGGGCGGATTTTTCGCCTCGCCGGCGATCTCCTGAAAGAGCCAGGTGCGCGCGTAGGTCCAGTAGCGCTTGGCAGTGGCGGTGGAAATGTCGAGAGCGGCGGCGGTTTCCTCGATGGTCATGCCTGCGAAGTAACGCAGCTTGACCAGCTCGGCCTTGACCGGATCGTTGCTCGCCAGCTTGTCGAGGGCTTCGTCCAGGGCGAGCAGATCCTCGATCGGTTCGGGCGCGGCCAACTGCACCTCGTCGAACTCCTCACGCGTCCGCCCACCGCCCTGTTTGAGGCTGCGCTTGCGGCGAACGTTCTCGACGAGGATGCGGCGCATCGCCTCCGCTGCGGCGGCGAAGAAGTGTCCGCGACTGTGCCAGCGTGGTTCGTCGCCCGCGCCGACCAGTCTCAGGTAGGCTTCGTGGACCAGGGCGGTGGCTTGCAATGTTTGTCCGGGTGCTTCCGACTTCAGTTTCCGCGTGGCCAGGCGCCGCAGCTCATCGTAGACCAAGGGCAGCAGCCGATCGGCGGCGTGCGGATCGCCGTGTTCGATGGCGTTCAGGAGTTGCGTGACATCGTTCATCCAGGGTGGAGGATACCCGCCCTTGATTCCGCTCGCAAGCATGCGGTGAAACGGGTCATTCCTTCGCCACTTCCGCCATCAGCTCTTCCGACATGTTCAAATCCGTGTACACATTTTGTACGTCGTCGTGATCGTCGAGCGCCTCGTGCAGGCGGATGACCTTCAAGGCCGTCTCCTTGTCCGCGTCGAGGGGCGCCTTGGGCAGTTGGCTGATTTCGGACACCACCGTGGCGATATTGTTCTGCTGAAGCGCTTCCTGCACTTTGCTGAAATGACCCGGATCGCAGGTGATCTCGAAGTGGCCGCCGACTTGTTTCAGGTCGTCAGCGCCGGCGTCCAGGGCGATGCCCATGAGGTTGTCCTCATCGACGCCCTCGGCGTTGACGCTGAACAGGCCCTTGCGCTCGAAGCGGAAAGCGACGTTGCCGGCGCTGCCCATCTTGCCGCCGCCGCGCTCGAAAATCTTGCGAATCTCGCCGGCGGTGCGGTTGCGATTGTCGGTGACGACATCGACCAGGAAGGCGACGCCGCCCGGTCCGATGCCCTCGTAAGTGATCTCCTCGAAAACCATGCCCTCGACATCGCCGGTGCCGCGCTTGATGGCCCGTTCGATGTTGTCCTTGGGCATGCTGACCTGCCGCGCCTTGTCGATGGCGTAGCGCAGCTTCAAGTTCATGGTCGGATCGCCGCCGCCGTGACGCGCGGCGATGATGATGGCGCGGCTGAGCTTGCTCCACAGCTTGCCGCGCTTGGCGTCGATGGCCCCCTTCTTGTGCTTGATCGTGGCCCAATGAGAATGGCCGGACATGGCTTCTCCTTCACAGATGCATGAATCGTGGCTCGCGGTTCTCCAACCAGCCCGGAGCGCCAGCGACGGGGAGAACCCGTCGCTGGCGCTCCGGGCTAGTCGAGGAGTCGCAGTTTTTCCTTGATCTCCCGATAGCGGTCGTCGGGGCGGCGCCGGCCGCCCGACTTGTACAACTCGATGGCCTTCCGCCAAGCACTGCCGGCCTTCTCCCGCTCCTTGAGGCGGAAGTAGACGTCGCCGAGGTGGTCCCAAACCACCGGATCGTCGTCGCCGTTGGGTGTGGTACTGGCTCGCTCCAATTCGCGGCGAGCGCCCTCCCAATCGCCCTTGCGGAACAGCACCCAACCCAGGCTATCGACGTAAGCGGCGTTGTCGCGGTCGCCGTCCAGGCCCGTGCGGACGCTCTTAAGTCCCGAACGCTGCCGGCGATCCAACTCCAGCGCCCGGCGAATCCGTTTCTCCGCCTCGTCCAGCTTCTTGTTCTGGTCCGCCCACAGGTAGCCCAGATCGTTGTTGGCCGTGGCGTCGTCGGGATCGTCCTTGAGGATCAGCAACAACTGCTCCTCGGCCTGCTCGTGCTGGTGGGCCGCCGAGTGAATTCCCGACAGCACCGAGCGGATGGTGTGGACGTCTCCCGGTTGATTATACTCCTTCAAGAGCGCCTGGCACTCGGCGATGGCTTCCTTGTTCTTTTCGGCCTGCGACAGCAGTTGGGCGCGTTCGAGGCGGCAGCGCAACATATTGTCGCGCGTGCCGGCCGCTTTGACGGCCTCGTCGGCGGACTCCAGCGACTCGCGGACGTGGCCCAGCGCCATGTGTGCCACGGCCAACTCGCGCAGGAACAGCAGACGATAGGTGTCCCGCTCCGGTTTCAGCTGCTCCTTACACAGGGCGATGATGGCCTCGTTCTTGTGCGCCAGCGACAGCACCGTCAGCAGGCCGGCGTATACCTCGCCCTCGTTGTTGAGCAGGCCGCGTGGTCCGCGCGGCTGGTTGAGGCAGCGCCGATACAGCTCCTCGGCCTCGTTCAATTGCTGCGTGCGTGCGGCCAGGTTGGCGAGCATCAAGGACGTTGTGTACTTCAAACGGGGTGACGCCCGCAGGCGTCCCTGGGCCACACCCAGCACCAGCTTGACCAACTCGGGATCCTCGCGCAACACCAGGAGCATGGCCCGCGCGTGACCGGCCTGGCGCTGCGCCTCCTCGCGCTCTGCCTCGTTCATCTCGGCTTTCTTGTCGATCCGATCGTCGCCGCTGGCCGTGCCGAGCGCCTTGTCCAGCCGCGTCAGCAGTTGCGCCGCCCCTTGCGCTCCCTGTTCCTTGTACAGCCCGAACCGGCCGCGATATACGTCGGGAGTCGGCGACTGTTCGAGCAGTTTCTCGTAGATCTGCTCGGCCTGCGGAGATGGGCCGGCCTTGCGATACTCGCGCGCCAGCAGCAAACGCAGCGCCAGGTTGTTGCGGTCGGCCTCGGACGAGCGCTCCAGCGACGGCAGCACGTCGGTCTGCCGGCCGAGCTTGTGCTGCAAGCGGATGCGCAGCTCGTAGCCCTCCATGCCCTGCGGCTGCGAGCGCAGATACGGTTCGAGTTGGGCCAACGCCTTGCCCGGCTCGCCCTGTTCGTCGTACACCTCGGCCAAGTTGTACGACAGACGCACCGAGCGCACCGGATCTTTCTTGAGCGCCTTCTGAAACGCCGCGACGGCCTCGGCGGGTTTCCTGGCCTTCAGATAGACGCGGCCGAGATGCTCGTACGTCTCGGCCGCCTGCGCCACGATCTCCTCGCGGTTGTACGGACCCTGCTCCAGGAGCGCCGCCGGGTTGTCGAGGATGTCCAGCACTTGCCGCAGGTTCGTTATCGCCTTGTCCAGCTCGCCCTCGTCTTCCTGCATGTGGGCGAGATCGTAAAAGACCTGGGCGCGCACCTCCAGTCGGTCCTTCAGGCCGGGACAGTCGGCCGTGCGCAGGAGGGCGGCGAGGGCTTCCTTCGTCTTGCCCATGCCGCGGAGTTGGCGGGCGTAGCGATAGGCCGTGTCGTAATCGTCGGGGTCCAACTCGAGTACGCGACGGCAGCCGGCCAGCGCATCGTCGAGGCGGTCCAGCGCGAAGTACAGCGGGATCAAGGTGCGGTGAATGGCCGCCGATTCCGGGTCGAGGCGCAGCGCTTCCTCGTAGGTGTGCGTCGCTTCGAGGAGGCGATTTTGACGTTCCTGGATGGCGCCGAGTCCATACAGCCGAAGCGCTTCGAGGTGGTCCAGTTCCTGGCGCGTGGCCGGCTTGAGCGGGACATGGCGGGCGAGCGGATCGACTTCCGGCGGCGTCTGCGCCAACAGCGGCGACAGTCCCACGAGCAGCAGAGCGCCGCTCAGGAACGAGGGAACGAGCCGCGACATGGTACGGTTTACCTCCACTCCTCTCGGCCATCGGCCGCCGGCGATCGGACGGCGAACCGCATCGGAGAGAGCTTCTCCGGCGCGGAGGGATTGTACACGGATTGCACAAGATTTCCTAGCGGGGATCGTGGCGAACGGCCGGCGTCAGCCGGCTGGTGGAGGATGTTACCAGCTGGCTGACGCCGGCCGTTCGCGAGGGCGGCAATTCAGGCAAAGCAGTGAAAACGCGGCGTGAAGCACGGATGCGCCGAAAGAGCCGATTGCGCCGCCTCGCCGTCAACTTCCCCTCCCCGATCGACCGATACAGATGATGCCTCCGCAACGCCAATTGGTCGGGAGGGGAGTAATGCTGTTCTGTTCGCTGGAGTTTCTGGCCTTCTTCGCCGCTCTGCTCCTGATTTACTGGCTCTTGCCCTGGCATCAGGCGCGGATCTGGCTGCTCTTGGCCGCCAGCTTCTACTTCTACGCCGTCTGGAACACCTGGCTTGCCGTGCTCATCGGTGTCACCACGGTCATGGATTACGCCGTGGCGCTGGGCATGGACAACAGCGCTTCCGCATGGCGGCGCAAGCTGCTGCTGGGCGTCAGCCTTGCGGTCAACCTCGGCGTGCTGTGCTATTTCAAGTACGCCAATTTCTTCCTGCAATCGCTGGCGCAAACGCTGCACGCGCTGGGCGCATCGGCGTCGCTGCCGCTCTTGAAAGTGATCCTGCCCATCGGCATCTCGTTCTACACCTTCGAGGCCATCAACTACACGGTCGATGTCTATCGCCGCAAAGTGCCGGCCGAGCGCAACCTGGGCTATTTTCTGCTGTTCATCCTGTTCTTTCCGCACCTCGTCGCCGGCCCGATCGTGCGGGCGCGCGATTTCCTGCCGCAGATCCGGCGGCGCAAGCGCTTCAGTTGGCCGCGCATGCACCTGGGCGCTCAGTTTTTCTTTCTGGGCCTCATCAAGAAATTGGCCGTCGCCGATCGCATGGCGCTGTACGTCGATCCGGTCTTCGCCGATCCGCGCGCGTGCGGCGCGGCGACGATCTGGCTGGCGGTGATCGGCTACGCGCTGCAAATCTACTGCGATTTTTCCGGCTACACCGACATGGCCATCGGCGCCGCTCACATGCTCGGCTACAAGCTGGCGCGGAACTTCGACATTCCGTATGTGTCCGCCAACGTCTCCGAGTTCTGGCGGCGCTGGCACATTTCGCTGTCGAGCTGGCTGCGCGATTACCTGTTCATCCCGCTGGGCGGCAGTCGCGGCGGCGGCTGGACGACCTATCGCAATCTGATGATAACCATGACGCTGGGCGGACTGTGGCACGGGGCCAGCTGGACCTTCGTCGTCTGGGGCGTGCTGCACGGGACGCTCTTGATCGTCCACAAAGCATTTGCGGAGTTCTGCAAGTATCGTCCGGTTCTGGATCGCGTGTTGCAATCGCTACCGGGAACGCTGCTGCGCGTGATGCTGACGTTTGTCAGCGTGTGCGTCGGCTGGGTGTTTTTCCGCGCCACGACGTTCGCAGGCGCGGCGACGCTACTGCGGCGGATGACCGCGTTTCACGATGCGACGGCCGGCGCGCCGATGCCGGGAGTAGGTATTAGCGCGACAATCGCGGTGGTGATCGTGTGCCATCTGATACGGCGTTTCGATCTGTGGCGGAAGTGGTACGTTCAGTTCCCCGCTCCGATGTTGGGATTCTGTTACGCGGCGGCGGTGTCGCTGGCGCTGTTTTTGGCGCCGATGGGGAACAAGCCGTTCATCTACTTTCAGTTTTAGTGCCTTCATTACCAGCCCGAAGCGCCAGCGAGGGCTTGTTGTCAGCCCTCGCTGGCGCTTCGGGCTGGTAAGAGCAGGGGATTGCCATGCCCAACACGCGCCGACGCATCCACTCGCAGGCGCGCCCCGCCTTGATGTGGGGGCTGATCTTCTTCCTTGGCGGCCATCTGATTCTGGGCGCATATCTGACGCATTGCTATCCGGAGTTGTGCGATCCGGAATTTCACCTTCGTCTGCGCGATCTGCGGGCGCGCGTCTCGGAAGCGCCGGATCGACCGCTGGCCCTGGTGCTGGGTAGTTCGCGCGTCGCCTTCGGTCTGCGGCCGGCGTCGGTGATGGAGGCGGCGGACGGACCTGCCGCGCCGACCATCTTCAACTTCGCCATGCTCGGTGTCGGCCCGGTCGGCGAGCGGTTGGTGCTGCATCGCGTTCTGGAAATGGGACTCAAACCGAAGTGGGTCATCATCGAGGTGTGGGCGCCCTTTCTGCCGCAGTCCGGCTTCTCCAACGAGGAAGACATTATCTTCCGCCGCGATTTTTATTGCTCGGACCTGCCGACCATTTCGCACCTGTATCGCCGGCGCGGCGAGGCGGCCGGACGAGTGTTCGCCGAGACGGTGACGCCCGCCCTGCACTATCGTCTGGCGGTGCTAAACCGTTGCGCTCCCTGCCTTCTGCCGCAAACGCTGCTAACCGAAACGGAGTTCAATAATCTGCTGCGCTTCCATCTCGACGGTTCCGGCTGGGTGCCGTTCAACCTCGACCACCCTGATCCAGCCGGGCCGGAGACGCACATCCAGCGCGCGCGCTTGATGACGAAGCCGTTATTCGATAAGTTCTCCGTCAGCCCGATTTCGGATCGCGCTCTGAATGAGATGTTGAAGGAATGCCAGGCTCACGACATCCGCGTGGCGTTCTTGCTCATGCCGGAACACAGTCTGCTGCGCGGCTGGTATCCGTCGATGCAAGACAAATTGACGACATATCTGCGGCAGTTGAGCGAGGCGTATCACGCGCCCGTCATCGACACGCGCGTCTGGTGCGGCGATAAGGACATCCCCGATTGCTGCCATCTATCGCCGAAGGGCGCTCGCGCCTTCAGCGAGCGCTTCGGCCGTGATGTTTATCGTCCCCTGCTGCGCGGACAACCGCTGTCGAAGGAGTTGTTGCTGGTCGGCGCCTCCGTGCCGTGACGCGCATCGTCGATCTGAAACTTGGCGGGCGGAACGCAGGTACAGGCTCCGTAGTTCGCTCCCGCCGTGTTGTACCGAGATAATTGCATGAGACGCTTTCTCCCGCTTGCCGCGATGCTGCCCTTCCTTCCGTTGCTGCTCCTCGCGGCCGACAAGACGCCGCGCCGAGCGCCGGTCTTCGCGCTCAAGGATGCGGCCGACAAGGAATGGTCGCTCAAGGACCATCTGACCAAGAAGGCGATCGTCGTCGTCTTCGTCGGCACTGAGTGCCCCATCAACAACGCTTACATGCCGGTCCTGGCTGAGTTGCACAAAACCTACGCGCCGCGCGACGTCGCCTTCGTCGCCCTCAACGCCAACAGTCAGGACACGCCCGTCCGCGTCGCCGCCCATGCGAAGGAACACGGTATCCCCTTCCCCGTGCTGAAGGACACCGCCAACAAGGTCGCCGACCAGTTCGGCGCGCGACGCACGCCGGAAGCGTTCGTCCTCGACGGCTCCGGCGTCATCCGCTACCAGGGTCGCATCGACGACCAGTTCGGGATCGGCTACAAGCGTCCGGCCCCGACGCGCCGCGATCTCGCCGAGGCGCTCGAGGAAGTGCTGGCCGGCAAGCCGGTGTCGCAGCCGTTGACGCCGGTGGCCGGCTGCCCCATCGCGCGCACCATCACGCCGAAAGCCGACGGACCCATCACCTACACCAAGCACATCGCCCCCATCCTGCAAAAGAACTGTCAGGAGTGCCATCGCCCCGGCCAGGTCGGACCGATGTCCCTGCTGGATTACGACGACGCGCTGGGCTGGGCGGAGGCGATCCGCGAGGTCGTGCAGGAGCGCCGTATGCCGCCCTGGCACGCCGACCCCAGGCACGGCCATTTCTCCAATGATCGCAGTCTGTCGAAGGACGAGCGCGATATGCTGCTCGCCTGGATCAAGCAGGACTGCCCGAAAGGCGAGGCGCGCGACCTGCCGCCGGCGCGGCGCTTCGCGGAGGGCTGGACCATCGGCAAGCCGGACGCCGTCTTCTCGCTGAAGGAGTTCAACGTCCCGGCCAAGGGCGGCAAGAACGGTCTGCGCTACCAGTATTTCCCGGTGACAACGGATTTCAAGCAGGATCGCTGGATTCAGGCGGCCGAGGCGCGGCCGGGCAACCGCGCCGTCGTGCATCACATCATCGTTTACATCCTGAAACCCGGTCAGGGACTCAAGCGCAACCGCACCGACGGCATCGGCGACGGCCTGCTCGTCGCCTACGCTCCCGGCGACATGCCCGCCGTCTTTCCGGCGGGCGCGGCCAAGAAAGTGCCCAAGGGCGCGACGCTGCTCTTTCAGATGCACTACACGCCCAACGGCGTCGAGCAGAAGGACCGTTCCTCGGTCGGCCTGATCTTCGCCAAGCAGCCGCCGAAGGAGGAGGTGCGCACGCGCGCCGTCGCCCAGAGCCGCTTCGCCATTCCGCCCGGCGCGGCCAACCACGAAGTTAAGTCCGCGACGACCTTCCGCGAGGACGCCCGGCTGCTGAGCCTGATGCCGCACATGCACCTGCGCGGCAAGGATTTCGAATATCGCGTCGTGTTCCCCGACGGCAAGAGCGACGTGCTGCTGCGCGTGCCGCGCTACGACTTCGGTTGGCAGAGCAATTATCGGCTGGCGAAACCACTCGATCTGCCCGCCGGCACGCGCCTCGAATGCACGGCCCACTTCGACAACTCCGCCGACAATCTCAACAACCCCGATCCGAACCAGCAAGTCCGCTGGGGCGAGCAGACGTGGGAGGAAATGATGATCGGCTTCGTCGATTATGTGAATCGAGGCGAGAAACCCTGAACCTCACTTCCGAGCAAGTTTTGCGGACGCGCGGCCTTGCGAATTGCATAGTATATTTGGGCGTTCCCGCCGCGCAGGAGAAACGAAACCTTCTCTCAAGGATCGCCTTACAGCCATGCCGCTCACCATTGCTTGTCCGAACTGTGGGAAGTCGCTGAAGCTCCCGGAAGCCGTGGTGGGCAAGCGCGTGCGCTGTCCGGGATGCCAGGAAATCTTCACGGCCGAAGCGCCGGAGGAGGAAGAACCCATTCGCCCGGCCGCCGAGTCGGAGGGCGTGCAGGAGCGCCCCTCGCGCTCTCGGCGCGTGGAGCGAGAGGAACCCGAAGAAGAAGAGGAAGAACGCCCCCGACGCCGTCCCCGTCGCCGCCGCGATGACGACGACGATGATTATCGCGTCCGTCGAGGCCGTCCTCACCGCGGCGGAGTCGTGCTAACGATGGGCATCCTGGCGGTGGTTTTCGGCATCTGCTGTCCGCTCGTCTGCTGGATTGTGGGTGCGATTGGCCTGGTCATGGCCAGCACCGATCTGTCCCAGATGTCAGCCCGCCAGATGGATCGCTCGGGCCAGGGGATTACGCGGGCCGGCCAGATCCTGTCCGCCGTGGGCATCGTCATCGGGATACTGAACGCCATCCTCGGTGTGATTTTGCGGGTTGGCAATAAGCTATAGACGGGCGGGAACAACGCGACGGCGTCGCCGATGCAGACGCCAGTGACTCGCAATCCAGCGAAGCGCTCATAACGGCAGCGCCGCTGGCAGCACCGCGCGAGAATTCTTCAGGCAGTGCAAATTGACCGGATTGCGAACCGGCTCGCCGAGCACCAGACGCCGCGCCTCCTCCGCCCCCTTGCTGCGCATCTCGCGGAATCCTTCCACCGAGTAGAACGCCGTGTGCGGCGTCAACAGCACGCGCGGATGCGCGCGCAAACGCTCATCGTCGAGCGGTTCGCGCTCCACCACGTCCAGCGCGGCGTGTCCAATATAACCGGCGTCTAGGGCGTCGCACAGCGCCGGCACATCGACGCACGGGCCGCGCGCCGTGTTAAGGACGTAGGCGCCGGCCGGCAGCTGGGTGAGCGTCGCCGCGTTGAGAAGGTGATGCGTCTCGCGCGTCAGTGGACAGTGCAAGCTCAAAAACTCAGCGCGCGGCAACAAATCGTCGAGACGATAGACGCGCTCGATGCCCAGCGCCTTGTCGAGTCCGTCGGGCTTGTAGGGATCGTAAAAGACGACGTGCATGCCCAGCGCCTTGGCGCGCAGGGCCATCGCCGTGCCGATGCGCCCGCAACCGACAATGCCGAGTGTGCGGCCGCGCAGGCGCGGCGCGCCGAAGGCGGTGGCCAGATCCCATTTGCCGGCGCGAAGGGCAAGGTGAGAGGGCACCAGGCGGCGCGCCAGGGCCAGAAGCAGCATCAAGGCGTGGTCGGCCACTTCCTCGGTGCCGTAGTCGGGCACGTTGCAAACGACGATACCGCGCTGCCCGGCCGCGTGCAGATCGACGTTGTCGTAACCGACGCCGGCCCGCACGATGCCGCGGCAGCGACCGAGCGCGGCGATGGTGCGCTCGCCGAGCTTGATGGTGTGAAAGACCAAGAGGGCGTCGGCCTCGGCGGCGGCGCGGGCCACGTCGCGCTCGTCGTCGGTTTGCAGCAGCCGTATCTCGGCCGCCGCGTCGAGGATGTCGCGCTCGACGCCGATTTCCGCCAGATGATCCGTCACGACAACCAGGGGCCGGGTGGACATGGAAGGTCGTTCTCCTCGTGGTTTCGTCGGGCAACGCTCCTACCTTATGACCGCCGCTTGCCGGAGGGAAGAATGTGGGGCATAGATAAGTAGGGCCGTTCGTCGTGAGGCACGGCATCCGTGCGGCCGGCGACCGCCTGTCGATTTTCCGAGTGCGCTTGTGAACCAAACGAGGAAGCAGCGGTTGGCGATCTTCGTGGCGGTGCTGCTGCCGCTGTTGCTGGCGGCCTCGAACGGCCTGGTGCGCGTGATCGACTTCGGCTGCTACTGGTGCGGCGCCAAGATCAACGCCGCGGGCGGCGATCCCTACGACTCGGAACAGGTGCTAGCCCAGGAACGCGCCATCGAGCCGGAGCGGACCTTCGCGCAACTCCCCTGGGGGCCGCCGTGGTCGTTGGCCCTGGCCTCACCGTTGATCGGACTCGATTATCCGACGGCTCGATTTATCTGGCTGATCGCTCAGGTCGCCGGATTGGCCTGGGCCGCCCGCGCGCTCTGGTCCGTCTTCGGCGGTCCCTCGTCGCGGCAAGGTCTCGCGTGGCTGGTGTGTTTCAGCTACTACCCGGTGCTGCAACTGATCGCCCTGGGACAGGTCAGCGTGGCCAATCCGCTGGCGCTGACGGGCTTTCTCTATTTTCTGCGGCGCCGCGCCGACTTCCGCGCCGGATTGATCGTTGCCCTGATCGCCGTCAAGCCGCAGGTGATGCTGCCGTTCGCCCTGGCCGTGGTTGTCTGGACGATATGGCAACGACGCTGGCGGGTCATGGCGGGCGGGATCTGCGGCTTGCTGGTGCTGACGGCCGTGGTTCTGCCTCCGAACCCGCGCGTCTTCGCTTTCTACATCCAGGCGATGCGCAACCACCCGCCTCTCGAAATGATTCCGCCCACGCCGGGATCGCTGCTTCGCTTCCTGGCCGGCGGGGGGGCCTTTTGGCCGGCGCTATTGCCCTTGGTCGTGGGCGTCGTTTGGCTGGGCGTTCGGTTCGCCGTGCGGCGGCGCGATTGGGATTGGGTGCGCGAGGCGCCCGCTCTGACCTTCGCGTGCTTTTTCGCCGCTCCCTACGCCTGGATTTACGATCTGGCGATTCTGATCGTTCCCCTGACCTGCGCGGCCGTGGCTTCCTGCTCCGCGGGCCGACCGGCGCAGTGGTCGTTCTTCGCGGCGCACCTGCTCGTCACTGCTGCCGCCCTGACCCTGCATCAAAGCGATTGGCAAGAATATCAATTCTGGTGGTTGGCTCCCGCATCGTTGGTTCTCTACCTCGGGTTCACCCACTTCGCGATGGAACCAGCCGTCGATCGGTTTCAATGATCGTTTTCAGCGTGTACCACTCACCAGCGACGCAGCTGCTGAGCGGAGTCGGTCTTCAGCAATTCCTTGTTGCCGACCCCAGAGCCTTCAACGCGGGACATCCCATCGAGCCAAAGATGCGACGTTTCGGTTGCTTGCGTTTTGACAGGGCGGCCGCTAAGTTAACCTCCGTGGTGTCTTTCGCGCTCGTCGGAAGGTCCGTCATGAAAAAACACCTGCTCGCCTGCCTGTCCGTCCTCTATTTCCTCCCCTCCCCCACGATCGCGGCCCCCACCTTGAAGGAGGCGCGCGAGCGCTGGCTGCACGGCAACTACGGCGAGGCGCGCGAGCAGTTCGAGGCGCTGACCAAGGACGCCAAAGAGCGCTCCGCCGCCGTCGTCGGACTCAGCCGGACGCTCGAAAGCGAGGGTGAGTACGACAAGGCGCTCGATGTCATCGAAACCGCCTTGAAGGACAGTGCCAAGGACGCCGGCCTGCTCGCCCGGAAAGCGGAACTGCTGTATCTGCGCGGCCGCTGGGACGAGTCCGAGAAGACGGCCAACGCCGCCATCGACGCCGACAAAAATCAGTTCCTCGCCCGCTGGGTCCGCGCTCAGATCTACCGCGATCGCGGCGACCTGAAGAAGGCCGATGCCGAATGCAAGTGGTTCGTCCGCACCTACACGCAGCGCGATCAGAAAGACGATCCCATCAAGAACCCGGAAGAGCTGGTGCTGGTCGCCCTCGCCGGCGCCGAGAACGCGCGCTGGAACAAGCTGCACGATCAGTTCGAGTTCATCCTCAACGACGTGTACAAGGACGCCCTCAAGTCCGATAAGGCGTACTGGCCCGCCGAGTACCAGGCCGGCATGTTGCTGCTGGAGAAATACAACCGGCCGGAAGCGATCGCGGCGTTCAACAACGCGCTGAAGATCAACGCCAGCTGCGCCGAGGCGCTGGCCGCCAAGGGCGTCGCCGCGCTGATGAAAATGGAGATCAAGGAAGCCGAACGGCTAGCCGAGCAAGCGCTGAACATCAATCCGAAACTGCCCGAAGCGCTGCATCTGCGCGCCGACGTTCACCTCGCTTCCAACGATACCAAAAAGGCGATGAAGGAGCTGGAAACCGCGCGCAAGATCAATCCGCGCGACGAGCGCACCCTGGGCCGCATCGCCGCTTGCCTCGTCCTCCAGCGCAAGAAGGACGACCTGGCCGCCCTCACGAAAGAGGTCGAGCAATTCGATCCCAAACCCGCTTCGTTCTACTTCGAGATGGGCGAACGGCTGGAGGAGCGCCGCTACTTCGACGATGCCGAGACGTGCTTCAAGAAGGCCGCGGAGTTGCGACCCACCGCGCCGGCTGCGCTCAACAGTCTCGGTCAGCTCTACATGCGCATGGGGCTGGAAAAGGAAGCCGCCGAGACGCTCGCCAAGGCGTTCGCCGCCGACCCCTTCAACGTCCGCGTCAACAACCTGCGCAAGGTGCTGCGCCACCTGGAGAAGTACAAGACGCTGACAACCGATCACTTCGTGCTGCGCTACGATCCGAAGAACGATACCGCCCTGGCCCGTTACATGGCTCCGTATCTCGAAGCGATCTACGCCGACCTGGCCGAGAAATTCAACTATCGGCCGAAGGGACCGATCCTCATCGAAGTGTTCAACAATCACGAGATGTTCAGCGGCCGCATCGTCGCCCTGCCGGACCTGCACACCATCGGCGCCTGCACCGGCAAGATGTTCGCCATGGCCTCGCCCAACAGCCACGACCTTGAGAAGCCGTTCAACTGGGGCCGCGTCCTCCGCCACGAGATGGTTCATATTTTCAATCTCGAACAGACGCGCTTCCTGGTGCCGCACTGGCTGACGGAAGGACTGGCGGTCAACAACGAGGGCTTTCCGCGACCGCCGACGTGGAACCAGCTGCTGCGCGAGCGCGTGCCGGCCGGCAAGCTGATGGACCTCGACAACATCGATCTGGGTTTCATTCGCCCGCGCGGGCCGGACGAATGGCAGATGGCGTACTGCCAGAGTCAGCTGTACGTCAACTACATCAAGGCCAAGTATGGCGCGGCGGCCATCGGCGAGATGCTGGCGGCCTATCGCGAGGGGTTGGATACCGTCGAGGTGCTTCGCCGTGTCTGCAAGGTGGACAAGGAGACGTTCGAGAAGGGCTACCGCGCGTTCCTCGACGAGGAAATCAAGCCGCTTCAGCAGGGCAAGCCGCCGGAGAAGAAGCAGACGCTGGCCGAGTTGCGGAAAGCCGTCGAGAAGGACAACGATCTGGAGGCCGCCGCCGAGTTGGCCGTGCGCTATCTCGACCGCGATCGCGTGCAGGCGCGGAAGCTGGCAACCAAGGTGCTCGACCAGAAGAAGAACCATCCCAAGGCGACGTACGTGCTGGCCGCCCTGGAACGCAAGGCCGGCAACGAGGAGCGCCAGCGCAGCCTGCTCGAAGAGGCGCTGCGCAAGGACGATCCCGACCCGCGAATCGTGCTCGAGCTGGGGAAAATATACTACGATGCCAGTGAGTTCGAGAAGGCCGCTCAGATGTTCGAGCTGGGCCGCAAGGCCGAGCCGTTCGAGCCGAAATGGCTGCTCCAGCTGGCCCGCGTCTACGCCCAGAAGGACGACAAGGCGAAGCTCATCGCCGCCCTCAAGGAACTGGTGCCGCTCGACGCAGACGAGTTGCAGCAGCGGGTGCGGCTGGCGCGGCTGTTGCTGGAAGACAATCAGGCCGCCGAGGCGGAGAAGTATGCCCGGCAAGCGATGGAAATCGACGTGAAGAACAAGGATGTTCGCGAGCTGCTGCTGAAAGCGCTGGAGGCGCAGAAGAAGGACGCGGAGGCGGACAAGCTGCGGCAAATGCTCGGAGACAAGTGACGCATGGCGATTACCCTCGCACAATTGCAGGAGATCATCCGTAGCACCTATGACGCCAAGGACCGGCGGCGCGGCGTCGAGGGCACGTTCATGTGGTTCATAGAGGAAGTCGGCGAATTGTCGGCGGCGCTGCGGAGCGGCAGCAACGCCGAGCGCGCGGCCGAGTTCGCCGACGTGCTGGCGTGGCTGGCGACCCTGGCCAACATCGCCGGCGTCGATCTGGAGGCGGCGGTGCGAGCGAAGTACGGCGATGGCTGTCCCGGCTGCCAACGCAGCCCCTGTGTATGCGATCAGACGGAGAAGCCGTGAACCGGATAAGAAGTGTCCAGCAACGGAGCGGGGGGCGTAAGCCCCCCGAGTGCGCACTCGGGGGGCTTACGCCCCCCGCTCAGCCGAGATTCCTCTTGCTCGCGCTGCTGATGGTTCCCATCGTCGCGCCTGCTCAGGCTGCGGCGCCGCCGCACATCGTCGAGAGCGACATGCGCATCGGCTTCCGCAGCGTGCAGAACAAGGGACAATCGCGCAACGGCGTCTGGGCACCCGTCCAGGTGACGCTCAAGGCCGGCGCCGACGACATCACCCGCGACAGCTATCGCCTCGTCGTCGAAACCACCGATGGCGAAGCTGTGCCTTATTTGTACTCCGTGCCGGTGCCGGCCATCCCGGCCAACAGCGAACAGATCGTGTTCGCCTACGTCCGCCCCGGCAGCGACGGCGCCACGTTCCTCCTCAAGCTGCAAAAGGCCGATGGCCAGGATGTGCAAACGCCGCTTCGCTTGCAGCGCGATCCCAGCTCCACGCAAAGCGAGATCATCGGCCCGCGCGATGTCCTGTATCTGACTGTCGGTGCGCGCCTGCCCGCGCTGAAATCGGCGCTCAGGCACCCGGAGAAACCGGGCGTGGCCGGCGAAGTTGCCGAGGAACCGGAGGAGGGCGGCGCGCAGCGCTTCGCCTTCGTCGAGAACGTGGCCGGACTGCCCGATCGCTGGTTCGGGTACGAGGGAGTGGATGTTGTCGTACTGGCGACCTCCAGCAACACCTTCGTCAACCAGCTGCTCGACATGAGCAAGGCCCGGCGCGACGCGCTCTTGGACTGGGTGCGGCGCGGCGGCCGATTGGTGCTGTCGGTCGGCAGCAATCAGCCGAGCGTGGCCCGCTGGCTGGAGCGCGTGCCGCTGGCGGACGTCGCCCTCAAGAGCAAGATCACGCGGGCGGGGCTGCTCAGTGTGCAAAAATGGAGCGTACCCGATCCGCAACAGAAACACCCGCTCCGCCAGGTCGAAATCGCCTGCATCCAGCCCGGACCGAGCGCGCACGCTCTCGTCTTGGCGGACAAGGAGGGCGGCGATCCCAAACAATGGCCCATCGTCTTGCAATCCAGCTGCGGCCTGGGCCGCGTCCTGCTGGTGGCTTTCGATCTCGACGCGCCGCCGTTCTCGACCTGGGAGGGACAACCGGCGTTCTGGAAGAAACTGCACGGCGAGATCGCGCCGCACGTGGGAACTCTGAACGTCGATCAGCCGGTCGGCCCGTGGGCACAGAGCGGCGAACTGGGCATGGACCTCAAGCGCGGCCTGGAAACCTTCGAGGAAGTGCCGGTCATCTCCTTCGGCTGGGTCGCCCTGTTCATCCTCTTCTACATCGCCCTCGTCGGCCCGCTCGATTACCTCATCCTCAAAAAAGTCTTCAAACGCCTGGAATTGACGTGGATCACCTTCCCGATATTGGTGGTGATCGTCAGCGTGGCGGCCTACGCGACGGCCTACTACGTCAAGGGCGACGATTTGCGGATCAACAAGATCGACTTGGTTGACATTGATCTGCATGGACCGGGGCAGGTGTACGGCCGGACGTGGTTCACGCTGTTCAGTCCGCGCATCCAGAACTACACGGCCGGCCTGGAGCCGGTAGCGCCGGAGTGGGGCGGCCGCTGGGACGCCGACGATGCCGACGCGCCGGTACCACCGGTCATGGTGGCGACGTTGGAAGGGCTGGAGTCCGACCTGGGCGGCAACTCGCAGAGCCTGTTCCGCCGGACCTACGAGTACGCCGACGATGCCGGTGGACTGCGCCGCGTGCCGATCCCGGTGTGGGCGACGCGCACCTTCACCGCCTCGTGGCGCGCGCCGCTGAAGGACCGCGCCGCCGCCGACCGCCCGCCGCCCATCAAGGCCGAACTGCGAATCAGCCGCGCCAACGAGGAAGTCCTGTCCGGGGCGATCACCAACAACCTGCCGGCCGAACTGCAAGAAATCGCCCTGTTCTACCGGGGCAAATGGTATCTTCTTGGCGATTTGATGCCTGGCGAAGCGCGCGATGTCAATCCGCTGTTCGAGGGCAACGTCAAGAAGCACGAATTGCTCGAATGGATCGAGCCTGGTTGGACGCCGTCCACCCAGCGGGCGCAACTCCCGCTGCGCCGACTGATGTTCCACGATCTGCGGGGCGACACCGAGCAGCCCGCCAGCGGTCTGCGCACCCTCGATGAGAGTTGGCGCGTGCAGTTGCAAGGCGAAGGAGCGCGGCGACACTATCGCGATGAGGTTGTGCTGGTCGGCCATACGCCGCCGCGCAGCAATCGCGCCGAGGCGGTAACAAAGGACGGCGTCTCGCCCACGCGTCTGTGGCTCGACGAGTTACCCGGCGCGCAGCCGCAACGGCCCGCGCTGTCCGGTTATCTCCAGCAAGAAACTTATGTGCGAATTTATATCCCATTAGTCCGCAGTCATTAGTCCGCAGTCCGCAGCAAAGACAGATGTTTCATTGCTGCGGGCTGCGGACTGTGGACTGCGGACTGCGGACGAAGAAATATGATTGAAACCCGCGACCTCACCAAGATGTACGGCGAGTTGTACGCCCTCAACCGGCTGACGCTCAAGCTGGAACGCGGCGACGTTTACGGCTTCATCGGACCCAACGGCGCCGGCAAGACGACCACCATGCGCATCCTGGCGACACTCCTCAATCCGACCTGGGGCGAGGCCACCGTCTGCGGCTACTCGATTTACAACAACGCCAAGGAGATCCGCCGCCTGATGGGCTACATGCCGGACTTCTTCGGCGTTTACGACGACATGAAGGTCACGGAATATCTCGAATTCTTCGCCGCCGCCTACCGCATCCAGGGACCGGACCGCCGCCGCAAGGTCGATCAGGTGCTCGATCTGGTGGACCTCGGCTACAAGCGCGACGCCCTGGTGACGAGCCTGTCGCGCGGCATGACGCAGCGCCTGGGGCTGGCCCGCGTGCTGCTGCACGAGCCACAAGTGCTGCTGCTCGACGAGCCAGCCAGCGGACTCGATCCGCGCGCCCGCATCGAGATGCGCGGCCTGCTGAAAGAGCTGCGCAACATGGGGAAGACCATCCTGGTTTCCAGCCACATCCTGCCGGAGTTGGCCGACATCTGCAACAAGATCGGCATCATCGAGCGCGGCCAACTCCTCTTCGACGGCGACGTGCAGTCGGCCATCCGGCAGGTACGGCAGCACACGGTTTACCTGGTCGCGGTGGCCAACGAGCAGAACCCCAAGGCTGGCGAACTGCTCGAAGCGCACCTCGATGTTCTGAAGGTCGAGCCGCGCGAGGAGGAAGACTGTCTGCGCGTCACGCTCAACGACGGCGTCCACGACGGCAGCTTCATCCCGGAGATGATCCTGCAAAACGGGATGCGCCTGAAGATGTTCAAGGAAGAGGAAATCGACCTCGAAGACGTGTTCATGGGCATCACGAAGGGAATAACAAATTAGCCCCAGATGAACACAAACAAACACGGAATAATTCAAGCATTATCCGTGTTTATTTGCCGCTAAGGTTTCTTCAAGGCTTAGCGGCCGGCGAGAGCCGTGATCTCGTTGGGTTTCAGGGCGCGGTCGAAGATGCACAATTCATCCATGTTTCCCTGGAAATGCGGGTCGCCGAAGTGACCGTTGCGGGCGATCCAAAAGCGCTCCGAACCGAGGGCGCGCAAATCGGTCGTGATCGCCCCGGCGGCGATGTCGCCGCGATTCCGCCCCTGGGACAGAGCATCGAGGAACAACTCCACAAGATCGCCGTCGCGCGTCAGGGCGACGTGATGCCAACCGCCATCGTTGACAACGCCGCCATCAACCGCGACAGGTCCGAACACGTCATTGCGGTCCTGGCGAACTTGCCCCTGCACCCGTCCCCCCTTGAGCACGATGTCGATCAGGGCGCCGCCTTCCCGGCTGTTGCGCTGCGACAGAAGCGTGGCCTTGGCACGCTGGGTGCGCGTCCACAAGGCAATGGTGAAAGGCGCCCCCGCCGCGAAGGACAGGCGCGGCGAGTCACTGTAGTCGAGGTAACTGTCGGGTCCAGTGAGGTTCAGCGCCTTGCCGCGGATGCCTTGCGTCCAGCCGGCGTTGACGAGCTTGGCGTGCAGACCGTTGCCGGAGGAGTCCGCCGCCCGCGTTTCCTTGCCTTCGTCGAAGCTCCAGTAGGCGAGCAGTCCCGGAAATTGCGTGGCCGGCGGCGGTTCCTGCGCGAGACGAGGTTGCGGCCGCGAGGGGCGTTGCGGTTGGGCGGGAGGGGGCGGTGCCGGTGCCGCCATCGGTTGGTTACGGGGAGACGACAGCACAATAATGGCGAGGAGGAGTCCGCCGCCCAGCAGGACCACGGCGAGGAATCCCCCTCCGATGAGGCACCAGGTGAGCAGATCGAGACCGAGGAAACTTGTCGCGCTCGCTGGCGTCTTATGCGTTTCTGCGCGGGAGCGCGGGAGGAGCGGCGTGTCCACGCTCGGTCGGGAGCCGGCCTGGCTCGCGTCCGGCGGTATCGGGGGTGCGCCGCCGTCCGCCTTGTCGGCCGGCAAAACAGTGGGGATGTCCGCGTCGTCCGGCTTGCGGCGTCGTTTTCGCTGGGGCAACGGCGCGCCGCAGACGCCGCATAAGTTACCGGGGATGGTCCGGGCGTCCTCGGTTCGCGTCGCCGGGGTGTGCGCTCGTCCCTCCGCTCGATTTCGCGCCTCGATCCAAAAAGGGGAATTAACGCTATCCACCCACGGTTGTCCGCATCGGGGACAATTAACCTCTATTTTAGGCATTGTCAATTCTCCCGTTCGCGCTTGGTCCCTCCCCGCCTTCTCACGGCGGCCATTCTAACACGGAGGAGGGCCGGCGTCTTTCAATTTATGAGGTTGTTTTCACGAACGCCTCCTCGATCGATGCTTGCCATTTGGCCCGCCATTGCGTAACGTGAGGATCGCTCGTTTTCAGATAACCGGACACACGAACGGCCAATCATGCGTATTCTCGTCACCGGCGGGGCCGGCTACATCGGCAGTCACGCGGTTCGCCTGTTTCTCGCGCGCGGCCATGACGTATGGGTCTACGATAATTTGTCGATGGGCCATCGCGCCGCCGTGCCCGCCGATCGGCTCCTCGTCGGCGATCTGGCGGAGCCGGCGCGGCTGGATCAAGCGCTGGTCGCGCATCGTATCGAGGCGGTCGTCCACTTCGCCGCCTTCGCCTACGTCGGCGAGTCCGTCGAGCAGCCGGCGAAATACTATCAGAACAACCTCGTCAACACGCTGCATTTGTTTGACGCCATGCGGCGGCTGCGCATCGACCGCGTAGTCTTTTCCAGCACCTGCGCCACCTACGGCGTGCCGGAGAAGGTGCCCATCACCGAGGACGAGAAACAGAAGCCGATCAATCCCTACGGCAACACCAAGCTGGCGGTCGAGCGCGCCCTGGCCGACTACGCCGCCGCCTACAACTGGGGCTTCGCCGCTCTGCGCTACTTCAACGCCGCCGGCGCCAGCACCGACGGCGACATCGGCGAGGATCACGAGCCGGAAACGCACCTGATTCCGCTGGTGCTGCAAGCCGTGCTGGGTCAGCGGCCGGCCATCACCGTGTTCGGCGACGATTATCCGACGCCCGACGGCACCTGCGTCCGCGATTACATCCACGTCGAGGATTTGGCCGAGGCGCACCTGCTGGCGCTGGAGAACCTGACGCCGGGCAAGCACCTGCGCTACAATCTCGGCACCGGCCACGGCTACAGCGTGCGCGAGGTGGTGCGCCTGGCCGAGGAGGTGACGGGCAAACCGGTGCCGATCAAGCAGGGACCGCGCCGCGCCGGCGATCCGCCGGCGCTGGTGGCGTCGGCGGGGAAGATCCAGGGCGAACTGGGCTGGAAGCCGCGCTACACGGACCTGCGCGGCATTCTGGAAACGGCCTGGCACTGGCATCGCCGCCATCCCAAGGGGTATGATGATTGATCGGCGGTACGATTCCATGCCCCGAAGGATTATCTCCATGCGGCGCGTTGCGGCCATCCCAGCGTTGCTCCCCTTCCTGATCTTGCCGGCTCCTGTCGAGGCGGAGGATCTGCCCACCCTGTCGGTGCGCGAGTTGGTCCTGCGCGCCGAGACGGTCCTGCTGGCCGAACCTATCGAAGACCCGTCGGCTCCCACGCGCTTCAGGGTGCTGGAAGTGCTTCGCGGCGACGGACTCAAGCCGGGCGAAATGGTTGCCATCGATCCGGGACCGCACAACCTCCAAGACGCCGGCCCGACGGCGCTGCCTCTGAACAAACGCAAACCGCCGGCCGTCGAGCAGGTGCTGCTTTTCCTCGGCCCCAATCGCGGCACGCGCGCGCAGCCGCGTTTCGAGCCGGCCGCGTCCGGCTTGCGCTTCTGGACGCGCGACCGCAGCCTGCTTGTGCCGGTCCAGATCATAAATCCCGGCCCTTACGTCATGGAGGAGCGGCGGGATGTCGATTGGGCCGAGTTGGTGCGTCAGGCTCGTGCGGACGCCGCGACCGTCGCCGACCTGTTGGCGCGGAAAAAGCTGCGGCCGGTCGGGCGGCGCAATCGGGCGCTGCTGGAATGGATCGAGGGCCACCGCTACGAGTTCGGCGCGCCGACGAAGGCGGTGCATCCCGAAAAGACGGCGCAGGGCTGGGGCCGGCTGGAGGCGGACGTTTTTCAGTGGGTGCTCGATACCTGCGAGCCGGCGGATTGCTGGTCGGCCGTCAAGCTCCACGCCGAACTGAACGGCGGAGCGGTTCCGTCCCTGCGCGAGCCGGTCTTTGGCACGCGCGACGGACGAGCGCTGCTGCTGCGCATGGCTGCGGGCGACGATGCTCTCGAAGGCGACCGCCTCCGAGCGTTGGCGCTCTTGAGCCACCCTTTTACTCTGTGGGCGGGACCGAGTCAGCGACTTCCGGAGGTGCAATTTCTCGATGCGAAGGAGCAGACGAACCTGATCGACTGCTTGACGCCGCTGCTGGCCTCGAAGTCCTCGCCGTTGCGTGCGGCGGCGGCGCGCGTTCTCCGTTGCGCCAGTCATTCCGAAGTTCTCCCTGACGAGCATCCGAAAAGTCAGCGGGCGCTGCCGGCGCTCGTGAAGGCGTTTCGTCTGGAATATCCGGGCGAACCACGCGACGAGATCGCCGAGGCGATTTGCGTCCTCGACGCCAAGCGTTGGCAGGAACTGAGCGGCAACCCGCCCGGCATGGTGGTTCTGTTGCGCGACCTCGAACGGCGCGACAAGCAGGTCCATTTCTGGCTGAATCTGCGGCCGTGCGGTCAGGTGATTTACGAGCAACCCACGCTGGTGCTGGAACGCATCAACCAATCGCAGGCGGCGATGGAGACGAAGCAGATGCCGCTGCCGGTCGCCAACCTGCCCCGGCCCTGGAGCGAGGGCTGGGACGGTCGTTCCATTTTGCTCGTCGAGTTCTCGGTGCAGGACTTCAAGGACGGCTCCTGGCGCGTGAGCGTCCGCGGCACGATGGGCAAGGACAAGAGCAAGTGGGTGTCCGAGCCGAAGACGTTCGTCATTGATCCGCCGCGCAAGCCAAAGAATGGACAGCACTCCATCACCAGTGACTGGTAGCCGCGCCGAGGCCGCATCATGCTCGAACTGAACGCGGAGAACGCCGTCGATTACCTGCGTCAGCGCGGCTGGATCGCGGGAGCGGCGCGGATCGAGCCGCTGGGCGGCGGCGTGTCCAACGCCGTGCTGCGCGTCGAGACGCCCGAACAATTGTTCGTCCTCAAGCAATCGCGGCCGCAGCTGCGCACGCGCGACGCCTGGTTCAGCGACCTCGACCGCGTGTATCGCGAGCAGGAGGTGATGCAGGCGCTGGCGCCGCTGCTGCCGCCGCACACGGTTCCCGAAGTGCTGTTCGTCGATCGCGCCAACTACGTCTTCGCCATGGCGCACGCGCCGCGCGGGGCGAAAGTATGGAAATCGCAACTGCTGGCGGGCGAGATTGATTTGGACGTCGGCGAGTACGCCGGCCGTATCCTCGGCCGCATTCACGAGGCCACCGCCCACGATCCGCGCCTCGTCGAGCGCTTCCGTGATCGTACCGTGTTCGTGCAGCTGCGCGTCGATCCGTTCTATCGCCGCATTCAGGAGCGCCATCCCGAACTGGCCGGCGTCATCGAGCCGCTGATCGAGCGCTTGATGTCGGCGCGGGACGCGCTGTGCCACGGCGATTACAGTCCGAAGAACATCCTCACGCACGAACACGGTTTCACACTCGTCGATTACGAGACGGCGCACCTCGGCGATCCGACGATGGATCTCGGCTTTTTTCTGAGTCATCTGCTGCTCAAGGCGGTGAAGCGTTCGCACGACCGCGAGCGTCACTTCGAGCTGACGCGCCGTTTCGGGCAGGGATATGCGGCGGAAACGACGTTCCTGCCGCACGCGGAATTGTGGACGCGCGCCATCGAACATTGCGCCGTCTGTCTGCTGGCGCGCATCGACGGCACCAGTCCGGTCGAGTATCTGCCGGAGGAACCGAAACGCGCGGCGGTGCGCCGGCTAGCCTGTCGAATGCTGCGCGAGCGCCCGAGGCAGTGGAGCGAGGTGCTAGAAATGAGCGAAGCGGTGCTTGCATGACCCCCAGTGATCCAACCATTAGCCGTGTCCACGCCCGCGAAGTCCTCGATAGTCGCGGCAATCCGACGGTGGAAGTCGAGGTCCACTGCGCCGGCGGCGCTGTAGGTCGCGCCATCGTGCCCTCGGGCGCCAGCACCGGCCGGCACGAGGCGGCCGAACTGCGCGACGGCGACCCGTCGCGCTACGGCGGCAAGGGCGTTCGCCGCGCCGTCGCCAACGTTCGTGATGTCCTCGCCCCGCGCTTGCACGGACTCGACGCGACCGAGCAAGCGCGGATCGATCACTTGCTGTGCGAGGCGGACGGCACGCCGAACAAATCGCGGCTGGGAGCGAATGCTATCCTTGGCGTCTCGCTCGCCTGCGCTCGCGCCGGCGCGGCCAGTCGCGGCGAATCGCTTTGGCGCTATCTCGATTCCGATGGCGTCGCCCGAATGCCGCTGCCGATGGTCAATCTTATCAGCGGCGGACTGCACGCCGGCGGCAATCTCGACTTGCAAGATTTCCTCCTCATGCCCATCGGCGCGCGCTCGTATAGTGAGGCGCTGGAGATGACCGTCGCTGTCTACAGGGCGCTGAGCTGGGTGCTGATCCGCCACGAGTTCGAGGGCTTTCTGGTCGGCGACGAGGGCGGTTTCGGGCCGCGCCTGCAATCCAACGAGCAGGCCGTCGAGATGATTCTGCAAGCCATTGAGGAAGCGGGGCTGAAACCTGGAGAACAGGCGGCGCTGGCGCTGGACGTGGCGAGCACGCATTTCTATCGGGTGGAGGAATATTATCTCCATAGAGAAGACGGCCGCGCGCTCGACGCCGACGGCATGATTGCCCTGCTGGAACGATGGGTGAAACAGTATCCGATCCTCAGCATCGAGGACGGATTGGCGGAGGACGACTGGGACGGCTGGCGCAAGCTGACGGCGGTGCTGGGCGAGCGGGTGCAGCTGATTGGCGATGACCTGTTCGTGACGAACCCGGAACGACTGCGGCGCGGCATCGCGGAGGGCGTCGCCAACGGCGTGTTGGTGAAGGTCAACCAGATCGGGACGCTGACGGAAACGCTCGATGTGGTGCGGCTGGCGCGATCGGCGGGCTATCGTGCCGTCATCTCGGCGCGCAGCGGCGAGACGGAAGACGACACGCTCGCCGATTTGGCCGTGGCCACGGGGGCGGGACAGATCAAGATCGGCTCGGTAGCGCGGAGCGAACGATTGGCGAAGTACAATCAATTGCTGCGCATCGAGGAGGAGATGGGGAGCGCCGCATCGTTCGCGGCCTGGAAGTGATTGGCTTGTCGGACGAGGAATGTCATGCTCCCTCGTGAGGTCATTCGCCAGATTCGCCGCCTGCAACTGAAGGCGCGCCGCGCCGTCGAGGATCTGCTGGGCGGCGAGTATCACTCCGTCTTCAAGGGCACCGGCATCGCCTTCGAGGAAGTGCGCGAGTATCAGGCCGGCGACGACATTCGCGCCATCGACTGGAACGTCACCGCTCGCATGGGCCATCCGTTCATCAAGCGCTTCATCGAGGAGCGCGAATTGACGGTCGTGCTGGTGGTCGATTGCAGCGGCAGCCATCAGTTCGGCACGCGCGCCCAGCAAAAGCGCGAGGTCGCCGCCGAGTTGGCCGCCGTTCTCGCCTTCAGCGCCATCAGCAACAACGACCGCGTCGGACTGGTGCAGTTCACCGACCGCGTCGAGCGCTTTCTGCCGCCGCGCAAGGGGGTCCGCCATGTGCTGCGGCTCATCCGCGACGTGCTGTTCTATCAACCCGAGCATCGCGGCACGTCGCTGCGCGAAGGGCTGGACTTTCTCAACCGTGTGCTGCACCGCCGCACCATCGTCTTTTTGTTGAGCGATTTCCTCGATCCGCATTTCGAGTCGTCGTTCAAGCGCACCGGCCGGCGGCACGATCTGATCGCCATCCGCATCACCGACCCGCGCGAGGAAGACCTGCCGGCGGTGGGACTGCTGGAGCTGGAGGACGCCGAGACGGGCGAGCGATTGCTGCTGGACACCAACAGCGCGGCGGTACGGGAAGCCTTCCGCGCCTCGGCCGAGCAGCGCCGCGCGGCGCTGCGACAGATGGCCCGGCAATCGCGCGTCGATCTCATCGAGGTCTCGACCGACGGCGGCCATCTCGACGCTCTCATTCGCTTTTTCCGGCTGCGCGAGCGCCGGCTGAGGAGGCACTGACCATGATCGTGCGCTGGATTGGTGGCGCGGGAAGCGTGGCCGTCCTCTTGTTTGGCGCGCTGGCGCAGGCGCAGTACACATTTCCGCCGGAGAAACACGACGACATGGAGGCACAGTTGACCGTCCAGGCCGCCAACAAAACGGCCGAAGCGGGACTGGGCGAGGTGACTTTAACACTCACAGTCATAGGCCCGGAGACGCTCGAAGTCGAGGAGCCGCAACTGGGCGACCCCACGGCGGCCTGGAAGGAAGAGCGGCTGACGAGCGCGCGCGCCGTGCGCAACCAGCGCGCGACCTGGCGCCAGATCATCCGGCTGAAGCAGCGCAAGAAGGGCGTCGAGACGGTGCCGGACTTGTCGGTGCGCTTCCGCAGTGGCCCGCAAGCCGAGTGGAAGGAAGCAAAATGGATTGATATTCTCAAGCAGGCCCGCGATGTGTTCGGGCCGCCCCGGCCGCCGGAGGACGAATCATCCTGGCTGCGGCGGCGAGGACTGACCTTGGCCGTGGGAGCGGCTGTGTTGTTGGTGCTGGCTGCGTGGATCGTCCGTCGTCGCCGCGGCAGGTCCGAGCCGCCGCTGCCGCCGGACCAGTGGGCGCTGCGCGAGTTCGATCGCATCGAATCCACGCTGACTCCGCCGCGAGGAGACGCCGAGGCGTTTCACACGCAGCTATCGCTCGTGGTCCGCCGTTACCTGGCCGAACGCTACGTCCCGCACGCCTTGCAGCAGACGACGGCGGAATTTCTCGACGCGGTTCGCCAGGTGCCGCAGTTGCCGGCGGAGCAGCAGGAACGGCTGCGCGATTTGTTCGAGCGCTGCGACCTCGCCAAGTTCGCCCGCGCCAGCACGCCGCCGGAGGAATGCCGGCGCAGCGCCGAGTTGGCGCGCGAACTGGTGCAGACAACCACTTCGGCGCGAAGCACGAAGAGCATAAGCAACTAGCCCGGAGCGCCAGCGACGGGTGCCGTGAAGCCCGGCGCTGGCGCTCCGGGCTAGTAGGCAAAAAGATCTCAGCGTCCGCCCGGCGGCACGTACTTTTTCAGCCAGGCGAACACTTCCTTGTGCCAGTATTCGCTGTTCTTCGGTTTCAGCACCCAATGGCCCTCATCGGGGAAGTTGATGAACTTCGACGGCACGCGCAGGCGCTGCAACGTCGTGAACAGCTCGTGTCCCTGGCTGACCGGGACGCGGAAATCGAGATCGTTGTGGATGATGAGCATCGGCGTTTTGAAGTTCTTGGCGTAGCGGTGCGGCGAGAATTTCTCGTAGGACTTGCGATTCGGTCCCCACGGCGGCCCGCCGTGCTCCCATTCGTCGAACCACAGCTCCTCCGTTAGCGCGTACATGCTCTCGAAGTTGAACACGCCGCAGTGCGTGATGAGCGTTTGAAAACGGTCCGTGTTGCCCTGGAACCAGTCCATCATGTAGCCGCCGAACGACGCTCCCGCCGCGCCCATGCGCTTCTTGTCGATGTACGGCAACTTCTCCATAAAATCGACGCCCTTCATGAGATCGTCGAAGCACTTGCCGCCCCAGTCGCCGCTGATCTCATCGACGAACTTCTGGCCGAAACCGGTGCTGCCGCGCGGATTGGGCAGCGCGACGACGTAGCCCTGCGCCGCCCACAGTTCGGGGCACCAGCGATAGCTCCAGCCGTCCTCCCAGGCGCCTTGCGGGCCGCCGTGGACGAGATAGGCCAGCGGCCATTTCTTGTCGGGATCGAAACCGGGCGGTTTCAAAATCCACATTTGCATCGCGCCGCCCTCGACCTTGACTTTCACGCTTTCGGGGCGCGGCAGGTCGAGTTCGGCGAAGAGTTTGTCGTTGGCGTGGCTGATGTACCGCACATTTCTCAGGAAGCTGTCGGCCGTCCCGACTTCCGGCGGCTGGTTCAGGAAGGCGCGGGTAAACGCGATCTGCTTCCCATCGCGGCTGGCGGAAAGGTTCGCCCTCGTACCCTCTGTTCCAAAGGTAGCAACGGCTCCCGGCTGTCCCCCTTCGGGCGGCGAAGAAGGAAAGACCGTGAATAGGGGCTTCAATCCCTCTTCATCCGCGGCGAAAATGAGGTTGAATTCGTCGGGCCGGACAAATGCGGCCCAGACGTACTCGTCCACCGAAAGGCCGGTTTTGCCGGCCAATTCCCCGCTAACGCTCCGTAGTTTCCCTTTGAAGGCGCCGCCGGCGTCGCAGTCCACCACCATCAATTCCCATTTGTCCGCCTCGAAGCCGGCGCGCTTCTGCGCGCGATACGCCAGTTTCTTGCCGTCCGGCGAGAACACTGGCCCGCTGTCGGCCGCTTCATTGCTCTTCGTCAGGTTCTCCCACTCCTTGCCGCCGCCGATCGGCACACGACAAATGTCGTAATTGGTGTTCCACGCCTCGTCCTTCGCCGGCACGGCCGTAAAAACGAGATATTTACCATCCGGTGAGAAGGTGAAATTGTCGCCGGTGCTGAAGGTGCTGGAAGTCGGAAACGCATCGCGGTCGCCGGGCGTCGCGTCGTGCGGTTCTGGGTTGCCCTCGCTGGCGCTTCGGGCTGGTTCAAAGGGCATCACGAACAGATGTTGCCGTTTGTCTTCGACGTAGGAATCCCAGTGACGATAGAACAGGCGCGTGTGGACCTTCGCTTTGACCGGACTTTTCTCGATCTCCTCCTTGCGCTTCTTGTTGAGGGCGTCGCTCTCCTTGAACGGTTTGTCGCTGTATTCGGGATAGACCGCCGACACAAAGGCGATGTGCTTGCCGTCGCGCGACCAGATGCCGTTGCTCGCTTCGCTGCTGATCGTCGTCAGCTGCCGGGCCTCGCCCCCGGTGAGGTCGATGATCCAGAGTTGATTGTCGCCGCTGCGATTGGACTCGAAGAGGATGTGCTTGCCGTCGGGACTCCAGCGCGGATGGCGGTCTTTCTTGGACGTATTCGTCAGCTGTCGCGGTTCGCCCTTGTCGGTGGGGGCCAGCCACAACGCGGAGGAGGACTTGTTGCCGTCGAGATCGACGGTGGTGAGGACGTAGACGACGAGCTTGCCGTCGGGACTGATTTGCGGATCGCTGACACGCTTGAAGCGGAACAGGTCGTCGATTTTCATCGGCCGCTTGCCCTCAGCGAAGACGGCGGCGGGCGCGGTCAGCAACAACAGCAAGACGCAGAGGATGGCGGAGCGTTCCATGAAATCTCCTTGATTGCAAAGGTCCACGTTTCCGCCTATTGTAGTGGCGAGACGCGTTTGGCGAGCGGAGTGCCGGACATGATCAAGACGAAGCGCTGGGACGATCGACGTGCGAAAAGCGATGGTTTTCGCCTGCTGATTTGCCGTTATCGCCCGCGCGCCCTGCCGAAGTCCAAGGAAACCTGGGATCTGTGGTGGAGCCATCTTGGACCCAGCAAGGATCTGCACGCCGCCTACTACGGCAAGCACGGCCAAACGCCCATCAACTGGAAGGAATATCGCCGCCGCTATCTAGACGAGATGAAGGGAGAGGAGCAACAAGAGAGCATTGCCGTGCTGGCCGAGAAGGTCGCCGAGGGCAAGACCATTACGCTCTTATGTTCGTCGGCCTGCACCGATCCGGCGCACTGTCATCGCACGCTGCTGAAACAACTGATCGAAGAGCAGGTCGGCCGCTTGCGGCTTCCAACCACGGGATAGTTCTTGCCAGCCCGCAGCGCCAGCAAGGGAATGTCCCTTGCTGGCGCTGCGGGCTAGCAAGAAATCGCCAGCGTTCACGGCGCCGGCTTGACCTTGACGGGGATGATTTCGCCTTTGAGGTTTTTGGGATCGGTGACGATCTGGTCAGACGCCTTCACGCCCTCACGAATCTCTACCTCACCTTCGCCTATCGGTACGGGGAACACAGGTTTGACCTCCGTCCGATGCGCCTTGCCTCCACGGACGATATACAAAAAGACCTTGCCCTTCACGGCGAACTGCCTCCCATCATCCTGGATGATCGTTTCGGCTGACTCGACGATCAGGCATGACGCCGGCACGGTGAACGATTTGGCCGAGCGCGTTTTGTTGAAATGCACGGTGGCCGTCATAAGCATACCGGGGAGGAGGCGCATCTTCGGATTGTCCACGTCGATTTCCGCCCGCATCGTGCGACTGACTGGATTGATCCGGTCGAGCACCGGACTGAAACGAGCGATCTTTTGGGCCGTGATGAGACCCTCGGATTCGGGGGACGGAGCAGGGCGACGGGGCTGCCCTGGCGCGGCTCGGAGTTGTCCCATTTGCAGATCGACTGGGTCGTCGCGCTCGATGACCGCGGCATAATTGTCCGGCAGCTGCACCACGACGCGCACGCGGTCCATGCGGGTCAGCGTCAGCAGCGGGTGCCGATCGCCTCGTTCGCCGGCTTGGACGTAGGCGCCGGGAGAGCAGTCGCGCTGGCTGATTACGCCGTCGAAGTCGGCATCCATGTGGAGAAAGCCCTTCTGGATTATCGCTTTGTCCCTCGCCGCCTCGGCCATTCGCACGTTGGCCTTTGCTGCCTTCAGGGCTGCCTTGGCGTGCGCAAGTTTGCCCATCTTGACTTGCACGTCGGCTTTGGCGACAGCGGCCTCGGCATGGGCCGCTATTATCTGCGCGCGGGGCACAGTTTCGCGCATCGATTTCAATTCGTTCGCCTTATCGAGTCTGGCCTTGGCGGACTCCACGTCAGCCTGAGCCGTGACCACATGCGCCTCGGCTTCCTCGGTCTGTGCCTCGGCCATCTCCACGGCGGCCGTCGTCTGCTCTACTTCCTTGCTTACCAGCGGCGCATCGAGCACAATCAACATTTGCCCCTTTTTGACGCGATCGCCGATGTCAACCTTCACTTCCTTGACCGTGCCGGAGATCAGCGGGACGATTTGCTGTTGCTGGGCGGCAACGACCTCGGCCAATTGCCGCGTCGATTGCGCGATCCCTCCGGGCGTCGGTTTCACGACACGCACGGCGACCGGCTTCGCATCGGATTTGTCGGCTTCCTTGGGGTTGGAAGCGGGCGCTTCCGCCTCCGATTGCGGGGCCGCTGTCAAGGCGTGGGTCAAGAGACCGCCGGCCGACAGCAGGCTTACCACGAACAACACCAGTGCCGCCATCTTGAGCTTGGTAACGAACATGGTCCGCAATACTCCTTCCGCCAGCGCCGTCGCGCGGGGCGAAATCGGCCCGCCCGACGACAAGCCGGCAAACGTCCGCGCCGCGCGCACGGCGGTTCGCACAACAGGAATGGCCGGCGTCGCCTCGGCCGCATGTTCGGCCAGCGCCGCCGTTAGAACCGTAACGGTCAGTGTCACACCGCGATGCAGCAGCCGCCGCCGCAACAACTCTCGTCCGCGCGACAGACGCGAATAAATGGTACCCAGGCGGCAGCCGAGTTCCCGCGCCGCCTCCTCGTTGGATTTGCCTTCAAGATGACACAGGACGATCGGCCGGCGCAGTCGTTCCGGCAGCCGGCTCAGCTCCTCGTCGAGGACCGGCCGCAGATCGCTCCACACGGGATTGGATGAGGATTGTACGGCCCGCGTCTCGCCGCCCGGCTTTTCCTGGGCGGCGGTTTTTCGCGCTCGCTCCCGGACTTCGAGAGCGATGCGATAGGCGACCTTATAGAGCCAGCTGGAGACGGAGCTGCCGCGGACGATGGCGTGCGCTTTGCGTACGAAGGCGAGGAAGGTGGCTTGAAAAGCGTCCTCGGCGTCCTGTTCGCGGGACAGCACGCGGCGGCAGACGTTGAACACCAGCACGCCATGACGCCAAAGCAACAACTCGAACGCCGCTTCATCGCGATGGCGGACATAGCGCTCCAAAAGCTCGGCGTCGGTCAATCCGCTGGTGTTTTCGGGATCGACGAGATGGCGCAGATAGCGCACCATCTCGGTGACTTTTCGGCGCGACATGGAAACTCCTCGCGCGGTTGCCCTGTGCTCTGTCCTTTATAGTAGGCAAACGCGCGAAGCGCCTTCCACGGATTTTTGAGTGGATCGATTCGTTTAGCCGCGACGCGCAGCGGAGCGCGGACGCGCTCCGCTGCGCGTCGCGGCTAAACGAATCGATGGTTGCAGTGTTCTCCGGTCACGGCATTTTCTTGACCTCGACCGGCACAACTTCGCCTTCCAGACCGCCCGGATCGACCACGATGCGATCCGACGCCTTCACGCCGGAGGCGATTTCCACGCGGCCCTCGCCGCGGTAGCTTGGATACACCGGCGTCAAATGAGCCTTGCCGTCGCGGACGATGTAAACGTATTCGCGCTCCCGCCGCTTTACCACGGAGGAACTCGGTATCGTGATCGCGTCCGCCGGCGCTTTCTTGTCGAGGTGGATGACGGCCGTCATGGACATGCCGGGCCGCAGCAGCTCCTTCGCGTTGGCCACGTCGATTTCCAGCGGCATCGTGCCGGTGCTTTCGTCGATGGAGAAGCCGATACGCGAAACCTTGCTGATGGGCAGTTTGACGCCGGGCAGAGCGTCAGCCCGCAGTTCGACCGCGACACCGGCACGAATGAAGGGAACGTCTCCTTGCGGCACATCGACCCGCACCCGCACCGCATCCGTCCGCAGCACGGTCAGCAAGGGCCGGCGCGTTCCCTGATCGGCGGCGGGAATGAAATCGCCGGCGTCGAAGTTTCGCTGCGTGACGACGCCGTCGTATTCGGCGGCAATTTGCGTGTATGTCACCTTGAGCCGGGCCTTGTCCAGAGCGATCTGGACCATTTTCAAACTGGCTTCCATGCCGTCCAACGCCGCCTTGGCGCTTTCGATCTTGCTCTCCCGGACGGCGATGACCGAGCGCGCGCTTTCCAGCGCCGCCTCGCTGGCCGCCACGGCTTCGACGGCCGACGCGTGCCGGTCTTCCTGCTCATCGACCAGGCGTTGCTCGATGCTCCCCGTACGGAAAAGCTCCTGATAGCGCTGGAGTTGTTTCTTGCGGAATGTCAGATAGGTCTTGTCGCTGCTCAGTTTTCGCTCGCACTCCCTGATGCGCCCCTCGGCCGCTTTCAATTCCGCCGTGGTGGTGACGACGTGGGCTTTCGCTTCCAGATATTGGCCCTTGGCCAGTTGCAGCGCGGCTGCGGCCTGCTCCGAATCCTTGACCAGCAGCGGCGCATCCAGTGCCACTAACAATTGCCCTTTCTTCACGCGGTCGCCGATGTCCACCAGCGGTTGCTTCAGAAAACCGGCGACGGCCGGATAGACCTGCTGCTGGGCGGCGGCGCGGACATGCCCCGCCCCCTCTGTCGTTCGATGCAATCCGCCCGGCGTGGGCAGTACCGCGCGCACCGTCTTCTTGTCCTCGGCCTTGGCGGCGACCTTGGGCGAGACCAGCTTTTGCTCGGTCTGGGCTTCCGGCTGCGGGGCCGCGTTGAGGGCTTGCCGCGTCAACACCCCGCCGGCCGCGAGCAGTCCCACCACGAACAACATCAGCGCCGCCATCTTGAGCTTGGTAACGAACATGGCTCGCAACACTCCTTCCGCTAGCGCGGTCACCTGAATCGAGATATGGCCAGCCGCTTGTCCGCCGGCGTAGAGCAGCGCGGCCCGCAGCGCCGCCATCAAGAGCGGCGCGGCCGGGACCGCCTCGGCCGCGTGCTGTCCCAGCGCCGCCGTCAGAGCGACGGCGGACAGCGTCACGCCGCGACGCCCCAGCCGATTGCGCAGCAACTCCCGGCCGCGCGCCAGCCGCGAGAAGATCGTACCGGGACGGCAGCCGAGTTGCCGCGCCGCCTCCTCGTTGGTTTTGCCTTCGAGATAGCAGAGAACGAACGGCCGCCGCAGTCGCTCCGGCAGACGATTCAATTCCTCGTCGAGGATGGGACGCAGATCCTCCCACATGGGATCGGGCGACGGCTGAACGGCCAGCGCCTCGCCGCCCGGCCGCTCGCGCTGGGCGGTTTTCCGCGCCCGCGCCCGCGCTTCAAGGGCGACCCGATAGGCGACCTTGTAGAGCCAGCTGGACACCGAGCCGCCGCGGACGATGGCGTGCGCTTTGCGCACGAAGGCCAGAAAGGTGGCCTGAAAGGCGTCCTCCGCGTCCTGTTCGCGGGACAAAACTCGTCGGCAGACGTTGAACACCAGCACGCCATGACGCCACAGCAACAACTCGAACGCCGCCTCATCGCGATGGCGAACGTAGCGCTCCAAAAGCTCGGCGTCGGTCAACCCGGCGCCTGCGGCAGCGGAGATTTGCTGCAAATAACGAACAACGTCGGTCACTTTTCGCCGCGCCATGACGGCCCTCGCGATCGATACACCCGGCTCTGCCCTCTTTAGAGGGAGAGCGCGAAGGGATTCTTCCCATTTTTGGTAGTGTCCTGATTTGGGAGGGCGAGGCCGCTGCTTTGCACAACTTCGGGGGTACTGAACAAAGGAACAAAAATGGTGAGAAACCAAAGTTTGTCCGACTCTTTTTCAGTGACACCTCGTTGTCACTCCAACGCGGAAGAACGAGTGTTCACTAACTGGTTTTCCCTAACCCCTTTGCCCCTTTAACTTTCCAAGTTGTGCAAAACAGTGGCCTCGCCCTCCCGCTACACCGGCCTCCAAAGCGATCTAACGCTCCTGGTCCTTGGCCTTCAAATGCTTACGGATGAACGCCAGAGCTTTCTCCTGAGCGTCCTCCACAAGTTGCTTGTCCCCGCCGGCCAGTCCGTGCCCCGCCCCGCGCACCGCGACCAGTTCGTGAGGAACCTTGTGCCGGGCCAGTTCCTTCGCCATCGCCACCGACTGCTCGTAGGGAACATCCGTGTCCTCGGTCCCGTGGATCAGCAGCGTGGGTGGGTACTCCGCGCTGACCTTGCGGACGGGACAGTACGGGTCGAGCTTGCGAGCGTCCCGGCCCGGATCGAAGCCGCTCACCTCTTTGGTCCACAAGCCATTCTGACGCAGATAAAGGTAGAACCGCCCGCGGGCCTTCTGCGTGTCGCCCTCCGTGCCGGTCAGCACTCGGCCTCCGACGGCGCGGAACGCCTCATCCTTGCCGATCGGCGGACCTTGCTTGCGATAGTGCGCCGACGGTTTGGTGTACCAGTCGCCGTCTACATCGCCGTAGCCCCAGTAGGCGACCAGCGCTTGCGGTCGCGGCTTGATCCAGAAGCCAGTCATCAACGTGAGATACCCGCCGGCCGAGCCGCCGGTGACGACGAGTCGATCCGGATCGGCGTGGAACAGTCCAGGGCCACGCGCCCGCAACCAGCGGAACGCATCGCGGACATCCTCGAGGATGGCCGGCAGCTTGACCTCCGGCGCCAGCCGGTAGTCGAAGGACACCAGCACGAACCCCTCTCGACGACACAGTTCGACGAGGCGGTGGGGGACGGCGCCGCGGCTGCCGACAATCAAGGCTCCGCCGTGCAGCCATACGACCACGGGCCGAACCGTTGTGTCCGCCGCGCGGTAAACGTCGGCCTCGATTTTCGTATCATCCACGGTCTTATAGGTGTAGGTTTTCTTCAACCACGCCGGCGCGTCGGCTCCGGCGGTGGAAGGGGCGAGGATCACAAGGGCGCCGATCACCACAGGGCGGAGCCAGGAGGAGGCGAGGGTCGCGGATTTCATGGATTATCTCCGGTACGTGGGGCGTGTAGCTTCCTCAGATAGTAGGCCACGGCCATCGCCCCAGTGCAAGAGGCAACTGTCTTAGTATGATTGGGACACAACAGGGAGACAACGATGGAAAGGCGAGACTTCCTCCAACAGGTCGGCGGCATTGTGCTTGCCCAGACCGTGGCGCCCGCCGCGATCGCCGACGACGAAAAGCCGGCTCCGAAGCGCATTAAGATCGGACAGATCGGCGTCGGCCACGCCCACGCCAGCAAGATAGCCGTCTACCGCGCGTCGCCCGACTACGAGGTTGTTGGCATCGTCGAGCCGGACGCGGAACTTCGCAAACAGGCCGCCAACGCGCTCCCGTACCGCGGCCTGAAGTGGCTGACCGCCGAGCAACTCCTCGAAACGCCCGGCCTCCAGGCGGTGCTGGTCGAGACGCGCGTTCGCGATCTGCTCGACAACGCCGAGGCCTGTGTCTCCGCGGGCATGCACGTCCACATCGACAAGCCGGCCGGGGAGTCGCTGCCCCAGTTCCAACGCATCCTGGACAGGGCGGCCAAGAAGAAACTTCTCGTGCAAATGGGGTACATGTACCGCTACAACCCAGCGGTGGTTCTGTTGCGGGATTTCCTCAAGAAGGGCTGGCTCGGCGAGGTCTTCGAGGTCCACGCCGTCATGAGCAAAGTCGTCGATGCGGCGGACCGAAAACGGCTGGCTGAATATCGCGGCGGTATCCTGTTCGAGCTGGGCTGTCACATTCTCGATCTCGTCCTCGGCGTGCTGGGCAAGCCGAAAGAGGTGAGCGCTTTCAACCGGCATTCCTCGTCCCGGGATGATAAGCTGCTCGACAACATGCTCGCGGTGTTGAGCTATCCCCGCGCTACGGCGTGCGTGAAATCGAGTGCCCTGGAAGTCGAGGGGTTTGACCGCCGGCATCTCGTGGTGTGCGGAACGGAAGGCACCTTCCACATCCAGCCGCTCGACAACCCGGCGGCGCGGGTTTCCCTGTCGGAGGCGCGGGGCGAGTACAAGAAAGGGACGCAGGACGTGAGGTTTCCCAAGTACACGCGCTACGTCGCGGACGCCGCCGACATGGCCCGCGTCATCCGCGGCGAGAAGGCCGCCGACTTTTCCTCCGCCCACGATCTGACGGTTCAGGAAACGCTGCTCAAAGCGTGTGGACTGCGACGGGACAGTTGAACCGAGTTGGAGTCGCGGCTTAGAGCGCTTTCGAGGTTGGTCTAGCGTCGGGGAGGGCGAGGCCACCACCCCATTTTTCGCGCGCGTTCCGCACATTCGCCAGGAGAAATTCAACTGCGCCCAGGGGAAGAGCCGACATTATCCTCAGTAGCTGAATCGCGCCGCCGGAAGCGGCGTGATCCAAGCAAACCCCTCCCCGCCCCCACGGCTCACGCCAACCTTGCCGTGGGGGCTTTTTGCGCGCGCTCTCACCCGCTGCTGCGATTGTCGCATCTTCCAGCCGCGTCTATAGTAGGTCTGGCACCAGCGGCGCACCTCCGATCGGCTCGTGCGTTCCGCGTATGGGGCTATTTTTAATCCCTACCGCCTTCGGCGCTAGGGATTCGATCCAGGCCGGGCTGTTTGGACGCCTCCCACCTTCGGGTGGGCGTCTGAACCGGGCTTGCGGCACGGGGGATACCCACCGCCGGCGTTCGGGCCGTCACGACGACCCGGACAACGACGGTGTCAACCCGCGCCCCCTCGCAGTAAGGCGAGGGCATCCGAACAGTCCGGTATTGGAATCACGTGGAGGCCGACGGCCATGAATGCCCCGATGAAACCCACCACCTTCCGGCTCCGCAAAGAGGTCATCGTCTACGAGTACGAGCGCGCACTTCTCTACCGCGAGGGCAAGCTCCAGCAGGTGCTGGAGCCGGGACGCTATACGTTCTGGAACCACGAGCCGGTGGACGCGATCAAGGTCAGCCTCCGCGAGATGAGTCACGTCGTCGCCGGCCAGGGCATCTTGACCGCCGACCGCATCGAGGTGCGCATCTCGCTGGTGGCGCAGTATCGCGTTACCAATCCCGTCCTCGCCATCAACGCAGTCGAGAACTACACCGAACAGCTTCACCAGGAACTTCAGCTCGCCCTGCGCGACGTGATCGCCGGCCGCACGCTCGATGAGTTGCTCGACAGCCGCGCCGAGATGGCAGCTGAGCTGCTTCGGTTGTCCGCCGAGCCGGCCAAACGCTACGGCGTGGAGCTGAGCCGCGTCGGCATCCGCGATGTGATCCTGCCGGGCGAAGTTCGGCAGGTGATGATGCAGGAAATCGAGGCCGACCGCGCCGGCCGCGCCGAGCTTGTGCGAGCGCGGCACGAGGTGGCGGCGGCCCGCGCCCGCGCCAACACCGCCAAGGTTCTGTCCGAGAACCCCGAAGTCGCCCGCCTGCAAGAAATCGAGGCGCTGGTCAATCTGGCAGGCAAAAGCGGCAACGTCGTGCTGCTGCCGAATCTGGCCGAGCTGTTCGTGCCGCGCCGCAAGGAGGGCGGCTCATGACCGCGTTTGCCGTCTTCGCGCCGCTCGTGCGCGCCTTGACGGGCGGACGCTATCCCGCGCGGATGCGTGTCAAAACGACGCGAGGGCTGCCGCTCGAACGCGAATGGGACAACCTGCTCGCTGAACTCGGCCTGCCCCGGACTGCCTTGCAGGATGTGGTCGCGGTCGGAACCCTGCATCCGCATTTTCACTACCGTCACTTCACGAAGCCAAAGAAGGACGGCGGCCGGCGCGAGATCGTCGAGCCGGACAGCAAGCTCAAACGGGTCCAGCGCGAGATCATCGTCCGTTATTTCAAGGCCGAGCAACCTCACTCGGCGGCGGTCGCCTACCGCAAGAAGAAATCGATCGCCCATCACGTTTGGCCGCACGCCGGCGCGGAGTTGCTCATCACCGCCGACGTGGAGGATTTCTTTCCCGCCACGAGCGCGAGGCGGGTTGAGGACTGGTGGGGCGAGCGGGTCGGTCCCGCTCAAGCGCGGCTGCTCACGCTGCTGACGACGTACCGCGGTGGTCTGCCGCAGGGAGCGCCGACCAGCCCGAACCTGAGCAACTTTCTCAACCGCGAACTAGATGAGCGGCTCGCCCGCCGCGCCGATGCCGCCGGCGCGAGCTATACCCGTTACTGCGACGACATGGTATTCAGTTGGCGTCATTGGCCCGGCCCACCCTCGGATTTCGAGAACGGCGTGCGGGCGGTCCTGCATGAGTTCGGATACACTCTGCATCCGAAAAAGGGCTGGCGGGTGCATCGCGGCCGCGATGAGCCGGAAATTACCGGAGTGGTTCTAACTCGGCGAGGCCGCGTTCGTCTGCCCGACCATCTGCGGCGAACGATGCGCGCGCTGCGGTTTAGCGATGATCCGCACGACGCCGATCGACTCGCGGGTTATGTGGGTTATCAAGCGATGGTCCGCAAGCGTCCACAGCACTAAAGCAGTCGCACCGCTCTCTTCCACCAGCCTAGCGGTCCTCTCCCTCGCACGCTATGCTGCATAGGGGCAGAGGGGGCAATGACGCCCCAGGGACACAAAGAGGAGCCAGTGGTGCAAGAACGTCATGCGCAATTGGAGCGGATCGTCTCCGCTTCGGCGCTTCTAGGTTACCTGAATTTCTCCGACGGCCGGCCCGATCCGCGCTGGCAGAAGCTGCTCAACGACGCCTTCGCCTTCCTCGCCGAAAACGGCGAGCCGGCGCCGTGGCAGGCGCTGTTCGATTGGCTGTCGGACAGCCTGCGCCGTCTGCACGCCGGTGACAGCGCCGCTTTCCGCGACGTGACCCAGGCCGAACACGTCCTCGCCCTGGCCGCCCGCGTGCTGCCCGCCTACCGCCGCCATCACGCCGACCTGCTCGCCCACCTCGAAGACCGCGATCTGTTCGGCCCCTTCTTCCTGGCGCGCGTCTTTGAAACCGTCCTCGCCCAGCGCGCCGCCGCCAACGGGGACGCCGAGGCGACGATCGCCGCCGTGCTCGCTCGCCTCAACGATTTCGTCGGCCATCGCCCCATCGCCATTCTGGAGACGCGGCCGCAAGGCGAGCCATACGGCCACGAACGCCATCGACCGCTGCCCCTCTATCTCAAGGGCGCCGGCGTGGCGTGCGGACCTTATCGCGACCTCATCGCCCGCGCTCTTGCCATCGTTCAAAACACCGACCCCGCCCTGCGGGCCGAGGCGCAGTTCGATTTCGAGCTGCTCGACGAGTTGGCCGTCGATCTGCGCGCCTACGATCACGGCCATCCGGTCAACCGCCGGCCTAATTACGTCTTCGGCGAGTGGGATCCGCACCACCTCGACAACCAGGGACGCTTTCGCCGCTACGTCGTCCGCAAGATCACGCTCGACGCCCTGATGGAGCGCATCAACGCGCCCGGCCCGCTCGACCGCGAAGAGCTGCTGCTGGAAGGGGCGGCCGTGCTGGCGGGAACGCTGCTCATGGCCACCGGCATCAGCGGCTACGGCCCGGCGGCGCACGACTCCACGACCACGCTCGCCACCTTGCTGCCGCGCATCGCGCGCTATCGCGATGTCTTTTACGAGCATTTGCTCCAGCGTTTGGAGGGCACGCACGCCGCCCGTCTGCGCGAAGAGCAAGCGGGCACGCGGCAAGCGTTCGGCGCGGCCCGGCAGCATCTCAACGCTTATCTCGCCCGCCATCGCGCCGCGCAGTTGCAGCAGCGCTACCTGGCGCTGTTGTTCGCCGAGATGGGCTACGCGGAGGCCAGCCGGACCGAGGCGCGGCGCATCCCGGCCGTGTCGGTGCGCTTGCTCAGCGAGATCCTGTGCCGGTTGACCAGCGGGCAGGTGGAGTCCGACCAGGGAGAGCTGCGCGAGGCGGCGCGACGGTTGCCGGAGGTCGAGGACATCTTGCATCGCGGCATCGCCTGCGGCGCGTTCGTCGATCCGTGGAACATCCTCGGCTTTCAGGGCTTGTTTCCGCTGTCGCCGGCTCGCGAGGACAGCGCCCGTGATCCGCGCGTCGAGGAATTGATCCAGGTCGTCGAGCAGATTTTCAATCTGTACGCCCGGCTGATGAGCGAGGCGGCCGCCGCCGGCGATGCGGAACTGGTTCAAACGCTGACGGCCGGCCTGAAACGACTGGCGGAGTGGTGGGACCGCTTCGCCACCGTGGATGTCGGCGACGTGCGGCGATTGCACGCCGGCGAAGCGTCATCGTCGGCTATCGGCGTGGCCAATGCCCTGGCCCGCTGGCACGAGCGCGGCGAGGCCAGCGCCGATCTCGCCTTCTGGCGCGATCAGCTCGAACACTTCCGTTCGCCCAAGGCGTTCGCCCTGGTCGTCGATACGCTGCTGCGCAAAGCCGATTATCGCGCCGCGCTGGCGCTGTTGTGCAGTTGGCTGAGTCAGGCCGAACAGGTGCCGCTGGAGGATGGGGCCTGGTCGTTTCATACGCTGGCCCTGCGCTGGATGCTGGCGGCGGCGCCCACTTCAAGTCTGAGCGGGGGGCGTCAGCCCCCTGAGTCCCGCACATCTCAGGGGACTGACGCCCCCCGCTCAGAAGACAAACGCCGCGAACTGATCGTGCGCTTCTTCGATTACCTGGAGGCCAACGCGGAGGAGTTCTGGCAGGTGCCGGAACTGGAACTGCCGGGTCCGGCGCTGGTGGAGGAACGCGAGGAAGACGTTTACGGCGCCGCCTACGAGGACGTCACCTACCAGGACACCACCGACGACAACGAGGGCGCCATCGCCGACGGCGGCCCGGTCGAGGAGTTCGACCTGGAGCGGGAGGGCGCGCGCCTGGAGAAACGGCTGCATTTTCTGTCCACGTTGGCGCGACTGTGGCAGATCGCCGCCCGCGCCGCGACGGAGGACCGGCGCGCCCGACGCGAATGGGACCAAATGCCCGCCGACTGGCTGAGGGCGGCGCGCGACAAACGGCAACGGCTGTTCGTCCTGCTCGACGCCATCCACGATCATCCGCTCCGCGAGCCGACCGGCGATTACGATTCGCTGGTCGAGTACGATCGCCGCCGCGTCCTGAAGGAACAGCTTTTGTTCACGGCCGTCGCCGCCTGCCTGGACATGTCGCTGGCCGTCAGCGCCTTGCAGGGCGCGGCAGACGTCGCCGAGGGCGCGGCCGCGCCTGCCGAATCGGAATGGGAGCCGTTCGCCATTCGCCTGGAGCAAACGCTGTTCGCCGGGGAGGCGGCGGCGGCGCGCGAGGTGCTGACGGCGTTCCTCGATAAGTTCCAGTCCGAGCCGCTGCTGTTCACGCCGCTGACCGAGGGCGGCACGCCGCAACAGATCCTCCGCGTGCGCCTCGCCCAGACGGTGCTGCGAGCGCTCCTGTCCAACTTGCCGCGTCTGGGACTGCTGCGCGAAACCTACGACCTGCTGCGCACCGCCCGCACGATGGAGCAGGCCCAGACGATGCGCGGCCGCGGCGTCACTGAGTTCAACCACTTCTTCCAGTCCGCCTACCAGGCCGTCGTCGAAAGCGTCGTCGCCTCGGCCCCAACCTGGGGACCGCGCCACGACAGCGACGAGGAGTTGGTTTCCGTCCTTGAGCGCCTGACCGCGCCGTTTCTGACGCTGTGGATCGAGCATAGCCGTTCGCTGCAATTGTCGGTACTGGAAACGCTGACCGGAGAGTCGGAATGGCGCGCCGTGCAGGCGTTCGTGCAGCGCTATGGCGGCGATCTGTTCCACGCTCGTTTCATGACGCTGGCCAATCTGCGCGGCATCCTCCATCGCGGCGCCGGCGCCTATCTCGACTACCTGCGCGACAACCCCGACCCGCTGCGGCCGATTCGCCTGCTCGACGAGATCGGCGAAACCATTCGCCGCGAGGACGCCATCCGCCGGCTGGAGATTGTCTTGCAGGCGGTCATCGAGAACTACGAGGAGTACAAGGACTACAACACGACGACGACGCAGTCCGACTACGGCGAGAACCTTCATGTCCTGCTTGATTTTCTGCGTCTGAAGGCGGCCTACGAGCGGCACGCCTGGCAGTTCCGTCCGTTGGTGCTGGCCCACGAGGTGCTGGCCCGCCGCGGCCGCGCTCACACCGCCGTGCTGTGGGAGCAATCGCTGACCCGCGTCACCCGCGATCTGGCGCGCCGCCATCTCGAACAGCTCGAACGCCTCGAGCGCGTTCGCGGCGTGCGCCTCAGCACCATCCGCGACCGCCTCGGCGAGCGCTTCATCAAGCCGCTGGCGCTCGATCGTTTGTGCGCCCTGATCGAGCCGGCCATGCGCGAGGCCCGTCAAGACGGCGAGCAGCCGGCCTTCGCGCGCTTGCAGCGCGAGTTGCAGACGTTCACCGCGACGCCGATGGGCGTGGGGCTGGATGTGCCGTTCTGGCTGCGACGGCTGGAGATGGAGGTGCATCGCGTGCAGGCGGCGCGGACGACGATCGCGGTACTGGCCGAGAACTTTTTCCGCGTGCCGCGCCGGCCGCTGTCCTGGGACGAACTACAGCGTCAACTCGGCGACTGGGATCGTCCTTCGCTGCCGCCGTAATCGCGCCGGCGCGAGGATTCGCTTCTCCCGAAAAATCGACAAAGGCCGCGAATTCTTCACTGTCGCAAGAAATCGCAGCAAACTTGCATTCGTCAAAATCGTGACCTAGGTTACTGATGTCCTCTGCTTTGGGGAGAAGAAGAGGACCTTGTGAGCCGCCGGCAGTGAGGGGATTGCCGGCGGCTCTTTTTTTCACTCCGTTCCAGTTCATCCCGCCTCGGGGTGGGGATGAGGATGATGGTGATGGTCGTAGAATCCCTTGCGGCTGCCGAAGATTTGTTCCAGCATCCCTTCGTTGATGATCTCGCGCGGCGGACCCTGGCAGGCGATGCGGCCATCCTTCAGACAAAGGACGTGGTGCGCCATGCGGTCCACGATGTTGGTATCGTGAGAAACCAGCAGGATCGTCGCCCCCGTCTCGCGGTTCAGATTGGCAATCAGATCGTAGAACTTCTCGCCTTCCTTGAAGTCGATGCCCGCCGCCGGCTCGTCGAGCAGCAGCAGCTCCGGGTGCGGCTCCATCGCCAGCGCCAGCAGTACACGCTGCAACTCGCCGCCCGATAGCTTCTCCACGGGCTTGTGCATCAGCGACAGGGCGTTGACCCGTTCGAGCATGTGCGTCATGCGCCGGCGCACGCGGCGGGCGGCGCCGAGGAACAGCGGCCGGCGCTGCAACACTAGGGCAATGAGGTCGTACACCGTCAGCGGCAGGTTGGCCTCGATGCGCAGCTTCTGCGGCACGTAGCCGACGTGTTCGGGCGACGGCCGGCTGTGATCGTGGCCGCAGTGAAACTCGATGCGGCCGCTGTACGGCACCTCATGGACCAGGGCGCGCAGCAGCGTGCTTTTGCCCGCGCCGTTGAGTCCGATCAGCGCCGTGATGCTTCCGTGCGCCAACGAGGCGTTGACCCCTTGCAAAATGGGATTGCCGCCCAGCGTGACGCACAGATCCTTGATCGTCACCAGATCGTGACTCATGGCAAGCTCTTGGACAGGGCGTCGAGGTTTTTCAGCATTTTCTTCTCGTACCAGTCCGTGTTCTTCAGCGCCCTGCCGTCCTTTTCCAGATCCTTGGCGATCGCCGTCTCGAGCGGATCGACCTCCACCAAATCCACGTTCTTCACCTCGTCCTTCAGCACTTTCGCCGCCGATCCCTGGTTGTACTGCGGCTCGACGGCGATGATGTGAACGTCCTCCTTCTCGCACTTCGCTTTGAGGTTCTTCAAGTGATTGGGCGACGGCTCCTGGCCAGGCGCCAGCTCGATGACATCCACAATCTTCAAATCGAAACTGTCGGCGAAGTAGGCGAGCGATTCGTGGAAAGCGATCAATTTGCGATTCTTCTTGTCCTTCAATTTGGCCTTGCCGTCCTCGTGCAGCTTTTTGAGCTTCTTGATGTACTCGTCCGCGTTCTTGTCGTAGTCCTCGGCGTGGGCGGCATCGACGGTCTTCAGTTCGTCGCGGATGATCTCGACCATCGCGACAGCCTGTGGGATGCCGAGCCAGACGTGCGGATCGTGCTCGCCGTGCTCGTGCTCGTGTTCGTGTTCGTGCTTGGCTTCCTCCTTACCTTGCTCGTGTTCCTCGGAGGACTTCAGCAACTTTTTCGGCAGCCGCTCGCCAAGTTTGATGTAGCGAAGGCGGGCGTTGTGGCTTTCGTTCTGAATGGGGTCGGCGAACTTGTCGTCCAGCGTCAGGCCGATGGCGAAAAACAGGTCGGCGTCGCGCAGCAGGAGAGCGTCTTCGGGCGTGTATTCGTAGTGATGCGGTCCCTTGTCGGTACACAGGCAGACGACGCCGACATGATCGCCGCCGACGTTGCGGACGAAGTTATCCAGCGCCGGGATGGTGACGACGACGCGCGGCGGCCCACCGCGACCCTGCCAGACCGGCGTCGAGCGCGCGCAGCCTGCCACGCTCCCCACCACCAGCGCCGCCGCGATCATCCACGCCTCCGCTGCGCGTCGTCTCATCATGGGATCGTCCTCAAAAGGAAATACTTTGTAATACCATTTGGACATGGTAGCGGCGGGACGGACGGTTGACAAGATAGGAAGCGTTACCACTCCCGTTCCGCGCTGGGGATGGCGATGTTCTCTGGTTTCTTTTCCCGGAAATGTTCCGACCGAGCGCCCTGTCAGATCGGGACCGGATTCAGATCAACGCGCAGCTCTTGCAGAAGTTTGAGGTTGGTTGGATTGCCGACGAGCAAGCGCAGAAAGTTGTCGTTGGCCCGGTTCTGTAACAATCGGCCGCGCTCCCAGCGCGAGATGGTCGCTTCGCCAATCCCCGTCAACACCGCGAATTCCTGCTGCGTTTTGCCCAGTCGCTCGCGGAGCGACTTGATTTCATCGGGAGTCAGCAACCTCAACGCGCGGCAAATGGCTTCGTGACGAAGCCGGGCCGCCTCGGGTCCGCTGAACGTCTCGCCGCACGCCTCGCAGACCTGAATCGGCACGTCCTTGGCCTCGATGAGGATCGGTCCTCGATCGCCCTCATACGGAAACCGTTCCGTCGCGATTTCCGATTTCAGCCGCCCTTTGCCGCAAACGGGGCAGCGCGGCGCGGCGCTCCGCGATGGTTCGTGGGTCATGGTTCAACCACCCGTGTGATGTTTGCTAATGTGAAAGCTAATCACCCAGGCCGTATCTTCCTCGATAACCAACTCGATGTAGAGATCCTGAACATGCTCGTCGCTCACGTTCATCAGGTAACCGATCCCCAATGAGCCGGGCGGTTCGCCACGCTGGACGACGTGCATCGGGTGATTGGCATTCAGAAGATCCAGCGCGTACTGGATGACGGCGAATTGGGTCGGGAACTGGATAAAACTTCGGAGGACTTCCCGTCCTTCCCTTTCCGCTCGCCCGGTGATCCGCCAGTCGTCATTTTCGATAAGACGAATCAACTCGTCGCGGGCTTGACGAAGTGATGCATCTTCGCTTGGCATTCCTTCGCCCTCCGCTGTCCCTTTGCATCCACTGTCTAATCATATGATGCCCGAAAGGTTTGTCAATCCGGCATGCCAACACAAGAGCGTCCTTTAGCGATCATCAATCTCCGCCAGCGCCGCGAACGGCGTGCCTTCGACGTATTCCAAAAACGCTCCGCCGCCGGTCGAGACGTGCGTCATCTTGTCGGCCAAGCCGAACTCCTCGACCGCCTCGGCCGTCTCGCCGCCGCCGACGATGGTGATGCCCTTCGATTCCGCCAGCACGCGGGCGATTTCCTTGGTGCCCTTGCTGTACGGCTCATCCTCGAACTTGCCCAGCGGGCCGTTCCACACCACAATCGCCGCCTGCCGCACCGCCTCGCTGTACTTGGCGATCGTCCGGGGGCCGATGTCCACACCGACGGCGCCGGCGGGGAGGTCGCCCTCGACGATGTGGGCCGTTTGCGGCTCATCGATCTTCGCGACGATGAGATGATCGACCGGCAGTTCGATCTTGCCCTTGCCCAGCTCAAGCAGTTCGCGGGCCAAATCGAGCTTGTCCGCTTCCAGACGCGAATCGCCGACGTTCTTGCCCAGCGCCTTCATGAAGGTGTACGTCATCGCCCCGCCGATGAGGACGCGATCGACGCGCGAAAGCAGACTCTTGATGAAGCCGATCTTGTCCGACACCTTGCCGCCGCCGAGGATGCCGACGAACGGCCGCGGCGGATTGGACAATAAGCGATCCAGTATCTCCAGTTCTTTCGCCACCAGCGTGCCGACGACGCGCGGCTTGCCCTTCATGGCGGCCGGCACCGCGACCATCGAGGCGTCCTTGCGATGGCAGGTGCCGAAGGCGTCGTTGACGTAGACATCGCCGAGCTTCGCCAACTCACCCGCGAACGCGGCATCCCCCGCTTGCTCGCCCGGATGGAAGCGCAAATTTTCCAGCACCAGCACTTCGCCCGGCTTCAGCGCCTGCGCGGCCGCCGTCACGGAGGGGCCGACAACTTCATCGACCTTATGTACCGGCTTACCGAGCAGCTCGCCCAACCGCGCGGCGGCCCGATCCATGCGGAACGCGGCATCCTTCTTCGGATCGCCCTTGGGCCGGCCGAGATGACTCATGACGATGGCGGCGGCGCCGGCGTCGAGGATCTTGCGCAGCGTCGGCAGGGCGGCGCGGATGCGGCGGTCGTTGGTGATGTTGCCGGCCGCGTCGAGCGGCACGTTGAAATCGACCCGCACCAGCACTTTCTTGCCGCGCAGCCCGGTCAAATCATCGAGTGTCTTCTTGGCCATGCAGCCCTCCAAAGAAAGAAGAGCTAACCACAGAGTCACAGAGAGCACAGAGAAAAACACAGAAAAGAAAAAAACAATAAAGAAAGGGATGTCGATGATCCTTATTTCTTCTCTTTCCTTTGTTTGTTCTGTGTCTTCTTCTCTGTGTTCTCTGTGACTCTGTGGTTAGTTCGTTTATCCCTTGGCGATCATGTAGCGGAGCAGATCGACGCAGCGGTTCGAGTACCCCCATTCGTTGTCGTACCAGCTAATCAGCTTGAAGAAGCGGCTGTTCAACTCGATGCCGCTGCCGGCGTCGAAGATGCTCGAATGCTTGTCGTGGATGAAATCGCTGGAGACGACCTCGTCGCCGGTGTAGGCGAGGATGCCCTTCAAGTACGTTTCGCTCGCCTTCTTCATGGCGGCGCAGATGTCCTTGTAGCTCGTCTCCTTGACGGTGCGCACAGTCAGGTCGATGACCGACACGGTCGGCGTCGGCACGCGGAAGGCCATGCCGGTCAGCTTGCCCTTGACCTCCGGGATGGCCAGGCCGACCGCCCGCGCGGCGCCGGTGCCCGATGGGATGATGTTCGTCGCGGCGGCCCGGCCGCCCTTCCAGTCCTTGCGCGACGGGCCGTCCACCGTCTTCTGCGTGGCAGTGTAACTGTGGACTGTCGTCATCAGCCCTTCTTCGATGCCGAAGCCCTCCTTCAGCAGGACGTGGACGACCGGGGCCAGGCAGTTCGTCGTGCAGCTGGCGTTGGAAATGATGTTGTGCTTGCCGGCGTCGTACTTGTCGTTGTTGACGCCCATGACGATGGTGATGTCCTCGCCCTTGGCCGGCGCGGAGATAATGACCTTGCGCGCGCCGGCGTTGAGGTGCCCCTTCGCTTTCTCCGCCTCGGTGAACAGGCCGGTCGATTCGATGACGTATTCGACACCGAGTTGTTTCCACGGAAGGGCGGCCGGCCCTTCCTTGACGGCCAGGCACTTGATCTTGTGATCGTTGACGATCAGCAGATCGTCCTCGGTCGTTGACGCCGACGACTTGGCGCTGGCGGCGCTGCCGCAGAATCGGCCCTGCGTCGAATCGTACTTGAGCAGATAAGCGAGATTGTCGGCCGGTACGAGATCGTTGACGGCCACCACGTCGAGTTCCTTGCCGAGAAGTCCCTGCTCCACCAGGGCGCGAAAGACCAGACGCCCGATGCGTCCGAAGCCGTTGATGCCCACTTTCACCGCCATCGAAATCTCCTTCCAAACGGTTCGCTATCAGCCGAAACCTCTCCGGTCGCTGACGCTCCCGGCTCTCCGAATAGCCGCATTTCACTCGGTTTCCTAGGTTATAACGTATGACTGAGGGGGCGACTGTCGAGTGTCCCAGACGAGAAGCGGAGGGCATCATGGCGGAGACGATTCGCGTGGCGGTGACGGGAGCGGCGGGGCAGGTGGCGTATGCGATGCTCGGTCGGCTCGCGTCCGGCGAAGTGTTCGGGCCGGACAAGAAAGTCATCCTGCAACTGCTGGAGATTCCACCGGCGCTGCCGGCGCTGGAGGGCGTCGGCATGGAGTTGGACGACTGCTCCTTCGCCACGCTGCAAGAGGTCATCTGCACCGACGACCCGAACAAGGCTTTCAAGGACTGCAACTGGGCGCTTCTGGTCGGCTCGTTTCCGCGCAAGCAGGGCATGGAGCGCAAGGAGCTGCTAGGCATCAACGGCAAAATCTTCGTCGGCCAGGGCAAGGCGCTGGCGGCGCACGCGGCCAAGGACGTGCGCATCCTCGTCGTCGGCAATCCGTGCAACACCAATTGCCTGGTCGGTCACGGCAACGGCAAGGCCATCGCCGCCGAGCGCTGGACGGCCATGACGCGCCTCGATCACAACCGCGCCCGCACCGCCCTCGCCAAGAAGGCCGGCGTCGCCAACGCGGACGTGACGTGCGTCACCATCTGGGGCAATCACAGCAACACGCAGTACCCCGACTTCACCAACGCCAAGATCAAGGGCAAGCCGGCAACCGAAGTCATTACGGATCGCGGATGGCTGGAAAGCACGTTCGTGCCGATGATCCAGCAGCGCGGGGCGGCGGTCATCAAGGCGCGCGGCCAAAGCTCGGCGATGTCGGCGGCCAATGGCGCCCTCGATCACGTCAAGAGCCTGCTGACGCCGACGCCGCCGGGCGATTGGTTCAGCGCCGCCGTCGTGTCCAAGGGCGAGTACGGTGTGCCGCCGGGGATGGTGTTCGGCTACCCCTGCCGCAGCGACGGCAAGGGCAATCTCACGGTCGTGGAAGGACTCAAGCTCGACGCCTTCGGGCAGCAGAGGTTTCAGGCGACGCTGCAAGAATTGCAGGAAGAGAAGGCGGCCGTGCAGGAATTGCTGGGGTGAACTGGACATACAAGCCCGGAGCGCCAGCGACGGGTTCTCCCGTCGCTGGCGCTCCGGGCTTGTTGTTGAAATCGCGAGACAATTACCGATCGCCGGCGTATTGCTCGGTGTAAACGCTCTGGAAGTGCGTGCTGCCGCCTTCGACCTTGGCTTCCTTGTCGATCCGCAAAGTCGCTTTTTGCAGCCGGCCCGCTTGCACGTCGAAGACAATCTCTCCCTCCGGCTGCACCTGCCACAGCGGCACCTGGTCTTCCTGAGCGGACGGAGCGCCTTTCACTTCGGTCGTCAGCGTCACGGTCGCCAGGTTATCGGCGACGCCCTTGCAGGCGTAGCGCTGCGCGGCGGCGTATTTCTCACCGGTGCCCTGCGGCGGCTCCAGCGTGATCTGATACGACCGCTCCCAACTCTGCCCCGCCTTCAACGGCTCCGTCGGCAACAGCAGCTTGAACGCCGGATCGCTCTCGTAGCGCGCCGCCGAGTAACCGAACTTCGCGTCCTTCACGTCGAGGACTTTGCCCTGGGCGTCGATGCGCAGAACGACCAGCGGCTTGCCGATGTAGTCGGCGAACTGCTTGCTCAACGCCTCGGTGCTCTTATCCGGGTTGGCCGAGTCGAACCGCAGCGCTTCGCCGTCGGGGCGGATCGTTTCAAAGTAAAGGGCTTGCAGCGACAGTTGCAGCGTGGCGACGCCGGCCTGATCGACCCCCAGCACCTGCCAGCGCTTGGCGGACTGGACGCGCGTCTTCGTCTCGCTCTTGGCGTCGCCCATCACATAGGAGGCGAGGGTTTGGTGCTCGGTGCGATAGACGAGCACTTGCCCGGTTTGCCAGCGGAAGCGCGGCGCCTGCGCCTGGGCGAGCCACGCCGTCACGAGCACGGCGAGCAAGGCCGCGAGTGTTCTGCGGACCATGAGATCCTCCCTGTCCCTAGGCTCCACGTCCAGTCTCGGCGATCCAACGCGAGGGCTATAGCAAAGGGTGAACGCGACGGCCAGATCAATTCGCCGTCCGCTCGCAGTCGGCCAGGAAGTCGCGCAGGGCAGGATAAAACTCGTCGGCGGGGATGTCATTGTGCCGGTAATTCGGCATCGGCAGAAAGCGTTTCGGCTCCCGCGCGGCGGCGAACAGGCGCTCGCCCTGCTCGAAGGGAATGAGGCCGTCGCGCGGAGCGTGGGCGATGAACACGGGACCGCGGCACTCGGTGATCTTGCCCAGATTGTCGAATTGATTGTGGACGAGCCAGCGTCCTGGTAGCCAGGGAAAGCGCGTTTGCGCCATGTCGGGAAACGAGGTAAAGCTGGCGACCAGTACAAGGGCGCGATGCGGCCGTCGAAGGGCCAGCTCGACCGCTGTGCCGCCGCCGAGCGAGCCGCCGTAGATGAGCAGACGTTCCGGCGGCACTTTTTGCACCCCGCACAGCCAGTCGTAGGCGGCATCGCCCGCGGCGTAGCAACCTTCCTCGCTCGGCTCGCCGCTGCTGCGGCCGTAGCCGGGATAATCGAACAGCAATACGGCCTGCCCCATCTCGCCGGTCCAGCGCGGCAGGGCGCGGCGGCCGCGATGCCCCAGGTTGCCGCCGTTGCCGTGACAGAACAGCACCGCGCCTTGTTCGGGCTGCCAATCCTTCGGCACGGCCCACCAGGCGTGGATGCGGTCGCCACGCGAACTCGTCATTTCGATGTTCTCGACGGCGATGCCGGCGGGGGGATTGCCCAGATCCGCACCGCCAGGGACATAGAGAAGCCAATCCTCCATCAGAAGCAGAACCACGATGATGGCGAGATAACCCACGGCGGCATAGATCGCCAGGCGAACGAGGCGATGTTTCCAGGAGCGCTCCCAGAAGGGCGGCTGACGCAGCGTCAGCACCGACAACACGGCTCGCGGGGAAATCCTCATGGCGTTGTCGCTTGCGCCCTCCTCCGGCGACGCACCACCGCGAAGACCAGCGCGGCCGCGATCGCAATCCAGCACGACCACGGCAGCCAATCGCCCCAGCGCGCATAGAGACTAACCCGATCGTCAATGGGGACAATGGCCAGCAGGACACCTGGAACTTTCTTGTACCGGCACCACTCCGAAACGGGCAACTCCGTCAAGCGACCGCGCTGCATCGGCACCATCCAAACGTGGTCGTCGCGGTTCACCTTGGGATCGGGCAGCGGCAGCGACTCCGGACGCAGGACACGGCCGTTGCTGTCGATGACTGCGGAGATGCCCATGTTGACGCTGCGTGCGATACTGCGGCGGCACTCGACGGCGCGGAAGCGGCACACGGCTAAATGCTCGTCGTGCTCGCTGGTGCCGTCGAACCAGCCGTCGTTGGAGATGTTGAGCAGGAAGTCCGCCGGCGGCAGGCCGTCGCCGCCGCCGTAAGGCCGCGCCACC
>DATBGU010000434.1:0-45255 GCA_036557825.1 Gemmataceae bacterium
CCGGCGAGGTCGGGACGCTCGGCGGCGCGGCAGAATCGCTGCCACTGGCCGTCGTTGCCGACCGCCAGCACGAGCCAGGTGTCCGCCGTGGCGAAAAGCTGATACGGCACGATTTGCAGATGCGCGTTGCCCTGGCGCGCCGGCTCCGTACCGCTCGTCAAGTACGCCTGCACCACGTTGACCTGAGCGGCGACGGCGCAGTCGAGCAGGGCCAGATCGATGGCGTACCCGTGGCCGCTGCGCTGGCGGGCTTGCAAACACGCCAGCACCGCGACGGCGGAGTATAGGCCGGTCAGCACGTCCGTCACCGCGACGCCGACCTTGCACGGCGGTCCCTCGGCCGGACCCGTGATGCTCATGAATCCGCTCAGCGCCTGGATGGCGAAGTCGTAGCCCGGCACGTCGCGCAAAGGACTGTCGCGGCCGAAGCCGGAAATCGAGCAGACGATCAGGCGCGGATGTTCCGCGAGCAATTGAGTTGGAGTCAGACCGAGTCGTTCGGCACTGTCGGCGCGAAAATTTTCCAGCAGCACGTCGCTCCGCCGCGCCAACTCGTGGAACAGTGTGCGTCCTTCGGGATGGGCCAGGTCGAGCGTCAGACCGCGCTTGTTGCGGTTGCAGGAGAGGAAGTAGGCACTGAGCACGCCGGCGAAGGGCGGGCCCCAGGTGCGCGTTTCATCGCCGCCGCCGGGACGTTCGACTTTCAGCACTTCGGCGCCGAGATCACCGAGTATCTGGCCGCAGAACGGCCCGGCCAGCACCCGCGAGGCATCCAGCACCCGAATGCCCGCCAGCGGTCCTTGCCCATCCGTCGTCATGTCTCCCTCCTGGAACTTTCGCGCTTGGTCGTCATGCCTCCTGTGGTATTGTAAGGAGAGGACGCGCAAGTCCCACCGAGAGGACAATCGACATGGATAACCTAGCCACGTTGCAGGTGTACCGTGAATTGGCCGACTGGTACGAACGGCAGGGGCAGCCGGCGATGCGCGACCGTTTCCTGATTTTGGCGGCGGAGGCCGCGTTCGCGGCGGGCAAGTCTGAGGAGGCGGAACGACTGCGGCAGCGGCTGCTACAAGGCAACCCGCACCACATGCTCAAGCCGTTCAGTTCCTTCTCTCAGGCGCTTCAATCCACCAATATCCAAATTTACATCCATGACTTGCAGGTCAACTATCCGCCGGAGAACGCGGAGACGCTCTTACAGAACCTGCGTGGCGGCTCCCCGCCCCCAACGCTTCTCCCCGGCGGGGAGAGGGGCAGTGGTGAGGGGGCGGTTCCCCGAACGGCACCGCTGATCGAAATCCGCGACGATCCGACGCTGCCGCTGGGCAATACCATCGAATCTCTGAAGGTGTACCCGCTGCGCGAGGAACCCGACGCGACGCTTCCTCCCTCGCCGCCTCCTCCGGCCAAACCAACGAACGTCAACCGCCCACCGCAGCGCAAGCCGGCGACCGCGCCCCCCGCCAGTCCTCCGCAGCGGCCCGCCACGCTCAATACGCCGGCCCCGCGCCCGCAACCGTCGATCCCCCTCGCCGCGCCGCCGACGCGTCCCGCTCGCCCCGCCGTCGTGCCGTCTCCTTCTCTGCCCCCGCCGGAATCCGCCGCGCCGGGGGGAGCATGGTTGACGCTGCTGCTGTTCGGCATGACCGTTACGGCCGGAGTCGCCCTGGCGGTCTACGCCTTGGCTCGCCCCTTTCTCCCGCCGCAGTGGTTGCCGTAGGTCCGGCGAGCCGAGCCGGATGACAAGTGCCGCTCGGCTCGCGGCACCTACTTCGATTCATCGCCTCCGAATGCTCATGGCGCATCCGATTCGTCGATCGGATCGCTTCCGTTGGCAGTGGCCTTGGCCTGCACGGTGCGTCCGTTGCCTGTGCGCACGCGGGGCGGCGTGAGCTCCGGCGCGGGTTTGACGATAGTGGCGGCCGCCGGATCGACGGCGGGAGCGTCCTTGCGGAAGAAAAACACCGCGACGACGATGACCAGACTCACGCCGACGACCAGTCCGAGTTTGGCATCGTTGGGCATGGGAAAGAACTCCGTTGGAACCGCGCGCGAACCACTCTACTATCCTCCTTAACCTCGCGGCGTGTCGCTGGCCTGAACGAAAAAATGACGATTTCTCACACCGGGCCACGGCAGAAGAGGAAGGCGGCGAATCGCTGGAACCGGCCGTACTTTCGGAGTTGATGGATTGACTGTCGCCGCCCCCGCACGCTTCGTTGACTACCTCCCATAAGCAAAGCTATAATCTTGCAGATGAATCCGAACCACGAATCGCCGGGGTGGTATCGTCTCGTTTCCACACAAACCCTCTGCCGGGAGCGCCATGTCCTCGGATCCCTCTGCCAAGGGGCCGCGCCGGAATATCCGGATCGGCAAGTATGAGGTGCTGGCGCACGTCGCGACCGGCGGCATGGGAGCGGTCTACAAGGCGCGCGACACCGACACCGGCCAAGAGGTGGCCCTGAAGGTGCTGTCGCCGGAGATGGCCGCCAAGCGGGCCATGGTCGAGCGCTTCCGCCGCGAAGCCACACACGCCGCCAAACTGCGCCACGAAAACGTCGTCACCTTCTACGAATTCGGTGCGGCCAACAAAACCATTTACCTCACCATGGAGTTCATCGACGGAATCGACCTGGCCGAGTACTGTGCCCGCAAGGGCCGGCTCGATCCGGACGAGGCGCTCAACATCATCATGCAGGGCTGTCGGGCGCTCGATCACGCCTATCAGTGCAGCATCGTCCACCGCGATATCAAACCGTCGAATTTCCTGCTCACCGGCAAGGGCGATCGCCTCGTCGTCAAGCTGACTGACCTCGGCCTGGCCCGTGACGCCAGCAACGAGGAGTTTCGCGTCACCCGCGCGGGAACGACGGTCGGCACGCTGGATTACATGGCGCCCGAGCAGGCGCGCGACAGCGGCCTGGCCGACATCCGCAGCGATCTCTATTCGTTGGGCAGCACCTGGTATCACCTGTTGGCCGGCCACGCGCCTTTCCCCAAGGGCGGACTCGGCGAGCGCCTCAATCGCATCATGAACGAGGAGCCGCCCGATATTCAGGAACTTAACCCGCGTGTCTCCGACGCCACCGCCGCCGTCCTGCGCCGGCTGATGGCCAAGAAGCCGCGTCAGCGCTACCAGACGCCGGCCGAGTTACTGCGCGACCTGGAGAGCCTGGCTCGCGGCGAACGGCCGCTGTCCTCTCCCGAGCTGAAGGAAAACCGGGCGCGCGACGACAGCGATCCCGTCGTACCGTCGCGCCGGAAGGGCCGGCGTTCGGACGACGGCCGACGGACGCCGCGGCCGGCGCATGGCCGCTCTCGCCCCGACACGGAAACCGGCAAGTCCACCGCCGAGGCGAAGGCCGCCCGACGCCGCCAATCGCGGGCGCGTCTCTGGTACAGTCTGGCCGGCGTCAGTGTTCTGCTCCTCGTGGCGAGCCTGGTCGTCATGGTGTCGCTGCGACGCAAGCATGAGGCACCGCTCGCACAGGGTTCGTCTAACGTCGATACCGCAACGGGGTCGAACGATTCCTCCATTCCTCCAGTGGACAACACGGCGACCGGCGGGACGCCGGTCCCACCGACTTCCACGGGGGGGACCGGCGTCCCGCCGGTCGTCAAAAAGCCGAACTGGCCCGCCCTCTATCAGCCGACCAAGGCGATCGACGCGATCGCCCTTCGCAAGGAAATCGAGGCTCCGTGGGCGGTGGAACCAAAGCCGTCTCAAACGGTCGAGTTGGTGGTCGGCCGGCTGCCGCCGGATGCTTCCGGCAAAACATTCCGTTCGCTCGCCGCCGCCTGCAAGGCCATCCCCGCCGGCGCGACCGGCATCCTCGAACTGCGCGACAACGGCCCTTTTTTCGACGTGCCCGCCGCCGTGCGCGATCGCAGTGTCATCCTCCGCGCGGCGAAAGGCTATCGCCCCCTGCTGGTCTGGGACGTGCCGCGCACCCTCGACGAGAACCGCCGCAACCGTACGCCGCCTCCCCAGAAGGACGCGCTCGTTTTTCTCGATGTCAAACACGGCAACCTGACCTTGCAGGGTGTTCATCTTGCGCTGGGTTGGCCGGAAGCGCCGTCGGAAGGCGCGACCGTGCTGCGAGTCGAGGACGGCGATTTGACCGTCGCCGATTGCACGCTTTCCGTCGTCGGCAGGCCGCGCAACGGCGTTACCGTGGCGCGTCTCACGGCCACACCCGCTCCAGGGAAGGATGACAAAAAAGAGGAGCACCGTTGCCGCTTCACGCGCTGCTACGTCCGCGGCGCGGGCATGTCGGTCTTCGACCTCGACGCACCCGGCGCGTCGGTGTTGTTCGACAACTGCCTGCTCGCCGGCGGCGATGCTCCTCTATTGCAAGTGCGAGCGGAAAAGGAACGGCCCACCCGATTGCGGGCGGTTCGCTCGACGATGATCTGCGGCAAGAACCTTTTGAATGTACGGCCGGCGACGGCCGAGGACCGCCAACCCGCTTTCGATTGGCTGGGCTGGGACGTGCTTCTGAGCCGCTGGAGCCAGGGGGCCGGCGGCGAACTTCTTCGTCTGGAAGGCGGCGCCGGCACCGAAGGCATCCGATGGCGCGCCGTCAATTCCCTCTACGCCGGCTGGGATACGTTGCTGGCGGGACCGAACGCGGTCTCGGCGGCGAACGTACCCGCCTGGCGGCAACTCTGGGGCCGAACCGAGGGCGACGTGATACATACCAAGTCCTGGCCGACCGCCGTCTTCCCCGAACCCGCCGAACTGCCTGCCTCGACCTACCGCACCGCCGACAGTACCGTCGCCTTCGCCGCCAGCACAGGGACCGATCAACTGCTTGGCTGCGACCTCGACCGACTGCCGCCACTGCGCGACAACTGGTTGTCGTTGACCGTCAACCGCTTCGCCATCCTCGCGCCGAACGTACCCGATGATCCCGATCCGCCCGCGATCTCCGCGCCCGGCGACGGACTCTATCACGGCGAGCGCCTCGATCTAAATCAGATCGACCTCGGCGCCTACCTGAAAACGGTGCAGAAAACTTACCGTCTCGCTCCCAAGGTCGTGCTGCATCTGGCCGGCAGCGGAGAGCGCTTCACGACGCCCATCCGCATCAAGGGCAGCAGTCTGGTTCTGTACTTCGAGCCACCGCCCGAAAAGACCGAGCCGCTGACCCTCGCGCCGGCCGTGCAAGGCGCTGGCGAGGCGATCGTCGAGATCGAGCAGGGCGATCTCGACATCATCAACGGCTCGCTGCGCTTCGCCGAGGCCGGCGAGGCGCGCATCCTGCCCTGGCTGGTCAAGGTGCGCGGCGGCGACGTGCGACTCTTCCGCACCCATCTGGAGGTGCCGCCGCGTTCGAGCGGAGCTTCGTTCCGCGGTCTGGTGCTGTTGGAAGGCTCCGGCGAGACGGCCGCCGATCGTGTCCGCACCTGCGCCGTCAATGAGTCCGTCCTACTGTCCGCCTACGAAGGCATCCGCATCCAGGGCATCGGCGCCCGTCTGCTGTTGACGCAGACGCTGCTGATCGCCGCCAGCGACGCGGTCCGCCTGACGCTCGATCCGGGTTACGTGGGCAAGGCCAATGCGCAGTGCCTCTTCGATCACACGACCATCGCGGGCCGCGCCTCCGCGATTCATCTGCCGGATGTCAAACAGCCTGGGCCGCCCGCCGAGCCGGTGGTGGTGCAGACGCGCGATTGTGGCTTCCTCAACCTGTTTGGCCGCACGAGCCGGCCGAGTTTCGTTCTCTACGAAGGCGAGGCGCTGGCGCAGGGACTGCTCGTCTGGCAGGGCGAGGGCGACACCTTCGACCGCCGGCTGTGGTTCGGCGCCGCCTCGGCCGCGGCGCCGCTGCCGGACAGACCGGAGGACCACGCCTCCTGGATCGCCCTGTGGGGATCGTCGGCTTTTCAGCGCGCCCAGATCAACTACCCGCTGGCGAAAACGCTCGACGCCGACCGTTGGGCTCTCGACGGACTTGCCGGCGTCAAAATCCCGGGAGCGGACCTGGAGAAACTCGGCATTCGCAAGGCGAAGAAGATGCCGCGCTAACACTTCTCTTGCCCTCTCTCGCCTCCCCTCTCAAGATGAATCCAGGTAGTCGTTGTCGCTTTGTCGATCGGATGTGTTCATGCGTTTCGCGCTCCTGGGAGACCACCCCGACGGAATCGAAATGGCCTGCGCCCTGGCGGCGTCGGGCCGTCACCCCATCATCGCCTGCACGACGCCGCTGACGGAGGACGTGCTGAGCCGCCTGGGCGGCGCGGCGCAGCGCGTCCGCGATGTCGAGGAGGTGCTGGCCGACCCCGCCGTCGAGGCGGTTCTCGTCGCCGGCTCGCCCGGCGTGCGGCCGGCCCAACTCCGCCGTGCCTTGCAGTCGGAGCGCCACGTTCTGTGCGTCCATCCGCCCGATCAAACGCCGGAGATCGCCTACGAGGCGGCGATGATCCGCAACGATACCGGCTGCGTCCTCTTACCGCTGCTGCCCGAGGCAACGCACCCCGCCGTCCGCCGCCTCGCCGAATTCGTCCGCCGCAAGGATGGAAATGCTTCGCCCATCGGCGCGTTTCGCCTGTTGGAGATGGAGCGCGGCGTGAAGGACGAAGTGCTGGACGGTGTCTGGATCGCGGGTCAGAAACCGTCGTTTCCCGGCTGGGACATTCTGCGCATCGTCGGCGGCGAGATTCAGGAAGTATCCGCGTTCGCCGAGGATGAGGAGCTGCGCGAGGGCGAACCGATGCTCCTGGCCGGACGCTTCGAGCAGGGTGGTCTGTTTCAGGCGACGCTGTTGCCGCATCAGCGCCGGCCGAGTTGGCGTTTGACCGCGATCGGCACAATCGGCCGCGTCGAACTGCTGTTCCCGCTCGGCTGGGGCGGCCCAGCCTACCTCGACTGGCGCGATACGGACGGCGAACCACACGAGGAATACTGGGAGCGCTGGGATCCCTGGCCGGCGCTGGTCGAGATGTTCGAACGAGTGGTCGAACCGGATGCGGCCTCGGAAGGGCAAACTCGCCTGCATTGGCAAGACGCCATCCGCGCCCTGGAGTTGGACGACGCGGCGCGCCGCAGTGTCGGGCGCCGCCGTTCCAGTTTGCTGGAGTATCCGGAGGCGACGGAGGAGGTCGGCTTCAAGGGCACGATGACGCTGGTTGGCTGCTCGTTGGTATGGGGCATGTTGCTTCTGCTCATCCTGTCGTGCTGGTGGCCGATGCTCGGCTGGCTGATCGTGCCGCTGATCGTGGTGTTTCTCGGCTTGCAGTTTCTGCGCTACTTCGTTGTGAAGCCGCGCGGAGATGGCCAGCCGAAGGGATGAGCCGACAACGCTAATGCATTGCTATTCGCGGTACGGCTTTCGGTCTTCATACAACTTGAGTCGCTGACGGGCCTCTTTTCCGTTTTGCTTCTCGAATTCCGGATCTTCCAAGGCTTTTTTCTGCCACTTGAGGGCTTCCTTGAAGTCGCCAGCCTCGGCATAAGCGGCCGCAAGGGTGTCCAGGTGATTTGTGAATTTCCAGTCCGTCAGTTCACACGCTCGTTTGGCGGATTCGACTGCCTTCTTGCCGTCGCGGTGCTTTTCATCGGGGCAGGTGGCCCAGAGCCACGCACGGTTGTTGAATCCCCAATCGAACTTAGGATCTACCCGAATCGCTTCGTTGTAGTCCGCGATAGCCTTGTCGTACTTCTTTCTCGCCTTCCAGGCGTTGCCCCGGTTGGTGAACGCCCTGACGTACTTGGGGTCGAGACGGATGGCCTCGTCGTAGTCGGCGATGGCCTTGTCGTATTCTTTCTTCGTCTCCCAAGCGTAGCCCCGGTCATTGAACGCCCAGACGTTCTTGGGATCGAGGCGAATAGCCTCATTGAAATCGATGATGGCCTTGTCGTATTCCTTCTTGTCATGCCACACTAGCCCTCGGTTGCTGAACCAAACAGTTTCTTCCGGCTGCAAACGGATGGCCTCGTTGTAATCCTTGATGGCGATATCGTACTCCCCCTTCTCCTTCCAGGCCGAACCCCTATGAGCATAGGCATAGGCGTCTCGCTCGTTCTGCCGGATGCGGCCGGTGAAGTAGGGAATAGCATTCACCAGCAAAACCGCATCACTCTTGGAGAGCCAACCGGACGCGCCGCGGTGACGGACCTTGATAAACTCGCCCTCTTCCTTCTCCACCGTATAGAACATGTCCGTCAACTTGGCCACGTACTTGGTCTGGTCGTTCTCATCCGTGTAACCGATCCTGATGCCGGCCTTCTTGGTCATGATCTTCTTGCCGACCCACGATGCTTCGTCTCCGGCCTGTAGTGGCGGCAACAGGCCAAGACAGCAGACCACGACGACTAACCCGATCGCATGTCTCCGAATCATGGCGAATACCTCCCGTGGACGTCACTTCGTTGTGCCGAGATGCATTGTCAACAGTGTGTTTGGGGCTCGGGCGGGGGAATATGTGGTTCAGCTTCAGTATAATGCAGCGGTTTCAGGCGTCAAACGAAGAAAACCCAGGGGCACAGTTTTTTCAAGATAAAGATGCGCCCGAATCCCCTCTTTGGCGGCACTAATTCGCGGGACACGAGAGAGTCGGAGAGCGAGTATGGCCGGTTCGCACGGGGATCATGTCTTGCGGCACCTCCATCACCTGCTGGGGGGCGGCGGTGCGCCGGTGGACGACGGCCGGTTGCTGGAGCGTTTCGTCGCTCGCCGCGATGAGGAGGCCTTCGCGGAACTGGTGGCGCGGCACGGCCCACTCGTCTACGGCGTTTGCCGACGCGTGCTGCGCGACGCCCACGACGCCGAGGACGTATTCCAGGCCGCCTTTCTCGTGCTCGCCCGTAAGGCCGCCGCCATCCGCAAGCCGGAATCGCTGCCTTCTTTCCTGCACGGCGTCGCCTATCGCTTGGCGATCAAGGCCAGGGCCGAGGTGGGCCGGCGGCGCGAACACGAACGACAGGCTCCCCCACAGTCCCAAACCGAAGAAGCGGATTTGTCCTGGCGCGAGGTCCGCGCTCTGCTCGACGAGGAACTGCAACGCTTGCCGGAGAAACAGCGTCTGCCGCTGGTGCTGTGTTATCTGGAAGGACTAACCCAGGACGAAGCGGCGCAGAGATTGAACTGGCCGCGCGGCACGCTGAAACGCCGCCTTGAGCGCGGCCGCGAACGGCTGCGCGTCCGCCTGACGCGCCGAGGGGTGACGCTCGGCGCAACTCTGTTCGCCGTAGCTCTGACCGCGAGCGCGACAAAGGGAGCGGTTCCGACGGCCCTGCGGACGGCGACTGTGCAAGCCGGCTTGCTGTTCGCGACCGGCGCGACAGCCGGGATTGCCGACACGCGGGCGGTGCTGCTGGCCAAGGGAGGATTGCAAACCATGATGATGACGAAACCAAAACTCGCCGCCCTGCTGATCCTGATGCTCACCTGCGCCGCCGCGGCCGCGGGACTGATGAGCCAGCCGGCGCCAGTGGAGAAAACCCCGGAACAGAAGACCGACGCGACGGCGCCCCCGGGCGATGAGCCGAAGCAAGTTCGCAAAGATCGCAACGGCGACCCTTTGCCGGCTGCGGCACTGGTTCGGCTCGGCACCGTGCGTCTGCGGCACCTGGGCAATATCTCTCCTGTCGTGTTCACGCCCGATAGCAAGACGGCAATCGTCGGCGATCGTGACGGGAACGTCGTGTGTTGGGACGTGAGCAGCGGCAAAGAAATCCGCCGCCTGGAGCGCGCCCCCGCCTGGCTCTGCGCGCTGACCCTCAGCGCCGACGGCAAGCGACTGGCGGCGGGAGAATACTACAATCGCTTGTTCCTGTGGGATGTCGCCACGGGGAAATTGCGTCCTCCGATTCCGCTGCCGGCGCCGCACGGTCACACACAACAAATCCTCTTCACGCCGGATGGTCGAACCCTGGCCCTTCGCGATAGCACCAACACGATCCTCCTCTGGGATGCCGTCCACAACAAGAAGTTGCACGAACTGAAATCCCCTTCGCGGTATGTGAAGTGCCTGGCCGTCAGTTCGGACGGCAAGACGCTCGCCTCGGGCGGTGAAGGTGATCCGCAAATCCACCTGTGGGACATCGCCTCCGGCAAGGAGAAACCGCACATCACCGGCGACAAGAGCATCGATCTGAGCCTCGCTTTCAGTCCGGACGGCAAGACGTTGGCAGTGATTGGCAGCACTTCCTGGCATGTGGACTTTTTCGACGCCCATACCGGCAAGAAGGTTCTCACCTCCAAAGAGTCGTTCGTTGGCCTGAGCGCGATCAAGTATGCGCCCGACGGGAAGAGCTTGGCCGGCATTGAGCGCGGCAATGTCTGCATCGTGGACGCGACCAACGGCAAGCGTCTTCACAAGTTCGACGCCGCGTCGCACTCGATGAACGGACTCGCCTTTTCGCCCGATGGCCAAACCATCGCCACGTTCTACAGCGTCCCCGCGGAATGCGCGCACGCCTTCGAGTTGTGGGAGACGGCCAGCGGCAAACGGCGGCACTCGTTCGTCGGGCACGAACGGGGTGTCACCGGCCTCGCGTTCGCCGCCGACGGCAAGACGCTGTTCTCGGTCGCGCATAACTCGATTCCTGACCTGCTGGTCTGGGACGCGAACACGGGCGAGCTGCGCGGCCAAGTCGGTGAGCACGGTCAAACCTATAACGGGATGGCTCTGTCGCCGGACGGTAAACTGCTGGCCGCCTGCGGCGATCGCGAGATCCATTTGTGGGACGCCGCGACCCGCAAGAAGGTCCGCGCTTGCGAGGGAAATGACTTTTTCTTGACCCGTTGGGCAGCCTGGTCCGCCGATAATCGCACTCTTGTCTCCAGCGGTCACGCGGATAGGACGATCCGCATCTGGGATGCGGCCACAGGCAAACGACGCTGGACCATACAAACCAAGCTGGACAATCCTCCCCAAGCCACCGTCTCGCCGGATGGCGCGATCGTGGCCGCGGGCGGCTATCCGGACGGCACGATTCATTTGTGGTCGGCCGCCACAGGCAAGGAGCTGCGCACAATGGCGACGCCGGCGAGGAAGGTACAAAACGAGGAATTCGTGAGGCCGGGGCGCCGGCTGTTCTATTCGACGGTGTACTCACTCGCCTTCCATTCGGACGGATCGCTCCTGGCTTCGGGCGGAGGGGAAGGAGACATTCATCTCTGGGATCCCACCACGGGTCGGATGTTGCGTCGCTGGGAAACCAAGGCGGGTTGGATTCGTCAGTTGGCTTTCGCGCCGGACGGTCGCACGTTGGTCAGCGCGCACGGCGATTCGCGCGTCCGCTTGTGGGAGGTCGCCACCGGCCGAGAACGCGCTTGTTTCACCGGGCATCGCGGTGACGTTCTCTCGGTGGCGTTCGTGCCCGACGGCCGCCGCGTCGCCTCCGGCAGCGAGGACACGACGATCCTCATTTGGGACGCGACGAATGGCGTGCGCCCCGATGCAGCGCTGTCGGCCAAGCAGCTGCAAACACTGTGGGCCGATCTGATCGGGACCGACGCCGGCCGAGCGTATCGGTCGATATGGCGGATGACGTTGGCGCCGAAGCAATCGCTGCCTTTCCTGGGTGAGCAGCTGCGACGGATCGCTCGGTTGGATGCCGAGCAGCAAGAAAAGATCGCGCGACTGATAGCGGATCTCGACAGCGATCAATTTACCGTGCGCGAGAAAGCGACGGGCGAATTGGAGACCATGGTAACGTGGGTCGAACCGGCGCTGCGGAAAGCGCTCGCCGGCAAACCATCGCTGGAAGTGCGACGGCGCATCGAGAAGGTATTGGAGAAAGTGGCCGGCTGGTCCGGCGAACGACTTCGGACGCTGCGAGCGCTGGAAGCGGTCGAACACATGAACGCGCCGGAAGCGCGGCGATTGCTGGAGGAGTTGGCGAATGGGACGCCGCGCGCCTGGGTCACAGAAGAAGCGCCAAAGATCCGCAAGCGGCTGGATGGGTGAAATCAGAGGCCGGTGCGAACCTCTCCTTGGAAAAAGTGCGCCCGCAAGACGGTCCAAACAGCACTACTATATGTTGGCGGTGAGTCGAGCGGTCCACCGATAGCTCCGTTTGGTGACGGTGGACGGCCGCTTCCGTGTTGGGTGCGCGCGACCGTTGCCACCGTTTGGTGACGGTGGACGGTGGCACCTGTTGGCACGTCCTGACGCGGATCGGCGTCAACTGGCATCTCGCGGGAGAATGCGTATGGCCGGTTCGCAAGCGGAACGTGTCCTGAAGCATTTGCATCACCTAATCGAGTCCAGCGGCGCTCAAACCGACGGCCGGTTGCTGGAGCGTTTCGTCGCTCGTCGCGATGAGGACGCCTTCGCGGAACTGGTGGCGCGGCACGGCCCACTCGTCTACGGCGTTTGCCGCCGCATACTGCGCGACAGCCACGACGCCGAGGATGTGTTCCAGGCCGCCTTTCTCGTGCTCGCCCGTAAGGCCCCCGCTATCCGCAAGCCGGAATCGCTGCCTTCTTTCCTGCACAACGTCGCCTATCGACTGGCGATCAAGGCCAGGACCGCCGCGGAGCGGAGGCGTCAGCACGAACGACGAGCCGTTCTCCCGCGCCAATTCGAGGAAACCGATCTTTCCTGGCGCGACGTGCGCGGCCTTATCGATGAGGAGTTGTCTTGCCTGCCGGAGAAATGGCGGCTGCCACTGGTACTGTGCTTTCTGGAGGGGCAGACGCAGGGTGAGGCGGCGCGCTGCCTGGGCTGGTCGCGCGGCACGCTGAAGCGCCGGCTCGAACGCGGCCGCGATCGTTTACGGTTACGACTGACGCGCCGCGGCGTGACGCTCGGCGCCGGTCTGCTCACCGCGGCGTTGACGGAGGGCGTGGGAAAAGCCGCAGTGCCGATAGATCTGCGGGTCGCGGCGGTGCGTGGCGGGATACGGTTCACAACGGGGGCGGTTGTGGGTTCGCGCGCGGCGCTCTTGGCCGAGGGAATGCTGCAAACTATGCGGACGACAAAGATCAAGTTCGCCGTAGTTTTGGCCCTCGTGCTGGGCGGTGCCGCGGCCGCAGCGGGACTGGCGAGCCGTCCGGCGCCGCCGATAAATCCACAACAAAACAAGGCCGAAACACGAGGCGAGTCCGCACGGAAAATCACCGATGCTCGACCCGCCAGCGCGCGCGAATCGCGCAAGGACCGTCAGGGCGATCCGCTGCCGGAAGGAGCGACGGCACGCCTGGGAACCTTACGCATGCGTCATACCGAGATGACGGCCTCCGCCGTGTTCACGCGCGACGGCAAGACGGCGATCGTCGGCGATGGCGCCGGTAACCTCGTGTACTGGGACGTGGCCACCGGCCGCGAGGTCCGGCGTCTCCGTGGAGCGCCGGGCGTGGTTCACGCACTGGCGATCTCCTCCGACGGCAAAATCCTCGCCTCCGGCTCGTGGGGGGGCGTCATTTTTTGGGACACGGTGAGTGGCAAATTACTCGCCACGGCGACGGTGAAGGACGATTTGATCGTGCAGATACGGTTTACCCCGGACGGCAAGACGCTCGCCCTGCGCGGTCAGGGCAGCACGATTTATCTGTGGGACCGGATCAGCAACAAGCAACTCTACGCGCTGAAAGGACACACGGGCAACGTGTCTTCTCTCGACATCAGTCCGGATGGCAAGACGCTCGCCTCGGGGAGTTGGAAGGATGGACATATCCGCTTGTGGGACATCGAGACCGGCAAGGAGAACCGCCGCATCGATGCGTTCAGCCAGGATGTTGTGAACGTCGCCTTCAGCCCGGATGGGAAAGCGATCGCCTCGACGGGGAATGTTGGCGGCCTACGCTTGTGGGATGCGGCGACGGGCAAGAAACTCGCGGAGCCTCCCAGGGGCAACCAGCCCATGAACCTCGCCTACGCCCCGGACGGCAAGACGTTCGCCGGGATGGAGGGAGACGGCCGGCTGCACGTCTACAACGCGGCGAACGGCAAGCACCTTCGCGCCTTTGACGCTCCAGGGCGGACGATGGCCGGACTCACCTACGCGCCCGACGGCAAAACCATCGCCACCTTCTGGGGCGGCGCGCACACCTTCGACCTGTGGGACGTGGCCGGCGGCAAACTGCTGCATCCCGACGTGGGCCACCGCCACTGTATCACTTCGCTCGCTTTCACCGCCGACGGAAAGACGTTGTTCTCGGCGGCGGGGATCACGGATTCCGCTTTGTATGTGTGGAACGGGCGGACGGGGGAAATTCTCGGCCGCCTCGGCGACAATCCCAACAGCGTCAACGGTCTCGCCCTCTCGCCGGACGGCAAGGTGCTGGCGGCGTGCGGCTACAACGACAACACCATCCGCCTCTGGGACGTCGCCACGCGCAAGGAAATCCGTTCCCTGAAGGGACACACCAGCGTGATTGTTTCCGTGGTCTGGTCGGCCGACGGCAAGACGTTGGTTTCCGGCAGTTATTACGACAAGAGCATCCGCGTGTGGGATTCGGCCACGGGCAAGCAGCGCCGTGCGATCGAGTACAAATCGGATTGGCCCTGTGATGTCGTCCTCTCACCCGATGGAACCTTGCTCGCCGGGGGTGGCTACCAGGACGGCTCGATTGTTTTGTGGTCGGCCGAAACCGGCGCGGAAGTGCGGCGCATCGCGACGCCGCAGGGGATGGTGACTACACTCGCTTTTAGTCCCGATGGTACGATGCTGGCCTCCGGCGGGTCCACCGGCGGAATTCGGCTATGGGATCCGAACACGGGGCGCCCCCTGCGTCAGTGGGAAGTGCCGCCCGGCTGGATTGGCTCCCTGGTTTTTACTCCCGATGGAAGATCGCTCCTCACGGGCCAGCACGACGCGACAGTCCGCCTGTGGGAAGTCCTCACGGGCCGAGAACGCGGCCGCTTGACGGGGCATCGCGGAGGCGTCCGCGCCTTGACGGTTTCCCGCGACGGCCGGTCGATCGCCTCCGGCAGCGAGGACACGACCGTCCTCCTCTGGGACGCCGCGAGCGGCGTACGCCCCAACGCCGAGTTGTCTGCGAAGGAACTGCAAAACCTGTGGAGCGACCTGATCGGGCAGGACGCGGTGCGGGCCAATCGCGCCGTCTGGCAGCTGGCACTGTCGCCGCGACACGCGCTGCCGTGGCTGGCCGAGAGATTGCGTCCAATCGCTCCGCTGGACGCCGAACGCGGCAAACAGGTGGATCGTCTGCTGGCCGACCTCGATCACGAGTCCTTCAAGGTGCGTCAGAACGCGGAAGCGGAACTGGAGAAGATGGGCACCTCAGTCGAGCCGGCGCTGCGAAAGGCGCTTGAAGGCAAGCCGTCGCTGGAAGTGCGGCGGCGCATCGAGAAGGTGTTGGAGAAGGTGGCCGGCTGGTCCGGCGATCGGCTGCGGGCGGCGCGGGCGCTGGAAGCGATTGAGCACATGAACACGCCCGAAGCGCGGTGCTTGCTGGAGCAGTTGGCGAACGGGGCGGCGCGTGCCTGGCTCACGCGCGAGGCCAAGGCGGCACGCCAACGCTTCGCCCCGTGAGGGCGCGAACTGGCCGATGCACTCTCGGCTTGGTATGCTCGCAGGACGTGGAGCGATCGGCGAGCTTCGCCGATGTCTCGGAATCTCCCCCCACTCCGGCGAGGAGGAAACAACGATGCGTATCGCATATCTTGCGTTCGCGGCGGTTTTCGGCCTGACCGCGTGCGGCGCGGCGACGGGAGCGGAGAAGAAGATCGAGTTGAGCGTCCTGTACGTCGGCAATGCGTCCACCCCTCGGGGCAAGGACTACACCGAGCTGTTGCGCCGGCATTTTCGCCGCGTCGCCGTGGAGGTGCGGAAAGGTTTCGATCCGCGACAAGCGGCGACCGTTGACGTGGTGGTGCTGGACTGGTCCCAGAGCGATCGTCCACAGAGCAATCGGCCGGGGAAGCCGGTGTCGCCTCTGGGTCCGCTCGCGGCATGGGAGAAACCCACAGTGCTTCTGGGCAGCGCGGGTTTGCTGCTCGCCCAAGCGTGGGAAATCAACGGCGCCATCGGCTGAACTTGCCTCGAACCATTCGCGTACGGGTTACGCGACGGACCCTGGTTGGACAAGCCGTTCCGTATCGACCGCACGACTGAGCGCCGGCCCACTCCAGACGCCTTCAAGTCGGCGATCTCCACCGCGACCATCGACGTGCTGCCGCTCGCCAAGGAGGTTAAGCGCGAGCGCACGCCCGGATGGTGTACCTACTCCGACGCTTTCGATTCGCCGGAAATGGAAGTTCTGTGCGGCGGCATCAACCATAAAACGGCGACGGCCGGGGCTATCTGGCGGCAAGGACATCTTCTCCATTTCGGCTTCGATCTGACGCCCGAAGAGATGACCGAGCGCGGCCAACGTCTGCTCATCAATTCCATCGTCTACATCGCGGGATTCACCGAGGACCGGCCGATCCCGCACGCGCCGGAGCGGGCGTTGCTGCGCGTCGGCGCGGACCGGGTCGTGAAGAAGGAACGCCCCGACAAGAGCTACCTCGAATGGTACTTCACGCCGGAGGTTCGCAAGCAGGGCCATGCGGACGATTGGGGGGCGTTTCAGACGTGGTATCGCCAAAACCGCGCGTTCTTGCGCGCGGATCGCAAACAGGGCGGCTCCCTCATTCTCGACGAAGACGCCAAGGCGTTGAACGTCGCGCCGGGCCGACCGGAGTTTTTCCCGGCGACCATCGCCGCCTTGAAGGAAGGCGTGAGCAAAGCCGACCGTGCAGCCACATTACTGCGCCGTTACGCTCCGCTTGGGCCGAAGGAGACGGAGGCGGTTGCTTGGCAACGCTGGTGGGAGGAGAACCGGTCTTACGTCTTTTTCAGTGAGGCGGGGTGGTATCGCTGGTACATCGACCCGTTGGCCCGCAAGCGCGGGGTTCCCTCGACGGAATTGCGCGGAGCGGCGCGCGCCAAGCGTTGAAGCTTTCCTCGCTGACGCTGCGGGCTCTGACTGCGGCATGAAGAGACATTTCGAGGTAACAAACTCAGGGAGCCGGCGCGTAAGGTTCCAGTCGCGGGGCGATCCATCCAATGATGCCCGGCAGCAGCTTCTCCGCCGTCGGTCGATCGTGCTTGCCGTTCGGGACATACCCCACCCCAACCTCCAGGCCGCGCTCGCGGGCCGCGAATAGAAAACTCTCGACCTGGGCGTCGATGTTGAACTGGTCCTTGCCGCCGTAAGCCACGTACATTTCGATCTGGCCCGGACGCACATCGTAAAGGTCGAGCATCTCAATGGGGTTGTTGCGGGCGATGGCCGGCAGCGTCTCCGGATTGCGGCGGCTGTACAGCGGATTGATGATGGCCCGAAGATGGATGGGGATTCCGTAAAACCGGGCGATGATCGTTCGCCGGTGGACGAAGTCGGTTCGCCAACCCCAGCAGTTCGGATCGAAGTTGCCGCTATAGCGACCGTGACAGTCCTGCCAGCGCAGGTTCAGCGGCGGGAACAGGCCCAGCGCGATCCCGAAACAAGCGGAGTATTTGATGGCCTTGTTGAAGGCCGAACCGCCGCCCATCGAAACGCCCATGACGGCGTGCGCGCCGCGCTCCGGCCGGATGGGGAAATGACTCATGACGAACTGCCATACATCCACCATCAAATAATCTTCAAAGCGTCCAGCCTCGGTGTTGAGGTAGAAACTGCCGGGCGAGAACAAACAATCCATGCCGCGCAGACTGCCGTCCGGGGCGACGATGATGACCGGCGGAAGTTTCCCCGACTGGATGGCCGCGTCCAGCGGCACGATGGCGTCGCGCAAAAAAACGAACTCGTCCTCCGCGTGGCCGTGCAGCCAGAAGATCATGGGATAGAGCTTGCCCGGATCGAATGCGGGCGGCAGGTAGACGTACAGGTCGCGCTTTTGTCCCAGCGCGGGCGACCAGATGCGGCGATCGGCGCCGTGGTTGCGCGTGTAATCCAGAATGTGCCCCGCGATTCGACGATTGACGCGATCCAACTCGAAAAAGCGCCGCACCGGGTGCGCCGAGACCGACGACCACGGCGTCAGCGCCAGCAGCACCACCGTCATCCAGCCTGCGTGTTTCACGAGGAAGCCTCTTGCGACCGGCGCGATTGTGACGCACATCCCTTTCCTTCGGCCGACGAGCATGACCCAGACCATGAACGATAGGGAGTGCGCGGGGAAAGGCGCGCGGCAGAGGCGGGGTGTAGCGGTTGTGCCGCTTGCGGCTTGGCGCGAAGCCGCAAGCGGCGCGCGAGAGGTTCCCGTTAGCGAGTGAACAGGGACGTCAGCGTCTCCATCAGGTGGCGGGCGTTGACGTAGTGTCCCGCGCCGAGGTAGTCGATCAGGTACATGGCGCCGGCAACGTCGAGCACGCCGAAGGTGTAGGGCAGCTTACGTCCCCTCCAGGCGCGCAGGCGATGACGGAACTTGCCCACCCGTTCGGAGCGGCGGTGCCAGGTGCTGTAGCTCGATTCCATGCGGTCGCGTTTCTGGGCGAGCAGGGCGAGCTGATATTGCCGTTTGGCGCTCTGGTAAGGGTCTTGTCGATTGCTGTTGCCGTCGCGGTAGTTCGACTGCCGCAGCAGGTCGTCCGCGTCCTTGACGATCCGGGAGTATTTCTTCTCCAGAGCGGTGACGCGGCGCTTGATCAGGAAATGGGCCACCCCGACGAGGAGCAGCAACGCGGTGTACAGAAAAATCATGGGTCCTCCCATCGGGTTGTTGAGGAGACCCTGACCGGATGATGCATCGGGGCCAGGGAGAGATCCGAATGAGCCGGAAAGGCTCCCGTAAATGAGTCAGCGCCGACTGTGCTTTACTAGAGGGGGCCGCCCGCACGAAGGTTCGCGTTTCCTTCCGTTCGTGCCGAAAGAATCGAGAGAAAGGCCGCGTCGCGGCCGGGTTCGCTAAAATGACTAAATCGTCGATGGACCCCAGGGCACGCGAGGAGATCAGCCATGACAGTCACCGCGACCGAGTTGACGCACAAGCGCTGCCAACCGTGCGAGGGAGGAGTGCCCGCGCTGAGCAGCGAACAGATTGACGAACATCTGCGGGCGCTGCCCCAGTGGCGGCGCAGCGACGACGGCCGACGCATTCGCCGTGAATGGCGCGTCAAGGACTTCCCGACCGCTCTTGACTTCTTCGCGCGGGTCGGCCAAGTTGCCGAGACGGAGGACCATCACCCCGACCTGCACCTGGCCGGCTATCGCAACGTGGCCATCGAAATATCCACCCACGCCGTCGGCGGACTGACGGAAAACGATTTCATCCTCGCCGCCAAGATCGATCAATTGCCCGTGGAGTTGAAAAAGAACTAACCACAGAGTCACAGAGAACACAGAGAGAAGACACAGAAAGAAGACACAGAAAGAAGACACAGAAAGAAGAAAAAAAGGGACAAAACAAGAGCAGCGAGACAAGAAACCAGTTTTGCTCAATTTCCTCTCGGTGTTCTTCTCTGTGTTCTCTGTGACTCTGTGGTTAGTTTCTTGAACCAAGGAAGGTGAACACATGAAAACAATGCAATCCGTGCAGATCGGCGACGCCGTGTGTGGATCGGGTCGGCCGTTGTTGTGGATACTGGGCCCGTGCGCGATCGAATCGCACGAGTTGACCTTGCGCATCGCGGACACGCTGGCAGGGTTGGCGGCGCGGCTGAAGATCCCGGTGGTGTTCAAGGCGTCGTTCGACAAGGCCAACCGCACCTCCGGCAAGTCGTTCCGCGGTCCGGGCCTGCGCGACGGGATGCGGACGCTGGCCGCCGTCAAGGAGCGCACCGGCCTGCCGCTCTTGACCGACATTCACGAGATGCATCAGGTCGGGCCGGTCGCCGAGGTCTGCGACGTGCTGCAAGTGCCGGCCTTCCTCGCGCGCCAGACGGATCTCGTGCAAGCCGCCGGACGCTCCGGCCGCGTGGTGAACGTCAAGAAGGGGCAATTCATGGCCCCCTGGGACATGCGGAACGTCGTCGGCAAGATGGAGGAAGTGGGCAATCGCCGCCTGCTGCTGACCGAGCGCGGCGCGTCGTTCGGCTACAACACGCTGGTCGCGGACATGCGTTCGATTCCGTGGATGCAAGATTTGGGTTTTCCCGTGATCTTTGACGCCACTCACAGCGTACAGATGCCGGGCGGCGCGGGCGACAAAAGCGGCGGCGATCGCCGCATGGTTCCGCATTTAGCGCGCGCGGCCGTCGCGGCCGGCTGCGACGGGCTTTTTCTGGAGACGCATCCACGCCCGGACGAGGCGCTCAGCGATGGGCCGAACATGGTCGCGCTGGACGATTTGCCCGCCCTCATTGCGTGCTGTTTGCGCCTTCGTCAGGCGCTCGAACCGCAGATCGGTCCTTGACGTTTGCAATCGGGAGCAGCTTTCATGCGCGACGATTATCCCTCGGAGGTGAACCCCTTAGCACGCTATTACACGGACCTTTCTATGGGAAAGGGAACCGTCGCCGCAGCCGTTCTTATCGCCATTGTGCTGGCGATTGTTGGATTGATTTGGTTCCTAACTGGCTCATCTTCTCCGACGAGTAACCGGGCAAACAACTCCGCACAGGCCAATGACAGCGGCGAGGAGCTTGCCCGGCAAACGCTTGCTCGCCATACCGATCTCAACAGTTGCCGCACCGCCCTGCAACAAATCAATTCCGAGATGACCGAGAAGCCCTCCCTCCGCTCGCCGGCGCTGACGGAGAATCAGAAGACCTGGCTGCGCGAGCACATCAACCTCGACAAAGGTGAACTGAGCGAGGTCGAGAGCGGCAGCTACACGCGCCTGGATGGTGCTCACCTGGAGCGTTGTTTTTTGATGCGCGACGCGGCTCGTGTCCTGGAAGTGAAGGGCGTACGGCGCGGCGACGAGGAAGTGCGGGAGAAACCTCTGGATCAGGCTGTCCGCGCCTTCGCCTGGGTGATGCGTCAAGTTCGTCTGCGCGAGCGCGGCGGCCTGGAGGTGCCCCCGGATTTCGCCCTGCGGCGCGGTTGGGGCAGTCCCACCGAGCGCGCGATGGTTTTCCTCGCCCTGCTCGAACAACTCGGCGACCCGAAATCCACTCAGCCGGAGATGGCCGGCTGTCTGTTGCAGGTTCCCGACCAATCGGGACGAATGCACCTGTGGGCCTGCGGCGTCGTGGTCGGCGACGGCAAGAACGTTTATCTGTTCGATCCGCGCCTGGGGCTGCCTCTGTCTGGACCAAAGGGCGAGGGCGTCACTACCCTGGCCGCAGTTCAGAAGGATTCCGCCATCCTCGCCCAACTCAAGGTCAGCGCGAAACACTCCTACGATGTGACACCGGAACAGGCGCGGGCGGCTCAGGCGCAACTCGTCTATCCGCTCTCGTCGCTGTCGCCGCGCATGCGTTATTTGCAGGATCAGGTGTTGCCACCGGCGGTGCGCGTTCGTTTGGCTGTGGACCCGGTGAAGGAGTTCGAGCGCGTGGCGTCGGCTTGCGCGAACGGCGCTGAGAAGACGCCGGTGCGGATACCGAAAGAGCGCGTCGCCGTGATGCGTCAGTTCCTGCCTCCGGAAGAAGGCGGCGTCGATACCGGCACGATCGTGCGCGAGGGAGATCCCCGAAAGCTGCCCCGGAAGGTACGTGCCACGATCGAGCTGATTCCGCGGACTTATCTGCCCCCTCAGATCCGCGACAATCCCAACTTTCCTCGCGACAGCGTGCTGGGAGAGCGTGTGCAGCAACTCTTCGCCAGTCCCTTCATTCGCACGACGCTGGACGCGGGCCAGTCGCGCGATCTGCTTTTGCGCGGCCGCTACACCGCGGCCGAGCCGGAACTCGTGAGCGAGCGCGAGCGCTGGCGCGAACAGCAGAAAGCTCGCGCCGCCGCCGTGGATCTGGAGAAAAAGGTGGACGAATGGATGGACCAGGCCACGCACGCCTACGCCGCCCTGTTGCGAGCCGGCCCCGCCGAGCGTGAGGCGGCCGAACGTAACACGAAACAAGTCTGGGATTCTCGAACCGCCGCTCCGATCTACGTCCTGCTCTTCAGCGCCGTGGCCCTTGTCCGCAACCCGGACATCAGTTACCAGCTTGGCCTGTGCAGTCAGGAGCAGGCGGAACAACTGCAAGCACGTCTCGATTTGCAAACCCAATCGGGGGGCGCGGCACCGCGGAAGGCGGATGTCGAGAAGAGCCGGCAAGCCTGGCAAGACGCGCTTTCTGCCTGGAAGCGCTACGAGGAAGACTATCCGCGACATCCGGACGTCGCCGATTGTCGACGTCTGCGCGGCCGGGCCGAGTCCATGCTCGGCGATTGGCAAGCCGCCGTCGCAACCTGGAAGAAACCGACCGACTCGATGACCGATCTCGAAAAACTCGCCACACTGTACCTGGCTCAACAACTCGAAAAACAGCACGCGAAGTAAAGGATGAAGGATGAAGGATGAAGGATGAAGGAAAGACCGAAAGCCGGAACATTTCTCCTGCGTCCGGCGATGGATTTCTCGCTTTTTCATCCTTCATCCTTCGTCCTTCATCCTTTCTGCGGAGGCACTGGTTCCTCCTTGCCCTCCTCGTCGGTGTGAGCATGGCCGCCGTGCGGCCGGAGTGGCTGCGGCCGATGACTGTACACGTTCCGCCGCGCGGCGTGGTCGGCCTGGCCTTGTTCCTCATGGCCTGCGGTCTGGAGAGTCGCCGTCTGTGGCGCGCCGCGCTTCGGCCGCTGCCGGCCCTATGGGCGCTGTTGCTCAGTTACGGAGCACTGCCGGCGCTGGGCTGGCTGGCCGGCCAACTCGTCACCGAACCGGATTATCGAATCGGTCTGCTTATCATGACCAGCGTACCGTGTACGCTGGCCTCGGCGGTGCTGTGGACGCGCATGGCCGGCGGCAGCGAGGCCACAGCCTTGTTGGTCATCCTGCTGACCACCGCGACGAGCTGGTTCGCCACGACGGCATGGCTGACGGGAACCACCGGCGCCGCCGTCGGTGTGGATACCGCCTCCATGATGCGCGAGTTGCTCGTGGTTCTCGTGGCGCCCGTCGCGCTGGGGCAACTCTTGCGGGCCTTTCCGCCGCTGGTGCGCCTGGTTTATCGCGGCCGGACCGTTCTCGGGATCGTCTCGCGTTTGCTCATTTTCAGTATCATTCTCAAGGCCGCCGCCGACGTGGCGATTCGTTTGACGGCGCGAACGGACCTGCCCGCGCCGCTGCCGCTGCTGGCAACAGCCGGTTTGTGCGTGGGGTTGCATTTGACCGCCCTGTTCGCGGGGCTATTCAGCTCCAAGGTGCTGGGCTTCGATCGACCGAGCCGGATCGCCGTCGCCTTCGCCGGCAGCCAGAAGACACTGCCGGTGGCGCTGCTGCTGTTCGAGACGTATTTCAAGGACGCGCATCCGCTGGCCGTGGTGCCGATCGTCTTCTATCCTGTGGGGCAACTAGTGCTGGATACGTTCATCGCCGAGCATCTGGCCCGGCGAGGGACAGCGGCGGGAGAACCAACGCATGAATCGAACCGAGGCCTTCGCCCTGCTGAATGAATACGTCAAGGACCAGAGCCTTGTGCGACATTGCCTATCCGTTGAGGCGGCGATGCGCGCCTACGCCCGCAAGCTCGGCGAGGACGAGGAAAAGTGGGGCATCGTCGGCCTTCTGCACGATTTCGATTACGAGCGCTGGCCCAATCCGCCCGATCATCCGCTCAAAGGCACCGACATCCTGCGCCACCGCGGCTACCCCGACGAGGTGATTTACGCCATCAAATCGCACGCCGATTATCTGCCGGACTGCCCGCGCCTGCGGCCCATCGAAAAGGCGCTGTACGCCTGCGATGAATTGGCCGGACTCATCACGGCGACAGCGCTGCTGCGGCCGAACGGGATCACCGACCTGACCGCGTCGAGCGTCAAGAAGAAGATGAAGGCGAAGGGCTTCGCGCGCAACGTCAACCGCGAGGACATCGAGCGCGGCGCGGCGGAGTTCGGCGTCGATCTGACGGAGCACATCCAGTTCGAGATCGACGCGATGAAGACCATCGCTGCCGAACTGGGGCTGGAAGAAAAGAGCTAACCACAGAGTCACAGAGAACACAGAGAAAGACACAGAACATCAATCGACAAGAAGACCGAATGTAACGGTTTTTCTTTATTGTTGTCTTTCTCTGTGTTGTTGTCTTCTCTGGTATCCGTTCACGGGCCGAGGGTGACAAGCGTACAGAAAGGCGCCAAACTCCGAACGGGCTGGGGGCGGGGCTTCGCCCTAGAATGGCCGAAGGTCGGGGGGACAGGCGACTCTAAGGTGCAACGCCGAAGCATCTCAGCGGTGGGGAGGCAACCTCAGGCCGCGTTGCCTTCGCACCTCATCGCACTGCATGAACAGTTCTTGGCAACGAGAACGCTCGACGTGAGGTATTAATCGACACCTCGGCTCGATGCGCATGCGCGATGCAAGTTCCTGCGGCGACACATCGGACGCTTGCGGCCAGTATCGGTCTGCGTCCTGCATGGTTGATGCCCCGAATACGACGGTGTCGACTTCAGCCCAAATACACGCGGACATACACATCGGACATGGCTCACGCGTACTGTACAGCGTGCAGCCGCGGAGGGATAGCCGTTGGAGTTTGCGAGTTGCCTCACGGATGGCGTTGATTTCCGCATGGTTCGTCGGGTCGCACATTTCCATGACCGTGTCATAGGCTCGTGCTACCAGAGCACCATTTCGCTCATCGTAAATTGCGCACCCGAACGGTGAGGGAAAACCAGTTTCCAAGGATGAAGCGGTGAATTGCACAAGCTCCTTCAACCGCACTCCATGTTGATCGTTCATAGCCGAGGGTCCTCGCGGCGCCGGTAATCGCTCACGGCCCGTTTGAAGGTCAGGCCGCCTGAACGTCACTTGGCACGGTTAACAACGACGACAGGACGTGCCCTTCGGCGGTTGCGGCCAGGCAATCCGTCAGGAAATCCCACACACCCCGATCGTGCTGGCGGCACGTCTCCACTACCGAGCCGATACGACCCAGGTCTTGCGAAACCACCAGGCTCTTGGGACCATGACTCATTTTCCGCCACAGCGCCCCGTGACGCAAGGCACGTTCCGCCGCATTGTTGGTCGGCTCGACATCATTGACGAAGGCGAACAAAAACATCGACACCTCCCCACGCAGCAGTTCGCGGCACGTTCCCGCCGTCTTAGCGCAGCCGCACGCTGACCCACTCGCCAAGACGGCACGGAATTGCTTACGAATTACGGCCGTTGCAGGCTCGGACAAGTTCTGCGGGTGAACGGCTAACCAGGAATTGACCCGCTTCGGCGCTTCCCTAGCGCCTCTGGCGAGGTAGAATAGGAATCATCCAAAACTGCTGAGGTAGAATATGCAAACTTCACGTGTCGCAAATTTCGACTCAACGACGCCGGAGTATACAAGAGCTTTCCATCTCTTCCTGTCGCACACCGACCAGAAGGAGAAGGCGATGGAGTGGTTGGACCGGGAAGTCGAGACTCTCCCGCAAAGGCGAATCGCCATTGACGCCGGGGCGGGAACGGGAAAGCTGACGAAGTGGCTTGCTGGCCGGTTCGCGCGGGTTATCGGGGTTGAGCCAAACCCCTCGTTGGCCGACGAGTTCCGCACCGCCTGCCCGCTGGCGATTCTCATCCCTGAGACGATCCTTGCTGCCAAACCGCAGGTCGTCGCCGACTTCATCCTCTGCTCGCACGTCTTCTACTACATCCCGCGGACGGAATGGGAGGAAACTATTCGGCAGTTGATAAGCTGGTTGGCCCCAAGTGGCCTTCTCGCGATTGCCATCCAGAATCCGAGTAGCGACTGCACGCGGATGAAGCATCACTTCATCCCCGGAGGTTGCGATCTGCGAGAACTTCCGACCGTTGCTGAGTCGGCTCTGGGTGGATCCTACCATGTTCGTCTCGATACAGTGGAGGCGTACATCCGAACCAATGATCTCCAAACGGCGTGTGAAGTAGGTGAGTTCATCCTCAATGCACAGCCAATGCCGAATCCGCCACTCTGGGCCGACTTGGAGGAATATGTCTCCAGTCAATTCTTACGTCCCACCGGGGATTATCAATTCTCGTGTCATCAAGACTTTCTGCGGATCGCGCGGCATCGGTGACTATCTCCCTCAAGGGGATGGATAGGAGCATCCGATGGCAAATAGGTGGCCTCTAGGATAGTTTGGCTGTTTCTACCCGACCAATATTACTTCGGCACGAAAGTTGTTCACTGGTTTCATGATGTGACTTCCGTTTTGCCTACGCGGGGGAGCAATCATGGCCATCTCGTTACCCGACGCCCGTAGCTTGCCCGATGACGTCCTCGAAGCCCTCCGCCTGCGGGCCCTGCACGCCTGTGAGCTGGGCTTCACCGAGGCTGAGGTCGCCGAGGTCCTCGGCGTGTGCCGCGAAACCGTCTCGTCGTGGTGGTCCGCCTACTGCCGCGGCGGCGTGGAGGCCCTCCCCCACGACCGTACCGGCCGCCCCCTGGGGTCGGGCCGGCTCCTCTCCGCGGGCCAGGCGGAGCGCATCCGGCAGTTGCTGCGCACCCACAGCCCCGAGCAACTGGGGGTCGCGGCCCCGCTCTGGACGCGCCGCGCGGTGGCCGACTTGATCCGCCAGGAGTTCGGCCTGGGCCTGGCCATCCGCACCGTCGGCCTGTACCTGCGGCGCTGGGGCTTCACGCCCAAGCGGCCCAGCCGGCACTCCCGCGACGAGGATCCCGAGGAGGTACGGCGGTGGCTGGAGGAAACCTACCCGGCGATCGAGGCCCGGGCCCAGCGCGAAGGGGGCGCCATCTTCTGGGCGGACGAGGTCGGCGTCGCCGCCGATCAGCAACCGGCACGGGGCTACGCGCCCCGCGGGGAGCGGGCGACGATGGACGTGCCGGACAAGCACGTGCGCGCCAACCAGATCTCGGCGATCAGCAACGCCGGGCAGGTGCGCTTCATGACCTACACCCAGACGATGGACGCCGCCCTGTTCTTGGTGTTCCTGGGGAGGCTGCTGCGCAGCGTCGGCGGCAAGGTGTTCCTGATCGTGGACCGCTTGCGGGCCCACATGACTCCCGACGTGCAGGCGTGGGTGGCGGCCCGGCCGGAGCGGCTGGAGGTCTTCTACCTGCCCAGCCACGCGCCGGAACGGAACCCCGACGAGTACCTCAATGACGACCTGAAAGAGAATGTCAATGCCACGGGGCTGCCGCACAGCAAGGGGGAAGTGCGGTCGCGAATGCAACAGTTCATGCGCCGGCTGCTGCATCTGCCCGAACACGTGATGAGCTACTTCCTGCATCCCTCTGTCCAGTACGCCGCTAACCTAAATGTGTAAGAATCTTAGTTGCCGGAGTAATAGGTGCGGTAATCCGCCTCCTCCGATCCAAAAAAGGCCATGAGTCACGGACGCTCTGCACCGCTGTGCCCATCCCTGGGCATCTCACTTCAGTTCAGCAACGGCCTTGTCTTCGGACTCTTCTACGGCGAAACTCAGCACCATGCCTCTTAATTGGACGTCGGGTAGTGGCATAATATGCGTCGTAACTCTTTGCGACATCAGGGTCGAAACGGGCAAATTAGGCCACTACCGCACCTCGCCCTCTCTATTCGCTTGTCACCCTCGACCCGTGAACGAATACTCTTCTCTGTGTTCTCTGTGACTGTGTGGTTAGTTCTTTAGTTCTGTTTGGGGTTCGTCATTCGTCCCAGGAACAGCACGCTGCCCGTCTTCACGTCGCGGATCAGGAACAGGAACGGTCGATCCGCCCGGAACGTCGGCGTGAACGGGACGAGGACCGGCGCCGAAGTCGGCTGCGCCATGATGACGGCGGTGGCGGCGGCGGCCTCGGTGCCCTTCTCGTTCACCTCCACGAACGCCTTGTGCAGCACCTTGGTAATGTACAGCTTCTGTTCGGGATCCTCGCTCTCGGACATGCCGTCGAACTGGGCGCCGTCGGCCAGACGTGGATCCTTGAACGCCCGCGTCATGCCCATGTCTTGTAGCGTTTTCTCCATCGCGTACTTCGTCTCCAGCTTGAATTTCGGCAGGTTCACGATGACCGTTCGCTTTTGCAGTTTGCCGACCCAGGTTTGCAGATCGGCGGAGGTCAGCTTCTTCTCCAGCGCGGCCAGCCCGTCGGCGGAGCGCGGGACGATCACCAGCATGGAAACCTCATCGCCCTTGTACGGCAACTCAAGCAGTTGGAAGCCGCGCTCATCGGGATACACCTTCTTCTTATCGACTTCACCCACGGGCACCTGTGCAGGAGTGTCGAAGAACGTGCCGTCGCCCTTGAAGGCCGCGTAGCGGGCGGCTTTCATGTCGCCGTGTCGCATCATCGGCACACGCACCTTCGATCCGCCGGCCAAGACGAAATCCTCGTCCTTGGTGTCCGCCTCGCGGAACACCTCGGCCCATTCGCCCTTGAAGTAAATGGCGTTCGTCAGGATCAGCCGCACCAGCTTCTTGGCCATTTCGTCCATGACATCAGCCGGAATCATGTCCTTGATCTTGTCGTGGGTCTGGTCTTCCACCCAACCGTTGATGCGCTTGCGGGCACCCTCGAAATCGTGGCGGAAATCGACCGGGAAAAACGCGCCGGTCTGATAATGCTTGTTGAGCGCCTCGAAATACGACTTCTTGAACTCGTAAGTCTTCTCGCCCCACAGCGCGTTGGCGATGCGCAGCTCGTACTGATCGTACTTGGTCTGAAGCTGGTTGATCTCGGCGGCGAGCTTCTGAGATTTCGTCGCGGCGACTTGCTGCTCGTCGAAATTGAAGCCTTTCGCCAGGTCCAGCGCCTTCTGATTGACGGCCTTGAGTTCCTTCCGCAAGGCGGCGAGCTTGTCGCGGACTTCCTTGGGCGCGGCGCGGTTGCCGCTGCTGAAGTGGTCGTTCAGCGCGGCCATGCCCGTGTGAACTCGACCCATCTCGAAGGGAAGCTTCGCGGCGTCGTCTCCCTGGCGGCGCGTCGCTTTGGGATAATGCAGCACCTTGCCCATCTGATCGGCCGTCTCTCCCCGCGCTCCCTCGGCGACCATGGTCAAGGCGCTGGAGAGGGAATAGGGCGAGAAGAAGAGGTTTTTGCCCTCACTCTCGGCGGCGAGGCGCGCGTACATGTCCAGGGCGAAATCGCTGTTGGATTTCACCAAGTCGCGCAGTTCGGGGGTTACCGTTTTCAAACGCTCCTTGGCGGCCGGGTCGGGCGGTCGGACCCGCTCGCCGCGATTCGCTTTGTCGCCCTCGGCTTTGTCCGGGGCGGCAGGCCGCTCCTTGGGATACAGCACCGCGGCCGCCAGGCCGCCCGCCGTCATCACGACGAGAAACGCCACAATCCATTTCACCTTCGTCAGAAACATCTCGCGCAACGCTCCTTTCGCCAGCACGGCGGCCGGCACAAGGTCTTTCGCGGCCACGGAACCGAGAGCGTTCCGCACTGCGGCAAGGGATAAAGTGGGAGGCAGCGCCGCCGGCGCCGCGCTGTCGGCGAGGACCGTCGCCAGCGCCGCCGTGGGCACGGCCACGCCGCGCCGCAGCAGACGGCTGCGCAACATCTCCCGGCCGCGCGACAACTGCGACCACACCGTACCGACGGGACGCCCCAGCAGCCGGGCCGCTTCCTCGCTCGTTTTGCCTTCCAGATAGCACAGCACGAGCGGCACGCGGTATTTCTCCGGCAGACGGCGCATCTCCTCGTCCAGCACCGGCTTCACGTCCGGCCACGCTTCCGCGACCGGCGCCGGCTGCTGCGGTTCCTCGCTCAACTCCATCGGTCGAGCGCGACGAGCCGCGAGGGTGCGCGCCTTGCAGGCGATGCGACCGGCCACGGTGTACAACCAACCGGCGATCGAATCGTGCCAGCCGTACGAGCCGGCCTTGCGCGCCAGCACCAGAAAAACGGCCTGAAACGCATCTTCGGCCTCGTGCCGATCGCGCAGCACGCGCCGGCACACGGTCAGCACCATCGGGCCGTGCCGCTCCACCAAGGCGGCGAACGCCGACTCATCGCGCCCCGCAGCGAACCGCGCCAGCAGGGCGGCATCGGACGGACCTTCCTCGGAGGTCGCGCCGACCACGGAGCGGATGTGCCGGATGACTGGTTCCAGGGGGCTTTGTGCCACGAGTTGCCTCCACGCCAACGTCCGTCTACCCAGATATGCCCGGCGGCAGACGAACCCTTGCACGATTTTTGAATGATGCTCCTTTTTGTTAGACGATCAATCCCAGCTTTTGATTTCCTCCAGCAGGTGCAGCACGTCGTTGCGACGCTTCTCGAAGACGGCGAACAGGGTCAGGATGGCGGCCCCCAGCACGATGCCGGACACCCACCATATCCACGTCTGATAGCGATCGACCGCCGCGTACCAGATCATCGTGAACACATCGAGGAACAGGAAACCGATGCCGAGGAACAGAAAGGCACGCACACGGAAAAGGATGCCAAGCAGGACTCCGGCCAGCGACAAGACGGCGAGAACGATCGACAGCACCACGTCGCCCAGTCCGGCGAGGAACAGGTCGGCCGTCGAGGACACGTAAATCAGGCTGATGCCCAGGTAGCGCAGGCCGGAACTTAGTTCGGGCCGCAGGCGCTCGCGGTTGAGATGTTCGGCGGCCAGCACGATCAGGGCCGGGGGGATGAGCCAGCATTGCGGATGCAGAAGGAAAGCGATGCCGTGGTGCGCCAGCAGCGACCACAGCGCGAAGTTGGCCGCTAGCGCCGCCAGCAAGGCGAACAGGAACGAACGCCTCGTCAGGGAAACGAAAGCATAGAGACCGCATACCAGCAGCCAAAGCTTGGCATACGTATTGAGGCCGGGATTGTGCTGCATTAGCGACTGCAACAACCGCGGCAAGGTCGGCGCGAGTGGCCGCACCCAGAAGCCGAGCAGCGGCAATAGCGGCAGGAATACTCCGGTTCGCTGCAGCGGTTCGGCCAGCACGCGCAGGCGACGACGCTCGAAGAATTCGCTCAGTCCGACGCCAGCGAAGGCGATCATCATGGCGGCGAACATCCAGTAGCGGCTCAGCCAGCCGCGGAACAGTTCCGGCACCGTGAGGCGCAAGTGTAGGAAGAACAGCACCAGAAGCAGTTCGACGGCGTAGACATAAATCGTCCGCCCGCGCTCGGAGAGGCCGAAGGGATCGCGGCCGGGCACCACGGCGAAGCGGACGCCGCTGACCATCAGCGTGACCAGCGCGAAGATCACCACCAGAATTTCAGGCCACAGCATCGGCGTACGTCGAGTGGCAGCGTTGTAGAGGCGGAACTCCTGGACGAGCAGGGCGAGCAGCGTCAACGAGGCCAGGACGCCGAGGAGGGGTCCAACGCGGCGGGCGCAGCGCACCCATTCGGCGTCGCGCGCCAGCCAGCGCGGCAGAGCGACGCCGTAGAGCGCCGTCATGGCGGCCAGCGCCACCATCAGCAGCACGTTGCGGTGCAGCCACGGAGCCGCGCCGGCGGGATCGGGGCACGCCCAGCCGACTTCCGCGGCGGCGAGTGCGCCGAGGGCCAGCGCCGCGGGGCGCAGCCAGTCTCGGACGCTCCCGGCTCGCCGGATCATCAGCACCACCGCCGGCACGAGCAGCAGCACCGCGGCCGGACCCGCCAGACGATCGACGAGCGTCGAGAAACTGAGACACATCCACAGACTCAGAGTGATTACGATGGTTCCCACACACGCCTGCGCGGGAAATAACCAGCGATCCGGGGAACGATTGAAGATGCGATAAATCACACTCGTGACCGTCGCGTATCCCGCCAGAACCACAGCGGCGCTCCAGCCAAGCGCCGCCGGCGATCGCGTTCGGTCGTGCAGCGCCAGGCCGACCGCCGCCAGTCCCAAAACGTAGAGTCCGGGACGAGCGAACGCGGCACGCCGATCCCAAAGCGCGATGACCAGCGCCGCGCCAACCGCCGCCAGGCACGGCCAGGAAAGCGGCTCGAAGACAACAGATCCCGGCGATGCCAGATCCTCTCCCAGCAGCAGCGACACGACCAGCACGACAAAAGCCAGGGACAGGTTAGCGGCGAAGTGCGCGAAAGGCAGCGGGGTGCGCCGCAAGATCGAGGGCGATTCCGCATCTCCACGTGATAGGGGATATGTCAGGTCCAGGAAGGTCCAGACTCCAGAGGCCACGGCCAGACCCAGCGCGTTCATCAACAGGAAACTGTGTACCGTGAGCGAACCCCACGCCGACCAGAATAGCAGGCCGATGAGATCGACGAGCAGGCCGGAAATCCAGACATAATGCTGTCGCCGCGTCCACAACGCCAGCGAGCCGGCCATGACGCTGACGGCGGCGACGGCCGCGGCGGGGACGATCGGCCGCAAAGGATCGCGCCAGCAATTGGGCAGGACGATAACGAGGATCGCCATGCCGATGCCTTCCAGCCAGCGACGCCATGCGCGCGGCGTGAGGAGATCGCTCCATCCGCCGGCGAAGCGCAAAGACAGGACCACGACGCCGGCGAGCGTGGCCGCCACGCCAAGGATGCACCAAATCAACAGCAGGACGTGAAAGGACTGCCAGCCACCCGTGTCCCATGGACTGATTGTGCAGGCGGCCAGCACTCCGGCGGATAGTCCCGTAATGCCCAGGATGTGAAGGCGGCCACGCGGGTTGTGAGCGCTCAGATACCAGTACGTGGCAATGGAGGATACCAGCAGTGCCGTCCAGCCGACGAGGGATCCAATCGCGGCGAACAAAGGACCGAGAGGCGTGTCCGGAGCGGCGTCGAGGCGCAGGAGCGGCAGGAGCAGCAGGATCGTGTGGAGCACAAGACCGAGCAGCGCCTGAATCGTTAGCAGTATCCGGGGCCGCTGCTCTCCGAGCCAACGGCGCACGCCCAGCCACACTAACGCGACGCTTGAACTGGCGAGGACGTTGGCCTGTCCGAGAGATACCCAGGAGGGCGGCGCGGGGTGATACAAACGCCACACGCACAGCGAAGTCGCCAGGTTTGCGCCCAATCCCGCAAGGAAGGCCAGTCCCGGGCTGCGTCGTCCGACCGCGAGCAAGGCCGCGGCAGTCGCAACGAAAGAAACAGCCGCCGCGGCCCAGAGATAGTCTTGCCGGACGACCGCGGCGTTCAGCGCCCACAGGATGTTGGCGATACAGGGCAACAAAATCAGCGGCGTGGTGTTCCTGAATACGGCGAAGGAGAGCCACGCCCGACCACCGGCAGATGAACGATTCACGACGTTCAGCAAAGGCAGTATCGACCAGAACAACACATACACAGGCCAAGCCAGGAGCAAGATGTAAAAGCCCGAGCCGGCCCATGTCCGCTCGATGGTGCAGGCGAGCAGAGCGACTATCGCCAAACCACCGATATACAGCATGCCCCAAGGTACCGAACCGCGTCGCTGCAAGTACCAGACGATTAGTGTGGCAAGGGTCGCCAACAAGGCCAGCCAACCCAGCGGCGAACCGACCGCTGTGGACTGCGGTATCATCGTGCCGCCGAGTTCGGCCAGCGCGTAAACGCCGCTGCCGACCAGCAGGAGTTGCGACATCATCGCCAGGGCCAACTGGACAAACATTAGCGGTGCAGCCGTCTCCGCAGGAACGTATCCGTCGGATTCGGTCACCTCACGCCAGGCGTACACCCAACGCCGGCTCGCTTGCCAGCCCAGCGCCCACAGCGCCGCCGTCAGACTTGTGAGCTGTCCGAGGCAAAAGATCTCCGCCGTGTCCAGGTGACGACCACTTGTCACCACGGCGAGGGCGTATCCGCCGGTCACGCTGATGTTGGCGACCAGCCCGCCGACAAAAGCGTAACCTGGCGAGCGCTCGCGCACGGCGTGACCGACCAACCCCACGGTGAGAATCACCAGCGGAACCACGTTCGAGACGACCCAGCCCATCGTCGCGAAGATCGACTGCGGCGCCGGCCCCGAGGGGCGAAGGCCGGCGAAACCGAGCAGGGCAACCTGAGTCGTCAGAAACATCACACTCACGGCGACGATACCGAGCAGTCCGTGCGTGCAGAGGACGGCCGACGAATCGGGAGCGAGCGTGACACCGGCCGATTCGGCGACGCGCGTCAGGGAGCGTCGCAGCCACACGAGCGCAGAGCAAGTCAAATAACACAGGGCCAAGCCCCAGCGGAGGGCCGACGCCGCCGCGAGATCGGAAGCGAACGAACCCGCGGCAAGGAGGGGAACCGTCACCGCCAAGACCAGCAGGCCGAGGACAATGCTGGTTCGTCCTCTCTCGCGCAGCGCCGCCAACAGCACGACCGCCAGTATGCCCAGCAAGATCCATGCTCCGGGTCCGTGGGCGTGGGCCGTCGTGGACGGCCAAGTCAAGAGAGCGACGTAACCGGCCGGCGTCAACTCATCAAACGTGCCGGGGGCAACGCCCCACAGGGCCAGCGCGAACTGACCGATCACCAGGGTGCCGAGGATCACACGGTCAAGCGAGGGCCACGGAGCCTCCCACAATTCCCGCACGCGCGCGCTGGACGACAGGGCCATGCGCGCCGCGATCCAGGCGAATCCGAGCAGACCGAGCGCGATGCCGTATACCTGCAAGCCGCGTGGATCAAATCCCTCTTGCGCGGGCAACCAAGCACGGACCGCGAAGACAACGGCCATGCACAGCGCGGCCTGAAACGCGGTGAACCAGCCTGGCGAGCGCCGCATTCCAGCCACGAGCAACCATAGCACCGCGAGCCAAAGCGTGTAACCGGCCAACGTCAGCGCCGCAACACCGGGCACGAACAGTAGCGGCACGGCGAGCAGAGACGTGAGCTGGGCCGAGTCCGCCAACGGCGTTTGCAGAACCGTCCCGTCGCTCGCGCCCCTGGCTCGCAGGACCAGCGCTCCGAGCAATGCGAGGGTTGCGTGCGTCAGCAGTGCCATCAGCAGCGGACGAGGCACCGCGCCCGCGTCCAGATCCCACATGAGGAGGTGCGCCAGGGCAGCAAAGACGAATGTCGATCCCACCCAGGCCAACTCCAAGCGGCGAAAGACGCCGGCCAGCACAAACGCCGTCAGAGCGAGGGCGGCCGCCGTGCCGGTGTGCAATCCCTGGGCGGGAAAACCCGGGCTGAACACGGCCAGGCCCAGCGCGAGGACGGCCGTCACGGCACCGACATCACGACAAGCGCCGCGCAGGGGATGCGACCACACAGACACGAGAGATAGAGCGATTGATTCCAGCGCGAGGACGAAACCCCATACGGCGAGATTATCGGGAGCAACCGCCCACAAGCCCCATAGACTGGCGGCGACGAGCAAACCCAGGCCGGTGTACGGCAAGGCCGCGTGTCGCCAGCGAACGTACATCGCCAGGGCGCACATCGCCGACATTCCATGCACGAAGGCGGCGGGCCAGGGCGACTCGACGCCGTGCCATGCCGTTATCAGCAACGCGGCCACGCCGAGTACGCCTGAACCAAGCACATAACTGAGCGCGTGCGGACGCCTGCCGGCGCGAGCCAGTCCCTCAGCACCAATCGCCAACGATGTCATGAGGATCGCCAGAACGATGCTGCTTGACGGCGACAGCAGTTGTCGGGTGAGCCATTCTCCCGCCGATGCCTCCGCCGGCACAGCGAGGTTGCCCAGAGCGAACTGCACGACGATCAGCACGGCCAGCGCCGCGGACGGCAGAGCGACGGCGTGCGCGTGAGGGAGTTGCCAGCGAAAAGCCAGGACGCTGAGGATCGCCGCGTTGCCGAGACAGACGAGCAGCACGGCCCACGGTTGCGGCCAGGCCAGGACGACCGCCGACAACATGAGGGTCAGTCCCGTGAAGGCGACGGCTGTTCCGGTCGTTCGTGTCCCGCCTTCCTCGTGCGGCAGACCGCGGCGCACCAGCAGACCGCCGGCCAGGATCGGCACGCCCACCCAGGCGAACGGCACCGCCAGGCGCGGCAGAGCGAGGGCCATCTCGCCGCTGCGCGACAACAGAAAACCGAACGCGACAAACAGGGCGAACGACACCAGTCCCAGAAACACGAACAGAGCATTGGCCTGACGAACTTCCAGGCGTCGCCCCTCGCTTCGCGACCGGGCGCGGGCAAGACCGGCCACGACGGCGCCGCAGGCCAGCAGATGACAAGCGACCGGCACACATCCCAGCGCCACGTAGAGGACCGGATGCGCCTCGTCGAGCAGGCGCGGCACAAGAAGCTGACTGCCGGCCGCGCCGACGATGGCGAGCATGAACAGCCAGCGCCGGTCAATCGGTCCAGGCAGCACGCCGACTCCGATCAGATCGCGGCCCGCGAGGCGCACCATTCCCAGCGCGAGAAGGATCGCGGCCGATTTGAAAATCCATTCGAGCGCGGTATTCGCGGGACCGAGTGACGGATCAGCCAGCACCAGCAAATTGAGCGGCGCAAGCAACAGAGCGATGACCAGCAGACCGCGGCTGGTGGATTCGAGTTTCCAATGATGCAGCGTGTACTCGCCGGCGCCGAACAGTGCGGCCGTGATGCCGGCGAACAGCAGGAAGGGGAAGTACGGCAGGTCTTCCAGGCTGTGCCAGAGCGTGATGACCAGCGCGATGGAACAGCCGACGATAAGCGTACCGCCGGCCAATTCGCCCCACAGGATGTTGCGTTCCTCCATGAACGCCGCCAGCAAATTCGTCAGCGACCGCCGCGGCCGGCGCGGCGGGGAAATGATCGCCGGAGAGGGCAATGTGGCCGGCGGCGGCTGGACCGGCGCGGGGCGGACGGCGACCTCTTCGGAGGGAGGAACGGGTAGCGCTTCCAGGATCTCTTGCGGTTGGGCCGCCGCGATGGCTGCCGGAGCCTGCACGGATTCTTCAAGCCGGCGCAGGAGCCGCCGCGCCGCCTCGTCTTCGGAGGGCGACAGGACACCGGCGAGCGCCCGCTGGAGGAAACGCCGGGCCAACTCCTTTTGCTCCGCGTGAACGGCGAGGCGAGCAGCTTCGAGGGCCACCCGCGCAGCATCGGGCACATCCGCACGATCATCGAGCAAACGGAGGTAGATAGGGAGCGCCTGCGAAGTCATGCCAGCCAGGGGAAGCAAACGCGCCAGCGCCAGCAGCGTCGGCGCGTTGAGCGCGGCGCGTTGGCTGTTGTTCAGCCGGCGATAGCAGGCCAGCGCCGCCCGTCGCTGTTGGGCGGGCAAATCACGGGGGTGCGCGCCGTTGCCCAGCAATGCTTGCAGTTGCGCGACCGACGCTTCGGCGGGCGGGACGCCCGCGCTCCGGAGCGCGGGCGTCCCGCCCGCCGGGGCACGAACGGCCGGCTTCGGTTGCAGCGCACGTCGTCGCGCCTCCAGGGATTGCTCCAGACGGTCGGCGGTGGCTTGATCGAGTTCGCCGTCGGCCAACAAACCACGGATGGTCCGGGTTGTAATCTCCAGATCGAGCAACTGCTGGTCGGCCGGGCGCGGGCGCAGCGGAGTCTTTTCGCGCGGCGGTTCCTGGAAGAGGAAGCGGATCGCCGCGGCGATGCCCACCCAGATTAGATGGCCGACTACCGTGATGAACGCCAGCACCAGAACAACGAGCAATCCATCCATGCGGAGAACCTCCACATTATCTCTTTAGCCGCGACGCGCAGCGGAGCGCGCTCCGCGGCTAACTGGAAGGTGGCTCGAACGTCAAGGCACTCCGGCGATGCCTTGCGCCACGCGGACCCGAGCGAATCGACTTGTCCGCGCGCAGACCGCCCGCTACGCTGAGACAATCCCTCGATTTCGGATCGTGGATTTCGGATTGAGGATGGAAAGTAAATCCGCGCTGCAAAATCCGCAATCCGAAATCGGCGCGTCCTCGTCTGTAAGGGTGACGGTATGAGCAGACCTGCCACGCGTGCGTGTGCCCAGCCGAAAACCGATGCCCCCGTGCAGTCGAACACCGGCGACATCTTGCTGCGCACCTTCACCGACCTGCGCGACGAGCTGGTCAGCACGCTCTGTTTCATCCTGGGCAACGCCGACGACGCCCAGGACGTGGCGCAAGAGGCGTTCCTGCGCTGCTGGCGGACGCAAGAAGGTGTGCCCGACATTCACAACCTGCGGGCGTGGATTTTTCGCGTGGGACTCAACGCCGCCAAGGATCTGCAACGCAGCGCCTGGCGACGCCGAGTCAAACCGCTGTTGGGGGCCGACGCCATGCCGATGACGGAAACCGTCTCGCCGCTGAGCGGACTGGAAGATCAGGAGAGCCTGCATCTTTTGCGGCAGGCCCTTCTGCATCTGCGGCCGGAGGAGAAGGAGGTCTTTCTCCTGCGGCAAAACGGCGAGTTGACCTACGAGCAGATCGCCGAGTTGTACGATCGGCCCGTGGGAACGGTCAAGACGCAGATGCGCTCCGCTCTTCAGAAGCTGCGCAAGATCCTGGCCTGACTCTCTCTTTGTGATCCCTGGAGCCGGTTTTTATTCCCTGGGACGGCCGGACGAGTAGATGGCGACCGCTGACGGAGTTCATCATGAACAGCTGCGAAACATTCCGCTCTCAGATGCTGGAACACCTCTACGACCTGCTCGAAGACGAGGAACGGCAGGCGCTGGAGGCGCACCTGAACGACTGCCCCGTCTGCCAGGCCGAACTGGTTCGGGCGAAGGGACAGCGTCAGCTGTTGGCGGCGGCCGCCAAGATCGAGTTCCCCGACGTGCGTTTCACGCCCCCGCCCGCCGAAACGACCGCCACGCCGCCTCCCGCGCAGCCGACTGTGATCCTCCTTCAACGGCCGCGACGACCGATACGCTGGCGTCGCTGGGCCGTCGCTGCCGCCGTCCTGCTGGCGCTAGGTGCCGCCGTGCCCGCCACCTGGTACGGCCGCGATTATGTCCGCACCGAAGAACTCGTCGCGCTGGGCGCCAAACGGATCGACGACGCAAGCAAGGAACGAAGTAACGTCCAGACCCAGCTTGCCCAACTGCCGGCGGAGAAGGAGAAGCGGAAAGAGACCATCCGCGAGGCGCAGCGCGCCGCTCAACTCCAGATGAAAGTGCAAGGCCCCGTTTCGCTCCGCGCCGGCGCGCCGACCGATTATCAGATTTACACGCGAAACCTCAACGACCAGCCGACCCTGGCGAAGATTTCCGTCGAGATCAAGGACCGCGGCCAGACGATCGGCACACCCGTCGCCGTCCAGACCGCGCCGGGCGCTTACCACGTCACCCTACCGCCCGATCTGCCGATCCGTCCCGGCAGCCAACCGACCCTGGTCGTCTCCGCCCGCTGCGACAACGGCTCCCAGGTCGATCTGCGCGAGGAGATGCAGCTCGCCGGTCCCGTCTACGTCACGCACCTGACGATTGACAAGCCGATGTATCAACCCGGCGAGAAAGTCCACTTCCGCTCACTGACGCTCGATCGCTCCAACTTGCAGCCGGCCGATCAGGATCTCAACGTGCAGTACGTCCTCACTCTGCCGGGAGGACAGCAGCAGATGGTCGCCCAGGGCAGGACGGCGCTACAGGGTGAAGGGAAAGACGCCGGCAAACCGTTGCTCGGCCCGGATCGGAAGCCGCTACGCGGCCTCGGCGCCGGTTCCTTCACCATCGAGAACGCCTGGGACGGCGGCGAGTATTCGCTGACAGTCCGCGAAGTCAATCAGCGCTTCCCCGAACAGCGCCGCAAGTTCCTCGTCAACAAGTACGACAAGCCGAAATTGAACAAGGAGCTGGATTTTAGCCGGAAATCCTACGGACCCGGGGACGAGGTCGTCGCTCGCTGCAAGGCGAAGTTCCTCGACGGTCGGCCGGTGAAGAACTGCCCCGCCTGGGTCAGCGTCCACATCGACGGCCAGCAATTCGGCGCGCGTGGCGAGCCGAGCGGCGCGGCGTTTCGCTTCCAGACGGATGACGAAGGCGTTGTCAATGTGCGCTTCAAGCTGCCCGCGAACATTCAGCGCGGCCTGGGCACCGCGGCGGTTCGGTTCGACGCCCCGGCCATGCCGGACACGATCGTGCGCCCCATCCCGATCGTGCTGAAGAAGCTCGACATCGAGTTCTATCCCGAGGGCGGCGATCTCGTGGACGGGCTGCTCAACCGCGTGTATTTCCAGGTCCGCAGCACGCTCGGCAAACCCGCCGACGTGCAGGGCCAGCTGCTCGAAGACGGCAAACCCCTCGGCGTGAAGGTGCGAACGCTGTCCAGCGAGACGACGCCGGAACTGAATCAGGGCATGGGCCGCTTCGAGTTCACGCCGAAAGCCGGACACAGCTACTCTCTGAAGGTCGAGTCGCCTGTCGGCGTCACGGACACGCACGCTTTGCCGAAGGTGCAAGTGGACAGGGTGGTGCTGAGCATTCCGCAGGGCGTCGTGAAGGCGAATGGAGACATCCCCGTTACCGTGCGCAGCTCGTCGAAGCGCACGCTGATGGTCGGGGCATACTGCCGGGGCCGACTGCTCGCTTCGACCGAGTTGGGCAAGATTCATTTCGCCGGCAACGAAGCGCATGCGGTGTTGCAACCGGCCAGCGGCGACGGCGGCGTGTGCCGGGTGACGGTTTTCGAGGTGCTGCCGGGCGACGGTACACGGCGAGCGTTGACGCCGGTGGCGGAACGGCTCATCTATCGCGAGCCGGCCCAGCGCGTGCAACTGGCCCTGAAGCCCGATCAGAAGTCGTATGTGCCGCGGCAAACGGTGAAGCTGGGCGTCGAGGCGACGACGGAGAATCAGCAGCCGGTCCCGGCCGTGGTGATGCTGCGCGTGGTCGATAAGAGCGTGGTGACGCTGGCCGACGACAAGACGCGGCGCAGCATGCCGACGCACTTCCTGCTGACGACGGAGGTGGGACGACCCGAGGATCTGGAGTACGCCGATTTTCTGTTGGGTTCGCACCCGCAGGCGAGCGAGGCGCTCGACCTGCTGCTGGGCACCCAGGGCTGGCGGCGCTTCGCCGAGCAGGATCCCAATCGCTTCCTTCGCAATCAGGAGGAGGCCGAGCGCCTGCTGGTGACCATCGGCCAATCGCGGCCGCAGACGACCGATCTGACCGCGCGGGACTTGGAGCGCGTCGAGGAGGAGTATGGCCGCCGGGAGGACGAATTGAGGGCGCAGGCGACGCAGGCTGGTCAGTCCGAGCGTGAAGCCCGCGACGATGCCGCGTATCAAGCCGCCGTGGTGAAACTGGCGGGCTACGATGATTTCATCGATCGGGCGCGGCTCATTGGCTCACCCGTGCTGGGGGCGCTGCTGTTACTGGCGGCGATCGCTTTGCTGCTCCTCGGCCTGTTCCGCAAACTGGTCCGCGCTCTGCCGTACTACGCCGCGACGGCCGCCTGTGCCGCGGCGATCGTGCTGCTTCTGAAGTTCTCCTGGGGCGTCGCGCCCCAAACGGTCCAGCACGACAATCGAGAGGTCGCCGAAGTGATGCCGGCCGCGAAGCCGCAAGCTCTCCAGAAGGTCAAGGAAGAGGAAACCCTTCAAAAGGCGGACCAGAACCAGAATACGATTCGGAAGGTGGAGGAAGCCAAGAAGGAGGCACGACATCTCGCGGAGAAGAAGGCAGTGCCCCCCGTGGCGCCGAAACCGGGAGACGGGGCCGGCGGGATGGGCTTGCAAGGCGCCAAATTCGGCGCCGGGTTCGGCATGATGGGATTTCAGGGCGCGATGCCGGGCGGCGGAGCCGGCATGATGGGCATGGCCGGCGGCATGAGGGGCATGGCCGCACCCGGAATGCCTCACGCCGATTATAAAAAAGCGGATGCCGCCTTCTTCATGCCCGCGGAGGCGGCGCTAGGCAAGGACGCTGCCAAGCAAGAGCAATTTCGCAACGCTCTCCGGGCGAAGCAAGTCAACGGCGGGTTCGCCTCCCCGGCAGAGAGAGGCGCAGGTGCCAAGAAACTCGATCGTGCTGCCGAACAGCCCGCTGGGATCTTCGATGGCAAGCCAAACGTGGTCGCGCCGGCGATGGCACCCCCTCCCCCCGGCGCGTTCGATCGTCGCTTCGTGGGCGAAGCGAAGGGCGGCGCGGGCAAGCGATTTGCCTGGCCAGCCATGCCGGTGCGCGAATACAGACACCCACGCGCCAGCGGCCCCGTGGAACATCGCCACGACTTCGCCGAGACGCTGTACTGGCACCCCGTCCTGATTCTCAACGGCGGCAAGGCCGATGTCTCGTTCGACCTGTGCGATTCACTGGGCGGCTTCGAGGTGACGGCCTTCGCCCACACGCTCGACGGCCGGCTCGGTTCGGCCACACAGACGATTTCCTCGCGCCTGCCGTTCACCGTGCAGCCGCGCACGCCGCTCGAAGTCACCGCCGGCGACAAGATCGACATCGCCCTCGCCGTCACCAACAATACCGGCCAAGCCCGTAACGCTCACGTCGGCGTGACCGAACACGCCAACCTGGCTACCCTCGGCAACACACCGAGCGGCAATGTCTCGGTGCCGGCCGAATCGTCCGTCCGCAGACTGTATCGCTTCCAGCCCCAGATTCAGGAAGGCATGGCGAGTCTCGCCTGCGCCGGCAAGACCGACGGCTTCCCCGCCGACAGCGTGCGCACCGCCTTCCGCATCGTTCCCGAAGGTTTCCCCATCGTCGGTTCGCACAGCGATCTGCTGGAGAAATCCGCGACGACGAATGTGGTGCTGCCGGAAACGTGGATCAAGGGCACTCTCAAATGTCAGGTTCAGGTCTATCCGTCCACGCTGGCCGACCTGCAAAAGGGCCTGGAATCGCTGCTGCGCGAGCCGTGCGGCTGCTTCGAGCAGACCTCAACGAGCAACTATCCCAACCTGCTCATCCTGAAGTACCTGAAAGAGAGCGATCAGGCGAATCCGGCCGTCGAACGCCGCGCCCGCGAACTGCTCGACCGCGGCTATCAGAAACTGACCTCGTTCGAGTGTACGAATCCGGCGAAGCAGGCCAAGGAAGGCTACGAGTGGTTCGGCGGGACCGCCCCCGCCCACGAGGCGCTGACGGCTTACGGTCTGATGGAATTCCGCGACATGGCAACGGTTCGCGAGGTCGATGCGGCCATGGTCAAGCGGACGCAGCAATATCTGCTGAATCAGCGCGACGGCAAGGGCGGTTTCAAGCGCAATCCGCGCGCCCTCGATACCTTTGGCCGTGCTCCGGAACAAGTCACCAACGCCTACATCGTGTGGGCGCTGACCGAGGGCGGCAAGGACGACGCCATCACGACGGAACTGAACGCGCTGCATGTCCAGGGCAAAACGTCGAAAGATCCGTACTTCCTCGCGCTGGTTGCCAACAGCCTCATCAACCGGGCGAAGACGGCGGACGCCGTGGTCCTGCTGAAGAAGGTGGCCGAATTGCAGAAGTCGGACGGCCATCTCGACGCCGAGCAAACGAGCATCACCGGCTCTGGCGGCCGCGATCTGCAAATCGAAACCACTGCGCTGGCGGTGCTGGGCTGGCTGAAGGCCAATCCTGGCGAGTTCAACGGCAACGTCCAGAAGGCGATCCGCTGGATCGGCCAGCAGCGCGGCGGCTACGGCGGCTTCGGCTCGACGCAATCGACCATCCTCGCTTTGAAGGCGCTGATCCTGTACACCAAGGCCAACAAGAAGACGCCGGAGTCGGGCGAACTGCGCCTGTTCGTCGGAGAAATGCAACTCGCCGCCCAGCGGTTCGCCGCCGGCGCGACTGAACCGTTGACCCTGACCGTGCCGAACGCCGAGACGACGCTGAAGGCGGGCAAGAACGCGGTGCGCGTCGAAATCACCGGCAAGAACGCCTTCCCCTATACGCTGACCTGGTCGTATCAGACGCGCCAGCCCGCCAGCGCCGATAAGTGCCCGGTGAAGCTGTCGGCGAAACTGGACCGCGCGGAAGCCCGTGAGAGCGAAACCGTGCGACTGAACGTCCGTGTCGAGAACGCCAGCGGCAAGGGCCAGGGCATGACGGTCGCCATCCTCGGCCTGCCCGGCGGTCTGACGATCCCGGAGGACATGAAGCAACTGAAGGACTACACGCGCGAGCCGAAGGACGGCGAGCGTCCGCTGCTGAGTTACTTCGAGATCCGCGGCCGCGAGTTGGTGCTGTACTGGCGTGACCTTGCTCCGGATCAGAAGATCGAGCTGCCGATCGACCTAATTTGCCGCGTGCCCGGCGAGTACAGCGGCCCCGCCAGCCGGGCGTATCTGTACTACAACGCCGATCTCAAGCACTGGGTCGAACCGCTGAAGATCGCCATCGCGGCCAAGGCGGAATAAAGGATTGTCCGAACTACATCGCTCGCCTGCCGGGGCTGCTGGAGTTACGTTGAATCCCAACATGCGAAATGCTGCCCTGCCAGGTGCAGCGTTTGGTTCATTGTCTATCTTGCAAAGGGGCGATTCACTTCTTCGTCCGTGAATACGATGTTGCTCTGGGGGCCATCGTCGCTGAGGATCTTCCCTGCGATGAGACGGACCGTGGGTGCCAAGACACTGACATGATTGGCATTCTGAACAGCATGGAAACGGATCTTCGGATTTGTTGAAGCCTGCTTCAGTTCTCGCAACGAAGCGAGGTTGCCTTGTACCGTTCCCTCGAACACGAACACCGGAACCCGGATCGCCTGTAACCAACGGATAGGCGACCGAAGCTCAAACTCGCGGGGGTTAGATGTATCGAACGGGAGGTACTCGGAACTATAGCCGGCGACATCGTCCGCAGGCCCGAAAGCAAAGACGGCGCGAAACCGATCAGAGGACGCGGCCACCAGGAGCACGAGCGTACCGCCATTGCTCATCCCGCCCAAGTAAATGCGCTGAGGGTCAATAAACGGCTGCTTCACGAGATAGTCGGTTGCGGCCAGCACGTCGTCCACCTCGCCAAAGAACCCCTCCCTGAACCCCGGATTCTGATTCCCGCCCCGGAGGGTCGGGAACATCATGGGGATACCCGCTTCCCGGAATCCACTGGCAGTCTGGTCGCCGTTCGCCGATCCCTTCTTCCAGAAACCGTCATCGAGTGTGCTGCAGTCCCCGCCGGTGATCCAGATGATGGCAGGGTGCTTCCTGCCGTCGTGCGGGTCTGGGCTGAGAAAGGCCGCCAGGCGCCCGGATGGGGCATCGAATGTGACCGGGCGGAAAAGAATCGGGGGCGGCTTCGGGAGAGGCTCTCCAGCTGCCTCCCGGCGGACGAGTTTTGTCTGGAAGCCGCGCCTGGCCTCCGCCAGAGACATCTTCTCGACCGTGCCAGAGTTCCTGTTCGTGGATGCAACTGTCGATTGACGCCTGCATCCGGCAAGGAGCAGCAGCAACAGGGGGATGAGATAAATTCGCTTCATGGCGCGACGGTACTCCATGCTGTCGAACTTGTTCTTCGAGCGCGCCCTAAGCTCGACTGATGCAGTTTTTAGAGGCCGCCTTGGCGGTAACATGGGAGTTGAACCCGCTTCCATGACACCGACCAAGGACGGCCCGCTATGATTCTACCCCACGAAGCCCACTCCCTCCTCCTCGCCCTCAGCCCA
>DATBGU010000435.1:0-5333 GCA_036557825.1 Gemmataceae bacterium
GTGGCGGCGCGGGCGATGCCCAGAGCGACGGCGGCGGCGCCGAGTTGAAACCACGGCAGCACCGCGTTCATCATCGCGGCGAAGCCCGCTCCTTCACCGCTGACGCGATGGGACGCCGGCACGGCCACCTTCTCCAGCCGCAGCGGCGCGCTGGCGTTGCCGCGCAGGCCCAATCCGTTCCACGCCTCGCCGACGGTGAGTCCGGCCGCGTCCGCCGGCACGAAATAGAGCGTGCTGGCCAGCGGATCGGCGGCGCCCGCGCCGCGCGTGGAAACAATGTAACTATCGACGTGGCCGGCGCCGGTGACAAACGACTTGTCCGCCGACAGGCGATGAACGTCGCCCTCGACGACCGCCTGACTGACGGGCGCCCAGAAATGGCTGCGCGAACCTTTCTCACTGAAGGCGAGGGTACTGAGGTGCCGGCCGGCGGCGATGCTTCGCAGCAGCGACTCGCGCGGAGCGAACGACGAAGCCGCCGCGATCGCCTTCACGGCGCAGAGGTGCATCAAATAAATCATCGCCGTCGAGGCGCACTGTTCGGCGAGAATGCTCGTAACGGCGAGGAAGGTCCGCGCGCCCTCGCCGCCGCCGTCGCAGGTCGAGGGCACGGTCAGTCCCAGCAGGCCCGATTCGCCGAGCGCGGTCACGCTCTCGCTCGGCCAACGTCCCCGGCGATCCACGTCCTCCGCATGAGGGGCCAGCACGGCGCGCGCCAACTCTTCGGCCGTGCCGACCCATTTGTTTTCCGCAGCGGTCACACTTTCCATCCTGTCCATACTCCATCAGGGTAGTTCGGCCACTTCGCCCAGCGCCCGGGTGCCCAGCGCCCGAAACAACGGCAGTGGAATAGCGTTGGAGATGAATTGGACCGAGCCGTCGGTCATGGCGAACTGCGCGCCGCCGGTGTGGGCGCTGGTGAACGCATAACGATTCTGCCATTGATCGGGCGGATAATCCAGTCCCGTGACGGGGCTTTTGGCGTTGGGCGGATAGGCGCAGGTAGCGATGGCGTTGTCCATGTGACACCAGGCGTTCTGATAATCTTTGCCGGTCAGGGCTTCCCCAATCATGATCGTGTTGCTGGTGCCGTCGCTCACGCCCTGAAAGTTGATCGGATTGTTGGTTTCCCAGATCACGCCGTTGCCGTTGGCGCAACCGTCGTAAGTGAGGCTCGGATTGGGATTGCTCGGATCGGGGTTGCACCATTGCGGATCGGTCCCCCACCACAGCGGGCTGCCGGGAGGCCCGCCTCCCCAGTTGGAGCCGATGTTGCCCCGATAACACGTTACTTCATACGTGAGTGGGCCAAGGACGGGATCGTTCATGTCGAAATTGGAGGGATAAGACCTCGGACCTCGAAAGGCATCCGGGTCGCTGGGGCACAAAAACGTTTTGACGCGCATGGCGATCTGGGGCAGGCTCTGATTGATGTTGTTGGGTGGGCTGCCTCCGATGTTGGCCTGACGATAGAGGTTGTCCTGTTCGAGTTGCGGCAGGATGTTGGCCAGCCAGCTCCAGTTCGGCCGCGTTGGATCGTAAGTGTAAATGCTGTTGGGTGGAAATCGTCCCATCGCGGAGTGGTAGTTGTGGACGCCCATGGCAAGTTGTTTCAGGTTATTGCCGCACTGCATTCGACTGGCGGCCTCGCGCACCTTTTGCACGGCCGGCAACAGCAACCCAATCAAGATGGCAATGATGGCGATGACCACCAACAATTCGATCAGCGTGAACGCGGGGCGGCATCGGTTCCGTGCCGCGACGGACGAGCGAGAGAGAGTGAATCGACTCATGGCGGGATCTCCTTGATAGAGGCGGTAACTTTTTCCTCTCGACCCGCGTTGCCTTCGCCGGCACCGCGGGCTTCGATTTGCCTTCCGTTTGAGCCTCTTCTGGGCGATGCCGGTCCAGAAAAAGATCGGCGCCGCCGCGTTCCGAATCGACTCAGTGGGTCAGTTTCAAATCGTAAGCGCCGGAAGGAAAGCGGGGCCATCCTCGAACGCGCCAAGGCGTCTCGAACCCGGTCGCAAAGACGGATCGTTCAATGCGACCAAAAAACCGGGGGTTGACCCGCGAACGGTTTGTGCATCGACTTACGAATAAACAGCAGACACGCCGCACGATTCGGAACGCAGTCAGGAAAAGCCCTGGCCGTTCTCGACGGGAGTGAAGACGAAGTGAGCCGCGTTGGGGAAAGGCGAACCCATGAATCGCGGCAACTCAAACATGGTGGGATTCCATTAATAATCAATCGAAGATTGTAGGATCGCCGGCAGAGGTGTCAAGCAAAAACCGGTAGCTCAACAGATAAGGACATACGGATATACGGATATAGAAAGAGGCAAAGAAGCGGAAAGAGCGAGGGACGGAAAATGTTCTTGACAGGCTCGCCTTGGCGCGTTGGTATACCTAAAGCTTTAGGCTTTAAGTTTCCCACTAAGGGAGCAGGGACCGTGAGCGACATCCCGACCCCAACGCCCCGCGAGCTGGAGATCCTGAAAGTTCTCTGGAGACAGGGATCGGGCAGCGTGCGCGACGTGTACCGGCAATTGCTCGCGGACGACCCGGGGTTGGCTTACAATACCGTGCAAACCATGCTGCGCGTCATGGAGGGCAAGGGCCTAGTGCGGCACGAGGCGTCCGGCCGCACGTTCATCTACACCGCCCGCTTCACGCGCGACGAAAGCACTCGGCGTTTTCTGGAGCGCGTCTTCGACGGGGCGGCCTCGCAACTGGTGTCGAGCCTGCTGCGGAGTGAGCGGGTCTCGCCGGAAGAACTGAAGCGGATGCAGGCGCTGATCGCTGAGGCGCGGCGGAAACAATCGGGACGCTGACGCGGCCCCTTCGCCGGATCGGAGAGCATGTCATGAGCGCGACGATGGTTGCCGACTGGTTGCCGCGCACGTTGCTGGGTGGCGGCGGTTTACTGCTGCTGGCCTGGCTGACGATGGGGCGTCTGGCCGCGCAGGCGCGGCGTCAGCGCCTGGGCGAATGTGCGATGGCTTCCGCCTTGCTGCTGGCCGTGCTGAGCCTCGCGCCGGCCTGGCTGGTTCTTCCCCTCCCCGCCCCCGATGCTCCCGCGATGACACCAACCGCGCCGGAACCGACCCCGGCGGGCCACGCGGACACTCCCCAACCCTTCGATCTGGCCAACGGGGAGGCGCCGCCTCCGGCCGCGGATCTCCCCTTGTTCCTCGACCCACTCCCGGAGGACAATGCGGTCGCGGAAGTGCCTCCGGCGCCGCGACACCCGCAAGCGGAGGAGCGCGACAAGCCCACTCCGACCCCAACGACGCCGCTGGGTGAGACGGTTTCGCGTTGGCTCGTCGCCGCCGCGCTGACGGCTTACCTTGCCGGCGGGACGTTGCTGCTGGCTCGCTGGTTGCTGGGTTACGTCGTCCTGTGGCGGCTGCTGCGTCGAGCCGAACCGGCCCCGGTCGCGCTGGTTCGACTGTTCGACGCCATGACATCCGGCTGTCAGCGGCCGCGCCTGCTGCTCTCGAAGCAGGCGCGCGTGCCATTCAGTTGCGGCCTGTTGCGGCCAACGATCGTCTTGCCGTCCGCGCTGGGCGCGACGGCGTCGCCGCGCGTGCTGCGCTGGATCTTCGCGCACGAGTGGACGCACCTGCGCCGGCGCGACGCCTGGGCGGGCTTGCTGTTCGGCGTGGGACAGTTGCTGTATTTCCCGTTGCCTTGGTTCTGGCGGCTGCGCCGGCAGGTCCGTCTGTGCCAGGAGTACATCGCCGACGCGGCCGCCGCCGGTCTCGGCCGGCCGGAGGACTATGCTCAGTTCCTGCTGAGTTGGACGGCCGCCCCGTCGCCGCCCGCCGGCACGTCCGGCGTTTCCGGGTCCACATCCGATCTCTTTAGGAGGATAACCATGCTGTTGCGATTTCCCGCACCCGTGCAGCCGCCTTGCTCGCGCCGCTGGTCCGTGCTGACGGCTGGCGGACTGCTGATCCTGGCCGTGCTCGTCGCCGGCGTGGGACTGGCCGTCCAGGCCGCGCCCGTGCCGATCAAAAAGGACACGTCCAAGAAAGACGAAACCAAGAAGGAAGAGCCGAAGAAGCAAGAGCCGAAGAAAGACGTTCCGGCGGACGGGGAGCCGAAGAAGGACGACGGGGACAAGGTTGCCGATTACGTCGAGCAAATGATCAAGAACCTGCCGCCGGGAACGGACCCCAAAATGATCGAGCGGATGCGCGAACAGATGAAGCGCAACTTGGCCAATATGCCCGCCGAGCAGCGGAAAATGATGCAGCAGATGATGCAGCGCGTGCGACAGCAACTCCCACCGGGTGGCTTGCCGAACATGCCGGGGATGCCGGGCTTCGGCGACCGCCGTGCGGACGCGCGCTTGGGTGCCCGCGTCGAGACGCCCAGCGCGACGCTGATCGAGCAGATGGATCTGCCCAAGGATCAGGGCCTGGTGCTGCGCGAGGTGTCGTCCGACTCGGCGGCAGACAAGGCGGGCCTGAAGGCGCACGATATTCTGCTGGAATTGAACGGCAAGCCGGTGCCCAGCCGGGTCGAGGGACTCACCCGACTGATGGCGGACATCAAGCCGGACGCGGCGGTGGAGGCGGTGGTGCTGCGCAAAGGCAAGAAGGAGACGATCAAGGGCTTGAAATTGCCCGAGGCCAAGGCGCCGGCCTTTCCGGGTGTTCCCGGCGGCTTGCCGGGCTTACCGGGTGCTCCCGGAGCCGGCTTTCCGGGCCTTCCCGGTGCTCCCGGCGGTGCGGGCGGCAATGGGGTCTTCGTTCCACCGCCGGGTGGAGGCGCCGTGGGGGTGATGACGACCTTGTTCCGTAATCAGGACCGCTTCACGCTGCGCCATCAAGAGGGCAGTCTGGTCATCACGCTGACGGGCAAGGCGGCCGACGGCAAGGCCAAGGTGAGCACCATCCACGTTCAGGACGGCCGCGAATCGAACAAGTACGAGAGCGTGGACAAGGTGCCGGAGCAGTATCGCGACAAGGTCAAGAACTTGATGGAGATGAGCGAGAAGAGCAGCGCCCGCATCGAACTCAAGACGCCGTGATCCAAACGCCGCCGTCGGGGCGTGTTCCGTGGTACCCCCGCTGGATCGGGAAAAATACCTCGCCGCGTGGCCGGGGACTTGATTTCCGGTAGGTTCCTCTCCTATGGTATGGGGAGATGGACGATGCCGGAGTGGCGGAATTGGCAGACGCGCCAGGTTGAGGGCCTGGTGACCGTAAAGGTCGTGCAGGTTCAAGTCCTGTCTCCGGCACCTTACAGCGAAAGGACTTAGGGCAAATCGCCCTGAGTCCTTTTTGCTTTTCCAGGCGTGGCATTGCCACTTTTTTGCCACG
>DATBGU010000436.1:0-14390 GCA_036557825.1 Gemmataceae bacterium
TGGGCGTGTGGAACCGCGTGTGAAGAAACGCCGGGCGAAACAATACGATCTGATGACCAAGCCGCGGGCCGTGTTACGGCAGCTGCTGCTTCATAACACCGCTCCGCCACAAGAAGTTGCGGCTTAAGCGAATGGCATTCGTGTCAGGAACCGTTTTAATTTTATCTAGCGGTGAAGAAAAAATGGGTGGGGGCGCAAGGAGCTGGATGCAGTGCCGTGCAACGAATCCGGCTCACCGAACTCACACTGCACATCGCGGACCAACAACGGCGGCAGCATGGCATCGTCCGGCTTGCCGGAGACGCGGGCGGCGGCAAGCCCCGTCGCCTCCCGCAGGAGCGCGATCGACTCGCGCTTCCCTCAGCCAATCAGCGGCTTGATCGGCTCGCTTTCGGTGATGAGCTTGGTCACCGCGCCGGTGGCGTCGGGGCGGAGGCGAAGCTCGCCGACGTCAAACAGCGTGTGCATGATCGTGCCGATGAGCTGGCGCATGGGGATCGGGTTGTCGGCAGGCTCGCCGCCGTTGGCGGTGGAGCGGCCGATGACCTGGCCCATCGGCAAGCCGCCGCCGGCCAGGACGAGCGGTCCCAGGTTTCCCCAGTGATTGCGGCCGCCCAGTTCGCTGATCTTCGGAGTGCGGCCCATTTCCCCGCACATCACCAGCAAGATCTTGTCGCTCAGACCGCGGGCTTCCACGTCGTCCAGGAACGCGGACACGGCATGGTCGAGCGGCGGAGCCACGTAACGCATACCTTCCTCCATGCCGGCGTGGACCCCGGCGACGCCGTGCATGTCCCAGACAAAGCCGGTGTTCACCATCACGAAGCCGCAGCCGCGCTCGCACAGCCGCCGGGCCAGCAAAAACAGCTTGCCCAGGCTCTTGCCGTGGTCAATGTAATACTTGTAGCTCTCCGCCCACTTCTTGCTTATGGACTCCGGCCGGACCAGCGCCGCCGTATCGTAGCGGGCGATGGTCTTGGCAGGCTCCCGCGAAAGGTCGAAGGCGTCGGCCGCGCCGCGGAGGACGATGTCGAACGCCTGGGACTGGATGCGATCCATGGCGTCCATGGTCCCCGAGGCGTCGATCTGCCGCTTGATGCCGTCGATCCGGCCGAGGAGTTGGCGGCGGTCATCCAGGCGGTCGCGGTCCATGTTGAGCCGCATGTTCTGCTGCAGAGTGCTGCCGCTGCCAGGAACAAACGGCGCGAACGCTGAACTGAGCGGGCCCGTGGTCAGGAAGTTGCCGAAATCCATGCGTGTCGGATGGCAGCTGGCGTCCACGGACTGCGGGAAGAGGGCAGCGTTGGTGGGCATGCTGTTGGCGGGGTTGATCATGCCCGCCAGGTGCGAATACACGGCGCCCAGAGTGGCGCCGAGCGTCTCCTTTTTATGCACGATCGGACAGATGACGTGGTTGCTGATGTCTCTACCAGGGACATATGAGCGCACCACGGCCAATTGGTTGGCACGTTTCGCGAGTTGGGGAAACGACGAGCCGAACGTCACGCCCGGAAGCGACGTGGCAATCTCGCCCGTGACGCTGCGAACGCCGTCCGGCGCGCTCATTTTTGGGTCGAAGGTTTCAAACTGCGACGGCCCGCCGAACAGAAACAGGAAGATGACCGACTTGCCGGTGGTGATGGACTTGTTCCCGTCGGCCAGGGCGCGGGCGCCGAGAAGTTGGGGCAGGGACAGGCCGCCGAGACCGAGCGTGCCGATACGGAGAAATTCGCGGCGGGAACAAGCGGGACCGCGGTCGAAGACAGAAAGCATGGCGGGCTCCTTCGTTGCGTCGCGCAAGGAGAAGGGGGGAGGCAGGTATCCACCCAATCGTTCGTTTGGCGTCCCAAACCGGACATCGCCCGGTGATTCTTGCAAAATGTAGGCTCTGTGGGGGAGCCGTGGGGGAAGGCTTGGCTAGACGATCATTGATAAATCAGTTCTCTGTCGATGTCAAACCTTTTCTCCGAGTGTTCCAGCTTCGCGTCGTGACCTCGGCCGCCGTCCGGCGTACGCCGAGAATGTGTCGCCTCACGCTATCGGGGCTTTGGCAGACGCGCGGTCGCTGGGACGGCTTGTCAAACACTCGACGCTCGCTTCGTTGATTTTTAAGTCACCTCTTGCTACGATACACGCGACGGTTGCACGGGAGAACCAGGCATGGACGCGACGATTATCTGGGATTTGGAAGAGGACGCAGAAGGCAACGTCCAGCACCTCCGCGAGCACGACGTCACGATTGAAGAAGCCGCGGAGGTGTTGCTCGATCCGCAAAGCAGCCGTGCCGTGAGCCGTTCATCGGGTTTACCGACCGCTTTCGGCTGGACTTCGACCGGTCGGCATCTCGCCGTGGTTTACGAACTGGTGGACGACGATCCTTTGACGCTGCGGCCGGTTACGGCTTACGACGTGCCCCCCACCCGCCCCCAAGAAGAAACGGAGGAAGAGATGAAGACGCGACGTATCTTCCGCGCCAACCGAAAGACGCCCGACGAGCGCGCCCGCGAGCAGACCCTCCGCGAAAAACTTCAAAAGGAAAAACCATCGCTGGCGGATCTGGTCCGCGTCGGCGAGTGCGATCCGGATGCCGTGATGACGATGGGAATGTACTTCGATGTCCAACGGGCGCTGCAAGCGCTGAAGCAAGAGCGCGCGCGGAGCGGCTTGAGCATCGGCGACGTGGCTGAGCGTTCGGGCCTGGACCGGGCCGTCGTCAGCCGCCTCGAAAACGGCAAGCAAGACAACCCCACCGTCGCCACCCTCATGCGCTATGCGGCCGCGCTCGGCAAGCGCTTCTTGTGGGGCTACGAAGATCTGGCGGCCAAAGACAAGGGTAGTGACGGGAAAGCGCAGCAACGCCCACCCAAGCGGAGCAACTGATCTGTTCTTCGCCGTCCGATTCGCGCTACCGTGGGAGGGCGCGTCTCGCTCGGCTCGATCCATCAACCAACCAAGGCTCAAGCGGCCGCGCTCCGCGAGAAACTCGTTGCGGCCGCTTCAGGCGGGGGTAGAATAACAACTTCGGACTGGAGATCGGGGTCGCGGAACCGTCCGGCTCTCCCCGCGCGGAGCGACGCCATGAGTTGGCCCCTTTCGCAGGATTACAACGAAGCGGTGCAAAGTCCGCAATCCAGTTTCCGCGACGCCGAGCTGAGAACCGGGCACGTCGCCGTCAATCCGCTCGGCATCCCGCTGCCGCGCTCGGGCAACTTCGCCGACGTTTACGAGCTGCAATGTCCCAATGGCAGCCGTTGGGCCGTCAAATGCTTCACGCGCGAGGTGGCCGGTTTGCGCGAACGCTACCAGCAGGTCAGCCGTCATTTGCGGCACGCGCAGCTGCCGTTCACCGTCGATTTCACCTTTCTCGAACAGGGCATCCGCGTCCGCGGCCGCTGGTATCCCGTCCTCAAAATGCAGTGGATTGAAGGACTGACGCTCAACGAGTTCGTCCGCCAGTACGCCGACAAACCCGACAAGTTGGAGGCGCTGTTGCAGATCTGGTTGCGCATGGCGGGGCGTTTGCGGTCGGCCGGCATCGCCCACGGCGATTTGCAGCACGGCAACCTGTTGCTGGTGCCCAGCAGTTCGGCCAACTTGCTGGCCGCCAAGCTCATCGACTACGACGGCATGTTCGTTCCCGCCCTGGCCGGCCGCACGTCCGGCGAAGTGGGGCATCCCTGCTACCAGCATCCGCAGCGCCTGCGCGAGCGCGTCTACGGGTCGGATGTGGACCGCTTTCCGTTCCTGCTCGTCGCCGCGGCGTTGTGCGGTCTGCAAGTCGGCGGACGCGCTTTGTGGGACAAGTACGACAGCGGCGACAATCTGCTCTTCCGCGAATCCGATCTGCAATCGCCGGTGAAGTCGCCGCTTTTCTACGACCTGCTCAAGCTGGGGGAGGCGCGATCGCGGCGGGTCGTGGAGCATACCCTGGAAGCGCTGCGCGGCGATCTGAGGCGCGTTCCACTGCTGGAGGAGGTGCTGGAACCGTCGCCGTCGGCCGCGAACCCGGCCACGAAAGCCGGCGCGGCCGCGACACAAGTCCTCCGCGTCGCGCCGAACGCGACGAGCCACCGTACGCAGCGCCAGCCGATCATCCGGCCGCCGCGGATGCGGCGTCCCAAAAGCTGGCTCGCCGCCGGCCTTGTCGCCGCGAGCGCTTCGCTCGCCCTGACGATCGGTTCCCTGATCTTGTTCTTCTCGGGAAGTTCGCCGCCGTCGCCGCCCTCCCCTCGCGCCGACGAACCGCCTGAAGAAATCGCTCGCAACGACCCGTCGCCGCCGAGGATTGAACCGGCGCCGAAACGCGACGGCGCCAAGACGGACAAGCCCATTCCCGAGACTCCCAAGGCCGACGTGCCGGTCAATCCTCAGCCCCAGCCGATCGAGAATCCACTGCGGCTGGCGGCCGAGAAACCCAATCCGCGCGAATTGTTTACCTGCCGGCTCCGCCATTTGAGCGCCGTTCGCGCGGTGTCCGTCGCGGGCAAGAGCAGGCGGGCCGTTTCGCTCGGCGAGGAAGGCGATCTTCACCTGTGGGATCTCGACGACGGCAAATGGCTGGGCGGACTGCGGTCGCCGGACGGCGATCTCCTCCGCTGCGCGGCGCTGACGCCCGACGGCAAGCACGTTTTGGCCGGCGGCAAAGGAAAAGTCTTGTATCTCATCGCCATCGAGAAGAAAACCGCGCGGCGCGCCTTCAAGGGACACACGGAAGCCGTCAATCACGTCGATCTTTCTCCCGATGGGACGCACGCCCTTTCCGGCGGCGACGACAAGACCATCCGGCGCTGGGACGTCGCCAAGGAGACGGAAATCGACAAGTGGACGGAGCATGAAAAAGCGATCGACTTTGTCCGTTTTTCGGCGAACGGCCGGCGCGCCTTGACGTCTTCGCTGGACGGCAAGATCCATGTCTGGGACGTGCCGGAGGGGCGATCGTTGTTTTTCCTCGCGCCTCAACCCGGTTCGCCGCCGCCGTCCTCAGTGGCCCTGTCGCCGAACGGCGACCGGGTGGTCGCCGGCTTGCGCGATGGTTCCATCCTCATCCTGGCGGCCGGACAGAAGAAGCCCCTGGGTCCGTTTCGGGAACACAACGGCCCGGTGCATACCACGGCCTTTACCCCGGATGGTCGTTACCTTGCCACGGCGAGCGGCGACGCCAAGTCGGCGACGGCCTTCCTGTGGTACGCCCACGGCGCGAAATTTCGCCGCGTCCCCTTCGTCAAACAAGCGATTTCGCCGCGCGCTTTGGCGTTCACCGCCGATGGCCGGCGTGCCGTGGTCGGCAGCCCCGACGGCACGGTCCGAGTCTGGGACGTGTACGGCTCGGCGTCCTCTTCGCACGAGGAGATGCCGGAGCCGAGCGCTCCGCCGCCGATCAAACGGGGCGATCGGCTGGTGGAAGAACCGTCCGCCCCACTGGTACATAAACCGCCCGCGCCCGCTCCCCCCAAGCCGGGGATGCAGCCGCGGCTGGGACAGAAAATACAAAACTCCGTCGGCATGAAGCTGACGTACATCCCGCCGGGCAAGTTCCGGATGGGAAGCAGCGACCGCGAGGTCGAGCGGTACCAAAAACTGCCCAACCGCGGCTACGATCTGGGAGATTCGTGGAAAGAGGAGGTTCCCCAACACGAAGTCCGACTCACTAACGGCTTTTATCTGGGCGTGTTCGAGGTCACGCAGGGCGAGTACGAGAAGGTAATGGGCGCGAACCCCTCCGCATTCAAGGAGAGCAAGGACCATCCCGTCGATACGGTGACGTGGCAGGACGGCATGATGTTCTGCCGGAAGCTCTCGGAACTGCCCGAAGAGAAGAAGGCGGGGCGGAGCTACCGTTTGCCCACTGAGGCCGAGTGGGAATACGCTTGCCGCGCCGGCACCACGACGGCGTTCCACTACGGAGATTCCCTATCTTCCAAGGAGGCGAATTGTAACGGCATGGCTCCCTTCGGCAACGCCGCCGTGGCCAAGGCGCCTTCCCTCCGCAAGACGGTCAAGGTCGGCTCGTACAAACCGAACGCCTGGGGTCTGTACGACATGCACGGCAACGTCTGGGAGTGGTGTCTGGACGGCCCGCGCAAGTACACGCCGGAAGCGGTGGACGATCCGCACGGACCACAAGGCGACGCCAATCGGCCCTTGCGCGGCGGCAGTTGGCGCGACGGGGCGGCCCGTTCCGCCTACCGCAAGGCGCGCGACGGGTCGAAATATCGGCTCAACATTTGCGGTTTGCGGGTGCTGTGCGAACAGAAATCGCGTTGAGCCGGCTCACCCGCAACCGGGGCGGTATTCGTGCTCCCCGCTTGTCCCGCGACGTCCTCGAACCCCGAGAGGCCGAGACATCCCGTCGCGCCGCGGGAGGGTTGCGTTTCCGCTCTCCGACTCGTTAGAATGCTCCCATACCTCAACGCGGTCAAAGACCCCTCCCGACCGTTCGCCCAGATGAAGCGAGTCGCGCATGCCATACGCCGCCGAAATCACCCGCACCAATCCCACTTGTTTCGTCTTCCTCGTCGATCAGTCCAGCTCCATGCTGGAGCCGTTCGGTGGGCAGCCTGACAAGAAGAAAGCTGAGGGCGTCGCCGACGCCATCAATCGCCTGCTGCAAAACCTCATCCTCAAATGCGCCAAGTCCGACGGCATCCGCGATTACTTCTACGTCGGCGTCATCGGCTACGGCGGACGGGTCGTCTCGGCGCTGGGCGGCAATCTCGCCGGGCAAACGTTGGTGCCCATCAGCGCCATCGCCAACAATCCCCTGCGCGTCGAGCAGCGCACGCGCAAGGTCGATGACGGCGCCGGCGGCATCCTCGAACAGAAATTCAAGTTCCCCCTATGGTTCGAGCCGAAGGCCACCGGCAAAACGCCCATGTGCGAAGCGCTGAAACTGGCCAAGCAATATCTCGATGTTTTCCTCGGCCGCTTCCCCGCCTGCTATCCGCCGCTGGTCGTCAATATCACCGACGGCATGGCCACCGACGGCGATCCGCGACCGCCGGCCAAGTCGGTGCAGCAGTTGGTCAGCCAGGACGGCAACGTGCTGATCTTCAACGCGCACGTCTCGGCGACGCAGGCGCTGGCGATCGAGTTTCCGGCGATCGAGGACCATCTGCCGGACAACTTCGCCAAGCTGCTGTATCGCATGTCCAGCCCGCTGCCGCCGCGTCTGTTCGAGGCCGCCCGCGCCGACAAGTTCCCGGTGCAATCGGGGGCGCGCGGCTTCGTCTTCAACGCCGACCTGGTGTCGGTGGTCCGCTTTCTGGACATCGGCACCCGCGTCGCCCAGACGGTGCGCTAACCATGCCCTCGAACGTCCCTTCTCTGCGCTGGCAGGCGTTCCACACGCACAAGCGCGGCAACTCCCCGGACGAGTACGAGGACGCCTGCGCCGGCGATCCGATCAAGGCCCGCTTCGCCGTGGCCGACGGCGCTTCGGAAAGCTCGTTCACGGCGACGTGGGCGAAACTGCTCGTCGAGGGCTTCGTCGCCGCCGAGCGCCGGCCGTGGCGCCGGTTGGATTGGCTGGCGCCGGCGCGGCGGCAGTGGGCGGACGATGTCGATGGCCGGCCGCTGCCGTGGTACGCTGAGGAGAAACGCGAGCAGGGTGCTTACGCCACGTTGCTCGGCATCGCCTTCGCCAAGGTGCGAAAAAAGGTGTCAGGAACCGTTTCGGAAAAATCGGTTCCTGACACCTTTTTCGCCTGGCGCGCGCTGGCGGTCGGCGATAGCTGCTTGTTCCGTCTGCGTCGCGGCAAACTCCGGAAATCGTTTCCCTTGAAGCGCTCGTCGGATTTCGGCAATCAGCCGGACCTGCTCGGCTCGCGCGGCCGGGCGGCCGATACGCCGTCGCAGGCCGTCCGCCGCGCCGGCGGCGAATGTCGGCCGGGCGACCGTTTCTTGCTGATGACCGACGCCCTGGCCGAATGGACGCTGCGCCGGAGCGAACAGGACCATCGGCCGGCGGAGGACATCGACCGGCTGTTGGCCGAATCCGCTCCTCAAGAAGCCTTCGCCGGCTGGGTCGAGGAGCACCGCGAACAGCAGGGTTTGCGCAACGATGATGCGACCTTGGTGATAATCGACCTTTAGCCCAGGGAGTTGCCTCATGAGTTGGCCTCTGTCGCAGGATTACAACGAAGCCATTCAGGATCCGCGCAACAGCTTCAGCGACGCCGAACTGAAGACCGGCGAGACCGTCACCAACCCGCTGGGCATTCCACTGCCGCGCTCCGGCAACTTCGCCGATGTCTATGAAGTGCGCTGCCCATCCGGCTCACGCTGGGCCGTCAAGTGCTTCACGCGCCAGGTGCATGGATTGCGCGAACGCTACAGCGAGATCAGCAAGTATCTGCGCCTGGCCAATCTGCCGTTCATGGTCGATTTCAAGTATCTGGAGCAGGGCATTCGCGTTCGCGGTCAATGGTATCCCATCCTGAAAATGCACTGGGTCGAGGGATTCGTCCTCAACGAGTTTGTCCGCGACAACCTCGACAAGAAACCGATCTTGCAGGCGCTGGGGCAAATCTGGCTGCGCATGGCCCGCCGTCTGCGCGAGTCCTACATCGCCCACTGCGATTTGCAGCACGGCAACGTCATGTTCGTGCCCGGCAGCAGCGCCAACTCGCTGGCCGTCAAGCTGATCGACTACGACGGCATGTGCGTGCCGTCGCTGGCCGGCACCAAGTCCGGCGAGGTCGGCCATCCAGCCTACCAGCATCCCGAGCGTCTGCGTACGGGAGCCTACGACCAGGAAGTGGACCGCTTTTCGCTGTTGAGCATCGCGGCGGCGCTGCGTTGCCTGGCGATCGGCGGCCGCTCGCTGTGGGAGCGCTACGACAACGGCGACAATCTGCTGTTTCGGCAAGCGGACTTGCAGGCGCCGGCGCAGTCGCCGCTGTTTCAGGAACTGCTGGCGATCCGCGATCCGCAGGTTCAGACGCTGGTGAAGGAGCTGCATCGCGCCTGTCAGGGGGCTCTCGCCGCCGTGCCGCTGCTGACGGATCTGATTGTCGAAGAGAAACCGGCCGGCAAAGTGACGATGACGCAGACCGCCTCGGCGGCTATCTCTCAGCAGGTGGCCGGCGCGCAAGGTCCGGACTGGGACTTCAGCGACACCGAGCCGGGCGCATTGGTCGTCAAGAAGCGACGGGCCGCCGGCAAAATGCCGTTGTGGGCCTGGGGCGCCCTTGGCGGCGCGGCGGCCGTGCTGCTGGTGAGCGTCGGCCTGGGCGCCGCCCTGGCGCTGCGCAAGGGTTCCTCCGAGAATGAAGGAACGCCCGTCGCGCAGAACAAGCCGGAAATTGTGCCCGTCAAGCAACCGCCCAAGCCGCCGGCGGATGAAGACGGACAAAAACCGCCGCCCAAGGACAACCCTCGCATCCCCGGCAAGGGCGAGAAGAAACCGCCGCCCGTTGTCCCGGTCGTATCACCCAACCCGCCGACGCCCACTCCGAAGCAGACCGCTGGCTGGGGGCCGCCGATCAACCCCGACGGCGATTGCAAGTTCGAGGAATCCGCTGGCAAACTGACCATCACCGTCCCGGCCAAGCCTCACGGCCTTACCCTCGATGGCAGGATCATGAACTCGCCGCGCCTCGTGTCGAAGGTCGAGGGCGACTTCACCGCTCAGGTGCGCGTTAGCGGCGAGCTCACGCCTGCGCCGGCCTCGGTGAATGGAGAGAATGTTAACTTCATCGGAGCGGGCTTGCTTCTCTGGGTCGATGAAAACACCTTCTTCCGCCTGGAGCGCGCGGTATTGAATGGGGAGCCGAGTCCTCGGACGTATGTCAACTGGGAAGCACGAGAAGAGGGCAAGCGGAGAGAGACAAATCACGGCTTCCCCCCTCTGAGGGAGGCGGCAACGTACTTGCGCCTGCAGCGCCGCGGCAAGCAAATCCTGGCCTCTCATAGCGAGGATGGCCAGAGCTGGCGCAGCATGAAGCCGCTGGACATCGAACTGCCCGCGAAAGTCAAAATCGGCATCCTCGCCGGCTCAACCACGGCTCGGCCCGTCGCGCCGACCTTCGATCAGTTCCAGCTCAAGCGGGGCCAGGGTGGAATGGTCCGCATCGACAAATGGCTTGGTCCAGCGGAAACGGTCGTCGTCAAGCCGCCGTCGCCGGTTGAGCCGGACCCGGCTTCGCCCCCGGTCGCGGCCCGGCTGCCCGTCCCGGATGAGGCCGCCCAGACAAAAGCCACCGAAGACATCCGCGACTTCTATAAGGACGACTACAAGAACAATCAGCTAGACGACCTGTCCCGCAAGTTGTTCGAGCGCGGTCGAGACAATCGGGAGGAGCCGGGGCGTCGTTTTGTTTCTCTCCGCGAAGCCCGCGACCTGGCGGCCCAGGCCGCCGATTTCCCCTCCTGTTTTCGCATCATCGACGAGATGACCAAGACGTTCACGGTTGAAGAATGGCCGATGAAGGTGGATGCCGTCCAGAGCGCCGCCAAGGTGGCACGTACCGTCAGCGCCAACAAAGCCCTCTATGAAACGGCCCTCTCCCTGCTCATCGAGTCCATCCAGGCCGACGAGTACGATACCGCGGAACACCTCGTCAAGCCGGCCGAAGTCGCGGCCGCTAAGGGCGGCATTTCCCCCAGGAAAATTCAATCTCTCGCCAACGATGTAAAGCGATTGCAAAAGAAGTACACCGATCTCAAGCCTGCCCTCGCCAAGCTCGACGAAGAGCCGAGAGATGCCGAGGCGAACCGCCTGGTGGGGAGCTTTCTTTGCTTCGAGAAGGGCGACTGGGAGCGCGGCCTGCCACGGCTGGTCCTGGGCGATAAGCCCAAACTGAAGGATCTCGCCAAGAGAGACCTTGCCGCGCCGAAGCCGGCCAATGAGCGGGAGGCGATCGGCAGTGGTTGGTGGAACTTCGCCAAACAACAGCAGGGACCAGCGAAAATGTTCGTCCAGGAGCGGGCCTGTTACTGGTATGGACTCGTGCTGCCCGACGCGGCGGAGGAGACCCGCAAACGGCTGGAGACAGGCATTCGTGTGCATAATAAGGCCGCGGCGTGGGGGCACCTGAACATTTCGCAGGCGACTCCAACGTCCGGGAGCTTGCTCTTGAGTAAGGGCAAAAAGGAAATCGTCACCCGCGAGTCCTATTCCGGCCCGATCGAGGTCACACTGCTGGCCCGCACGGAGAGGAACAACATCCGCCTTTACGGCGGCAAGGGGGCTTACGTGATCTTCAATAACGAAATCGAGCCGGAGAAGTTGGAGCTGGGCCGTCCCGATGGCAGCAAGCTCACGCGGCCCGGCCAGAAGCTGCGCCCGAACACCTGGTATCTTCTGAGTTGGCGCATCACCGAGGAGGGCATGAGTGTCGCCATCAACGGACGCGAGGTGTTCTCCGAGGAACGCAAGAACAACTTGGCGGGGAAATATCCGATCTACCTCCAGTCCCTTGATTCGGATATCGACGTGCTGTCTTTCACCGTTCGCCCCCTCAAGAAAAAATCGTGAGCGGAGGGGCAAGGCTGGCCGCGAGGGAATGAACATGACCGATCGCTGGTACTATACGCACGCGGGCAAGACGCTGGGTCCGGTGACGGCGGCGCAACTGCGGCAACTGGCGAGCAGTGGGCAACTAACTCCCACCGACCTCATCTGGCCGGATGGCCGCGACCGGACGCAAGCAGTCGAGGCGCGATTCGCCCTCGACTTTCTGACGCCGGCCGCGCCCCCGCAAAACAAACCGGACTGGCTCGACGACGTTCGCGCCGACGAGAAACGGAAATCCACCGCGCCCGCTCGGCCGGACTGGCTCGAAGATGTCCGTGCCTCCGAGGCGGAGCAGCAGGAGTTTCTCACCCTCGAATTCGACGCGGACAATCTCCCCCCGGACGAGGAAACGATGGCCAAGCAACTCCTGGATGAACTGGAGGAAGGCGCGGGACCGCAGCCGACGACGGAATTCATCCCGGAACCGGAGGGGGAGGCGTCGTGCCGGCTGATCGTCGGCAGCGCCACCACGCGCGGGCGGGTGCGCGCGCGCAACGAGGACAGCCTGCTCGTGCAGCAATGTACCTGGGGCAACCTTGAGGAGCGTCACGATGTCCTGCTGGCCGTGGTGGCCGACGGCATGGGCGGCCATCAAGCCGGCGACCGGGCCAGCGGCCTCGTCATCCGCGCGATGGGCAACGTGCTGGCGCCGCTGTTCGGCGCGGCGCTGGGCGAGCAGGGACCGCCCGCGCCGGCGGTCCTGGCCGAGACGTTGGACAACGGACTGCGCGAAGCGAACCGCATCGTCCTGCAAACCGCCAAGGACAATCCCGCCTTCAAGGGCATGGGTTCGACGGCGGTGGCGCTGCTGGTGTGGGACGGCCGCGCCTTCATCAGCTTGGTGGGCGATTGCCGCGTCTATCACTGGCGCGGCGGCAAATTGACTCAGGTGACGCGCGATCAGACACTGGTGGGCCGCATGGTCGAACTGGGCCAACTGTCGCCGGCGGAAGCGGCCAGGCACCCGCGGCGAAATGAAGTCTGGCAAGCCGTCGGCAAATACGCTCTGCTTGAGCCGGCCCGCTACGAATTGGCGTTGGCGGCGGGCGACTGGCTGGTGGCCGGCTGCGACGGCTTGCAGGCGCACGTTGACGATCGCATGCTTGGCGAGGCGATTGCCAAGGCCGGCGCCTCCGCGATCGGCCTGGCGAATCGTTTGATCGAGTTGGCCAACCAGGGCGGAGGCAGCGACAACTGCACCGTCGTCGCCGTGCATTGTGTGTGATCGGCTTTACCAGCCCGCAGCGCCAGCAAGGGGCGCCCTTGCTGGCGCTGCGGGCTGGCAACTCTAACCATCCGGCAACGTGTCGAGAAATCGATTCAACTGCGTATAGTATTCCGCCGACTGACGATCGTTGTGATCGCCGCCGGGGATGGTGACGAAACGCTTCGGTTCATTCGCCGCCTCGAACAGTTTCCGGCCCGACGCATAAGGGATGGTACGGTCGGCGTCTCCATGACTCTGAAGCAGCGGTCCCTTGTACGTGGCGATCTTGGCCGCCGAGTTCAGTTTCTTCGCGGAAACGAGCCATGCCAGGAGCGGATAGTGGTGCGCGGCCACATCCTTGAACGAAGAGAAGGTGCTTTCCAAAATCAGACCGCGCGGCGGCGATTCGGCCGCGAGCTGCACGACGACGGCCCCGCCGAGCGAGCGTCCCATCAGCACGACCTGAGATTGCGTGATCCCCGCGCGGCGGGCCAGCAGGGAGCGCGCCGCCCGGCCGTCCTTGAGGATACCTTCGACCGTCGGTACCCCTTCGCTGCGGCCGTAACCTCGATAATCGAAGATCAGAGCCGACACGCGCAGATCCTTTTGCAGATATTGCATCAGCGGAGCGCGGTGCGACAGATTTCCCGCGTTGCCGTGCGCGAACAGAACGACCGCCCGCGGCCGATCGCAAGGGCAATACCAACCGTGCAGATGCGTGCCGTCCTCGGCGTTGAACCAGACGTCTTCAAAGGTCAGCCCTTTTGGCTTCCAATCGCCCTCCGGATATTTGCTGGGATAAAAAAGCATCCGCTCGTCGAGAGAGGGCTTCGCCGTTCGCTTCGCAGAGGAGGGCGGTGTGTCCTTCAGCTTCTCCGCACTCGGGACAGGGGCGTCTTGCGGCGGTTGCGGTTTCTCGACCACGGGTGTACTCGATTGGTTCGGCTGTTGTTGGGCGGATGGAGCGCAGCCCGCCAGGGCAGCGAGCGCGAGCAGCAGGATTAAAAAATCGCTCCTCATCATGACATCCGCCGATTGTATCCGATCTCGCCGCTCCGTTCACGCTTCCTTTCGCCGCAGCGCCCAGCCCGTCGCCGCCAGCATTAGCATCGTCTGAATCGCCAGCACCACGCACGGCAAGAGCAGACCGTCGGCGTGATCGACGTGGCCGGGAAAGCCGGACGGCAGCGTGCCGGCACCCAGATGCACCCCGCGATACGCCCAGTAGACCGGCGATAGCGCCATCGCCAGATACGCCAGCGGGCCGTGCTGCACGTCGAGAATGCCGCCACCGAGGATCAATTGTGGAATGAGCACGTAAGGCAACAGCGCGTTCGCTCGATCCGGCGACGAGACGCACGCCGACAGCAGCAGTCCCAGGGCGACGCCGCTCATCGCCAACAGCAGCAGCACGCCGAACTGCGGCAGATACGCCAAACAATACTCCGGAGGCGGCGCCGTGCAACCGGGCACGAAGCGCTGTAGCGCCTCCAGCGTCCCGTACACCAGCGCCATCAGCATCAACGCATGAAACGCCGTGATGACGCTCAGCACCAGGAACTTGCTCGCCAGGTACGGCACGATGCCGAGGTTGACGGCGCGTTCGCGGCCGTAGATCGCCTCTTCCTTGACGATCTCCTTGGCCGCGTTGTTGCAGCCGAACCACAG
>DATBGU010000437.1:0-9320 GCA_036557825.1 Gemmataceae bacterium
CGAAGAAGCCAGTCGCCCCGGCGTTACCGACTGTTGATCGCACGAAGTGGTTCGCCATTCCCGCCGAGTACAGCGACATAGAGCACTCGGGTCTGCGTGTCACCATCCACCGCGGCCCCAACACCTACCCCATCGACATGAAATAAGAGTCACGAACCGAAGGTGGCGACACATTGGAAACGTGTCGGGCCACTCGGCACGTTGGAAACGTGCCGCCACATTCGGTTCGTGCTTCTTACTGGTTCGCGCCATCGCGATGCGCCCATGCCTGGCGCAGTTTCTCGGCGAGGTGCGCCAGGCGAGCGGCGTCCGTCGATTGCTCGGCCTGTCGCAAGGCCGTTTCCACCTGGTCGGTCGAGCCGATGCTTTCCAATTTGAGCAGTTCCAGGGAGCGGCGAGCGCGGCGCAAGGCCTGGCGGCGCTCGGCGGCGACGCCGCGCGCTTCGTCCCATGCCGGAGGCGTCTCGCCGTGCTTTCGTCCCACTTCGCGCAGCAACGTCCGGCGAGCGGTCCATAGCTGAACGCGCGGCTCAACCGGTAGCCAGGGCGTCTCCAGCAAAGCCGTCATAATCTTCAGATCGGCGCAGTCGCCTATCCCGCTTCGGGCAATGAGTTTGTTAAACTGTTCCCCTTCAAGGGGACGGCGCAAACTGTTCGGGTTGTTCGGATCGTTTTTGAGTGTGGCGGTTAGCTCGGCCATCGCGCGGATTTGTTCGGCTCGTGCCGTGTCGTCCGGGGCGGGCGGTGCGGCCAACACCTGTCGGAGCCGGCGCGTTGTCGTCATCGCATTTTCCCAGGCTTGCTCCGTCGAATCGTCGATCTCCAGGTAAGCGGAGTAAGCGGGAAGACGCAGCAACATTTGGTCGCGGCAAATCAGCGCCTCCTCGACGGTATGAAGATCGTTCTTGATCGCCCGGTAGCTCTGCCATGCCTGGTGCAAGGGGCCTTCGGCCCGGCGGCGCTCAGCCGGGAGGCGAGCGCGCAAAAGCTCTTCGCCCTCGCGGCGGAGACGGTCGGCCCGTTCGCGCGCTTCGCGGACCCAGGGAAGGGCGTGCGGATCGGCGGCGGCGACGATCTCCGCCTCCCATTTGGTCCGCAGCGCTTGGCGAACGCTTTCCGCAGGCCAATCGTCGGCCGCCGGCAACTCGGCGAGTTGACTCAACAACCGCGTCTCAGCGTACGCCGTGCCGCGTGCCTGGGCCAAGAGATCGGCCAGGAACCGAAACGCCGCCGCCGAGAGAGCGTCGGTGTCCGCCGCCCGGAAGACGACCCACGCCAGGGCCAACGGTTTGCCGGCGAACTTCTTCTTCTGTTGCTCGATGTCGGCCGCCAGTTGTTTCAACTCCGCTTCGCCCGCCTTGCCTGCTTTCGTCCGTGCGTGACGGACGGCCAAATCGCGGAGGGCGGCGATCGCCTCCTCATCTCCTCCCTCCGGCGGTTTGCGTCCTCCGGCCGTCGCCTGCGCCAGCGACTCCGGGGCGGCGGCGGCCGGCGTCTGCTCGTCATGTTGGCGTTCGAGCCGTTCGCGCCGCGCCGCCAGGACGCGCTGGATACGCTCGACGCGGACGCCGCCGCGCCACTGCTGTTCCGCCCGTAGCAAAGCCATTTCCAGTTGGCGAAGTACCTCCGGCGTCTGTCGATAGCCGCCCTCGTTCCACCATTTATCGCGCAGCTTCCAGCCGTCGCGGAGCCAGTCGGGATAATCCGCCTCCGGCTCCGGCTCCGCCGCGACCGCGCTCGGGTTCAACGCGGCCAACGGATAATCTTCCTGTGCCCCGTACAGCCGCGGCGTCTGACGCGCGCGGCGATGCTGCCACGTCCATTGTTCCACTTCACGGGTCACGTAACTCGCCAATTCCTGGAGAGAGACCCGGCCCTCGGCGGTTGGCTCCTGTTCGGCCTGCCCTCGCAGACCCTCGCGCAGGTGGTACGCGAACACACTATGGCCGAGTTCCTCCGCGACGATCGACGTCTGACCGGGCGAACAAGCGCAGAGGACGCTTAAATGTGGATCGTTCGGCAAAACTTCGTCCAGAAGCGGGCGCAAGCGCTCGGCCGCGTCGTTGCTCAGCACGCCGCGCGGCGCGTCCGTGAACGGCTGCATGATGTCCAGGAGGAGAAGTTTGTGCCTGGCTCCGCCGGCGCGCAGCCGCGCGAACACCTCGCGCAGCGGCAGCAAGGTGGAAGGATGGTCCAGCCGCGCATCGACAGGCACGATATTCAACTCGCCCTTGGCGTCGGTCAGGGCCAAGGCGTTGAGGTAGACCACTTGAGGACCTTTGGACTTTCGTTCCGTGAAAGCGCGCAGGTCATGCAATAGTAGTTCGCGTTCCTGGACGGTGAAGGCGTTGTCCTCATTCCAGGTCAGGCAACGCAGAAACTCGCCGTCTTGCCGGACCCAGGCGCGGACGGGGAAATCATCGCCGTACTCGTCGATGCACAAGGGCAGAAAGTCGGCCTGTTTCAGCGGGCGGACTTTGATGATCCAGGCGATGAGCGCGCCGCTGAGGGCCAGCACGGCGGCGGCCAGCAGCGCCACGCGCAGACGCCGCGCGGCTGCGCCCTTGCGGGACGGCGGCGTGGGACGCCACGTCGGGGAAAACATTTTGGCAGGCTCGGTCATACCGCGGCTCAATCGAAAGAGTGATCGACGGAAGGGGCCGGCGTCGGCCGACGCCAAATATCGCTCGGCGTCCCTACCTTCAGCTCCTTGACGTGGAGCGTTCCCTTACCCTTCTTCAGTTCCGTTACCGAGTAGAGGTCCAGTCGTTTCATGTTTTCCACCTCGGTCTTGATGTCTTTCGCGGTGGTCCAGAAAATGCCCGTGTATTTGCCCGCTTCGCGGTAAAAGCGGTGTTCCTGGCCTCCATCCCAGCCCGGCCAGCGCACGAAGAATGGTCCCTTGTCAGGCGGATAGCGGAGACGCACCATCAAACAATTCACGTCGCGCGTGCGTCCGTCTTCCTCGCCTTTGAGGCGATGGGTCTCGATCTTGATGCTCTCCAACAGGACCGCTCCGGGCGCCGCCTGGTTTGGCCAGTTGAAGTTAATCAGCTGAAAAGGGGCTTTCAATTCCGATGACCCCTCGACCAACGTGCCGTGCGGATCAGGCAGCGTCTCGCGCCACCAGGCGCTCAGGGCGACCGGCTGCTCGCGCGGCCAATCCGGGAGGTTCAGTCCGAACGCCGGCGCGGGATAATTGGACACGCGACCGACGCGCACGTCCGCCGACACGCCGGCCTTTCCGTCGGGAGCCTCGAACCAGTACCATTCAGGCCAAACTTGCTGGAGACGATCGCGGCCCACGACGACGCCCTCGTCCTTTTCCAGTGTCGCCAGCATTTGCAGATTTTTACCATCTCTCAACTGTTGATTTTGCAGGACAGCCAACAGCCAATCATTGGCGCGGGGAGCCTTGACGATGTGGTTCTCGCCGTGGGTATCGACCAGGTTGCCGCTTTCGGCGTAGACGGCTTTGTGGAAAGCCGGTCGCCCGCTCTTGCTTTTCACCAATTCCAGTAGCACGGCATCGCCCGGCCCCACGGCGATCGGCTGGCGGAGTTGGTGCGACGAGGGAACACGCGCCAGATAATGCCCGGATTCCACCAGGACATAATGGGGCACTTCGTAGGTGCGCGTGATGGGGCCGCTCGGCGTTCCCTGGCCGAGGGCGGGCGCGCCCAAGTTCGGATCAACGCGGAAGTGCAGACGCAGCAGCGAGCGCCGCAGGAGCTGCTGGAGCGATTCGGTGTTGTCCGCGTCGTAGTAAATGCCGCGCATCTTCGCCATCGCCTCGCGGAATTCCTTGGCGGATCGTTCTTCCTCCTTGCTCGGCAGTTGGCCCGCCTTGACGTCGAAACCGATGACGATAAGCTCGATGCCGGAATCGTCGAATTCTTGCTTCAAGTATTGCAGATAGCCGGCGATCGTTGTCGTGTCGCTGCGGTCTTTCAAATCCTGGTCCGTGTTTCCGACGTTGAAATTGCTATCGCCGCCGTCCGTGATGACCACGATGCTGCGCGATTCAAACGCGCGGCGCGGAAAATCCCTGCTGGCCATGCGAATGGAGCGGAGCAACGGAGTGGTGTAGGCGGGCGTTAGGCGCTTGACTTCCGCCATGCGCGCGTCGATCCTGTCCGGATCCCATTTATGAGCATCCCAAACCAGTTTCATGCCGCCTTTGGCCAGCAGATTGTCATTGTCGGATTCTTGTGCTCCAAAGGTTCGCAAACTGACGGTAACGCCTTTGGGCAAGTCTTGCAGTACGCTCTTCAGGGCTTGAACGGCCCTGTCGAAACGTCGGAGACCGGCCTTCGGTCGCGGATAGTTCATGCTGCCGGAACAGTCCAAGACGAGGCTGATGGCGGTGTTCTCGGCTCCGTAAAGGGCGTACAAGCTCTGTTTCGTCTGCACGGCCACGCTGCCGCCGCGCTGCCGCACCGGCATCGTCAGGGTCAAGTTCGCTGCTCGGTAGAGGTGAACCTCGGTGTCGAGGCTCGGCGAATGGCCGCGGAAGAAGCCGTGAACGGTGTGCCGCACGGCTTCCTGGCCGGAAAGCTTCGCGGAACGGTCCTCGGCGATCTTGGCGGGGTAACTAGATGGCGGGCCGAATTGAATGGTTTTACGATCCTTTTCATCCGAATAAATTCGCAGTCCGCGCTCGACTTCTGTCCACATCACGGGAACGCCCGGCACAGCCGACGCCTCGGGTCCCCGCAAACGATAGAAACGCTCCTCACCGTCCTTTTCGTCCGTCAGGTTGAGCCGCGCTGTGCCATCCTGGAACGTCCCCCCAGCGGTCAGCCCCATCTCGACGCGCACGGTCGGTGCGTTGCGTAGCCGTTCGCGCAGCTCGGCGACACGTTGGAGTCGCTTGTTCGGCTTGGTCGCGTCCGTACCGGCGGACTTGCCCATCAACAGCTCCGCGGCGTCCTGGAGGAAAATACCGGCGGCTCGCTGGTAATACGGCGTCGTGCGCGGGGTTTGTTCCAGTTCGGCCCACCAGTCGAGGTAGGCGCGTTCCGCCTGCCAGCACAGCAGATGGGCGAGATTCAGATGCCGCTGCTCGCCGGCCGGATCGCTTTTCAGGCGCGTCTCGACGGCGGCCCCCTTGACGGTTCGCGCGGCCAGCACGGCCGTCCGCAGCTTGTCGGCGGCGAGTTTCAGATCGTCCGCTCGCGCGGCTTGCTCACACAGCTTGTCGGCGTCTTCGGGCAGGCGATTGAGGAGCTGGCCCACGTACTCGCCGGCTATCGTCAAATGACGGTGCCAGGTGATTTCGTCCACATTGTCGATCTCCGCCTTGATGCGAGCGCACTCCGGCCAATCGTCTGCCAGGACTGCCAAGGCCAGCCGGCCCTGGCGCTGGGCGAGCGCCCGCGCGCGTCGGCTGTTTTCTTCCTCAGTGATGCTTTCGCTGCCAGCGTCCTTGCGCGGATTGGCGAACAGCTCACGCGAAATCTCCCGGCTGGCGGCCAGCAACGTCAAGCGATCGTCCGCCGTTAGGAAAGGCACGGACAGCAGCGCCTCGATCTCGTGCCAGCGCTCCTGCGTGTGGGGGCTTTCCTTGCGTGCGCTTTGCCACAGGACATTTTGCAGGTTGGCGTATTCCTTGGCGACTCGCCGCGCCTCGTCGCCGAGCTTGGCGGCGCGAACGGGCGTCGCGCCGCCGGCCGGAGGATTCTCCAGATCGCGGTGGAGTTGATGGACACCCTGCCAGATCCGGCTCAAACTCTCCTCTTGCTCCGGTTCGCGCTCCGCCACCCAGCGCGTGTAATAAGACAACTCCGTCAGGAGCCGATCGCGCACGTCCAGGGCGCGGCGAATGTCGGCGGCGATCCTTTGAGCGTTTTCGTATCCTTTTACGGACTCATCCAGCAGTTTTTCCGCGCGGCCCCAGGCCGTCTCCGTCTTTTCCCAGCGCGCCTTCGGCGAGGCGAACAGCAAGTCTTGCCCGAGTCGCCGCGACTTGTCCGCCTGCTCGATCGTTTGCCGAATCCAGGGCAGCACTTGCTCGCTGTAGGCGGTCGGTTCCTTGTCGGCGTCCTCTTCCCGCAGCCCGAGGGCGGCTTGTTCGGCGAGCAGACGTGTTTGCAGAGACTTTTGCAGCAGCGGCCAACGCTCCTTTTCCAAGGAGGGGTCTATCGGCCAGCGCCCGTTGGCAGCGTCCAGGGGCCGCACCATCATCAGATAGTGGACCTCGGCTGGCCGGCAGTAGGGCGGGTCGGCTTCCAGTATCCTCAAGAGTTGACGACCGTAGGTCAGGCGATGCTCGCGCGCCATGTCGCGCACGACCTGACCGGCGAGGGTGGCGCGGAGCATCCGCCGCCGCAGGGGATCTTGGCTGGGCGGATCCAGGAAGGCGGTGCGTGCCTGCTCGTGTTCCTTGTCGTCTTCGTAGTTTTTTTTGGCGGCGTCCTCGCGCCAGAGCTTGTGGATACGGGCCAAGGCCTCCTTCTCGCGGGGCGTCAGACGCTGACCGAGAGCGGCGGCCATGCCGCGCGTCAGTTGCATCGACTCGCGTTTCAGGGCGGCGGCGTCTTCAATACGCTTTTTCAGGGATTGCAACTCCTCCAGCAGTTTCGCTGTCCGCGCTGAATCGCCGGCGCGCAGCAGCGTTTCGGCCCGCAGCAGCGTGTCCAGATAGCGCCGCCACAGGTGCGGCGTGTACACCGCCGGATGGGGCACGATTTTCTCGAGGTCGTGGCATTCGTTCCAGTTCTTTTTCAGGTCGTCAAAATCTTTTTTCTGCTCTCCGTCCTTGTCCGTCCAGGCTTTTCGCCAATCTTCGTAGGTTTGTTGTTGCGCCGCATCACCCGCCATGTCCGGGTCGGTTTCCGGCTTGTAGTCGTGGTAGGCGAGCAGCTCCATCTTCGCCGCCTGCTCCTCCGTGCCGAAAAGCACGGGTGTCTGCAAGCGCGCGCGGTTATGCCAGGTCCAGCGTTTCACGTTGTCGCGGACGTAGCGATACAACTTCAGGGCATCCACGCGGCCGTTGTCGCGATTCTTTCCCTCCACCTGATCGGCCGCTCCTTTCAGCCCCTCCATGACGTAGTGGGCGAAGACCGTTTGCCCCCATTCGGGCGAGTCCCAAGAGCGTTGGTCCTTAGCGGAACTGCTTATGACCACCAGGTTCGGAACGGAGTTGATCTTGTCGCGCCGGCCTTCCAGGGCGCGGAGAAAGTCATTGTGCAGCTCGCCCAGCGGCCAAAAAGAGCCGATGTCGGCGACGTCCACGAGTAGAAGCTTGTTGGTATCCTTCGGCAGGACAGCGAGCGCGTCGAGCAATTCGTCCAGCGGGTACAGGGCGGAGCGTTGGCTCAAATCGTCGTCATTGCCCACCAGGCGAGGGGAGTAACCGCCTTCCTCACAAGCAACGCCGTGGGCCGACAGAAAAACCACCACCGTTTTCGGTGCTTTCTCGAATAACGAGACATCCAAGGCGCGTTTGACGGCATCGGGAGCGGCCTTCAACTCCACCGAGGCAATGTCCTTGCCGTGTTCCTCGGCCCAGCGGCGCAGGGATTCCAGACTCTTCCTCCCGGCGATGTTGGGGGGCACCGCTCGGTTGTCTTCATAGCCGGCGCCAATCAGAACGAGGCGCAACGGCTTGGCCGGCTGCCACCAGAGAGCGATTCCAACGGCCAAGGCGGCCACCAGCAGCAGGCTGGACGTGACAAAGACAAGGCGCGCCCAGCGCGTCTTCCACCAGGGCGGCCCTTGCCCCGTTTGCTCGCGCGGGTTGCGCCAGGGTTTCTCGACGGGCCGCTCCGACGAGCCGGGAGCGGCCGCTTCGCGCCAGCCTTGTTTTCGCGAGGGATCATTGGCCATGAATCACCAGTGGGCTGAAACAAGTTGCGGACGTTTCTGGCCCCTCGATTGGATCATCCGGAGTTCGTCCCTTGAGTGAATGCGGAAAAGGGGCGACATCCGGACAGGCGACGGTCGCGGACGACCGTTTCGTGAGGAACATTGCTTTCGAGGAGGAAACCTAAACGCCCGGTGGCATGGGACGTGAAGTTTCTTCTCGTGAATTCCGATGTCCGGTTTTCCTTCGATTTCCGGATTATAACCGGAGAGGAGCGAGAGGCAATGAGGAAGAGGGTGGAGACGGAAAAAGCTTGCCGTGCCGTCGTCGGCGACGGAAAATGAAGTGGCTTTTGGGAGGTACTTCGATGGGAATGCCTGCGGCTCGCGTCGGCGACATGCACACTTGTCCGATGGTCACTGGCACGGTTCCCCACGTCGGTGGACCGATTTTGCCGCCGGGCGGTATCCCCGTGCTGATCGGCGGTATGCCCGCCGCTCGCGTCGGCGACATGGCTGTCTGCACCGGTCCGCCGGACGTTATCGCGCTGGGCAGCTTCACCGTGCTGATCGTCGGCCAGCCCGCCGCTCGCATCGGCGACCTGACCGCTCATGGCGGCGCGATTGTAGCCGGTCTTCCGACGGTATTGATCGGCTGAGAAATGCTTGCACCGGAGACATCATCTCAGAAGCGCCAGCGAAACTGAAGGTGCGCCAGGCCCGCGGCCATGCGGTCCCGGGTGATGGCGAACTGGGAACCACAGCCGATGTCGATTTTGTTGCAGACGACGAAACGCAGGCCAGGGCCGGCCTGGACGATGTTGCCCACATCCTTGGCGCTGACGGGCAGCCCCGTCAGCGGCGACGTGAATGCTCCCCCGGCGATCTCATAGCCGCCCAGCTCCGCGGTGCCGATGATCTCGATCGGCTTCTCACATCCGCAGCGGAGAAGCATCTGGTTGAGCGACAGGTGATAGTGGAACACCGGCCCCTGGAAGGTGGGGGTGCCGCCGATGGGGAACCAGTAAGCGGTTTCGACCTGGAAATAGGTATTCTGCGTCATCTTGATGGCGGCGATCAGCGCCGGCTCGAGGGAGACATGGCCGGTGCCCAGTCCCTTGAGGAAATTTCCGGTCGGGATGAAGGTGGTGAACTGGTAGGTAAACTGGATCAACTCGCAGTCCAACAGCAGGGACTTGGTGCCGATGGACATGTCGCCGAAGCCGGACGCGCCGGGGTATAGGGTCGGCTCGACGTTGATGTAAGGCAGGTTGATGAACAGGCCGAAGCGATCGACGGCGCCTTCGAAGAACAGATAACCCTGGGAAAAATCGACGTTGGGCGATCCGGGCGGCTTGACGCCGGGGAGGAGAGCGGGACCGGAGTAATGCGGCCCCTTGGCGTTCTCCTGGGCAAAGAGAAATTCGGCCTTGTCGGGAAACTGATACTCGCCGGCGAACAGACCGCCCAGGCGGATCTGCGTGATCGGCTTGACTTCTTCGACGAAAAAGGCG
>DATBGU010000438.1:0-41275 GCA_036557825.1 Gemmataceae bacterium
AGGGCGGACAAGCGGCCGCGCATTCGGTCCCCGCCCCGTTGAAGATGCTCGCCAGCCTCCAAGTGTCCACGCTTGTCGGCTGTCCCTTCTGAATTGACATCGGCTCTGCCGTGAGCAGAGGGGCGGGAGTCAGTGAGCGGCAACTGGCAGACCTGGCCGTCTTCGAGGAGAGCCGGGAGTTCTCCGCGTTGGAAAAGTTGGTCCTTCGCTATGCCCTGGCGCTGACGCAGACGCCGGCCAACGTCCCGGAGGAGCTGTTCACCAACCTGCGCCAGCATTTTTCTCCGCAGCAACTGGTAGAGCTGACCTCGGCAATCGCATGGGAGAATTACCGGGCGCGCTTCAACCGCGGCTTCGGCATCGAGGCGGAAGGCTTCACGGATGGCGCGGTTTGCATCCTACACGGGGCAACAACATGAGTGCATCGGAACCAGTCGCTCCGCTGGTGGAGCATTTTTTCCGCCACGAGGCGGGGCGGCTGGTGTCCGTGTTGACGCGCATCTTCGGCTGGCGGAACTTCGATTTGGTCGAGGACATGGTGCAGGCCACACTGGTGGATGCGTTGCACTCGTGGCGCATGCGCGTTCCCGATAACCCCTCCGGCTGGGTGCATCGGGTGGCCAAGAACAAGATCCTCGACGCGCTTCGGCACGACAAGATCGGCCAGCGTGTCCTGACCGAGTGGGCTGCGGGGCGGCCGGCACACGACGAGGGACTCGACCAACTGTTTCTCGATTCGGAGATCGAGGACAGCCAGCTGCGGATGATCTTCGCCTGCTGCCATCCCTATTTGCCGCGCGAGAACCAACTCGCCTTGACCTTGAAGGCGCTAGGCGGCTTCAGCAACGCGGAAATCGCGCGGGCCCTTCTCGTTGGGGAAGAGACCGTCAAGAAGCGTTTGCAGCGCGCCACTCACGCCCTGATCGAACATCAAGTCGTGTTCGATCCGCCCACGGCCGGCGAGCTTGCCGCGCGGCTGGACAGCGTCCATCAGGTGCTTTACCTGCTCTTCAACGAGGGCTACAGCTCAACCGACGGTGAAACGGCCATTCGCGCCGATCTCTGCGAGGAAGCGGCCCGGCTGTGTCACTTGCTGTGCTCGCATCCGCGCTGCAGCACGCCATCGACACGCGCACTCATGGCCCTGATGCTGTTCCACGCCGCCCGCCTGGACGCCCGGCTCGATGGGCACGGCTCCTTCTTGTTGATGGAGGAACAAGACCGCACCCAGTGGGACCAAGAGTTGATCCGCCGCGCTCAGGGGTTCCTCAACGAGTCGGCCGAGGGAACAATCATCTCCTCGTTTCATCTGGAAGCGGGCATCGCCTGTCTACACTGCACGGCGAAGAGCTACGCCGACACCGATTGGCCGGCGATCCTACGCCTGTACGACGCGCTGCTGACGATTCAGCGCTCGCCGGTTTATCTGCTCAACCGCGCGATTGTCGTGGCCCAGATCGACGGGCCGCAGGCCGGCATTCGCGCGCTGGGCGAAGCCGGCCGCGATCCCGCTCTGCGGCACTATCACCTCTTCGACGCCACGCTCGGTGAGTTCTACCATCGGGCCGGCGATATGACCCGCGCCCGCCGCCATTTTGAAGCGGCCCGGCAGAAAACGAACTCGTCGTTCGATCGCGAACTCCTCGACCGCCGCTTGGCGAAGTGCGGGAAAGAGGAGAACACTTTACCTATGTCTCAGACAGGGGAGAATGTGTCTGGAATCTGAAAACTCGCTTGCGTCCCTGCGCGGCCTTGGGTAATCTCATGGGATTGTGCGGATCGACGATGTCCTCAATTCAACGCGCCACGGAGCACGCCCCATGTCCCCAGCGCAACGAGGCGGTCGGCATGCGTTCACCCTCATCGAATTACTGGTTGTCATCGCCATCATCGCCGTGCTGATTGGGCTGCTTTTGCCGGCCGTGCAAAAAGTGCGCGAGGCGGCCAACCGGGCCAGGTGCCAGAACAACATGAAGCAGATCGTGCTGGCGACGCACAACTTCGCCGACACGCACGCCAGCCGACTGCCGCCCGTTTGCACCTGGGACGGCCATTCCTACAGTATCTTCTTCGCGCTCTTGCCCTACGTCGAGCAGGACAACATGTATCAGGCGGTGTGGGCGTCCTCCTATCCGTATACCTTCGTGGCGCAAGCGCCCGGCTACAACACGGCTCCGCAGGGGTTTCTGGATGTGTATGGCCTGGTCAAACTGTACCGCTGTCCGTCCTCGTCCTGGGACGGCTATGGTTCCAAGCCGTACACGCATTACGCCGCCAACTACGTATTTCTCGGCGGCAACGATCCGCGCATGGCCAATAGCGATGCGTTCGGGTACTACACCGTCGGCACCTCGTACACGATCGGCAACGTCCCGGACGGTAGTTCCAACACGGTGGCGTTCGGTGAGAAGCAGTCGCAGTTCAACTCGTGGCCCATGCCCGTGACCTACTTGCCGATTTATGCTCCGGTGTTCGGCCTGGTCCTCAATTCCGGCGCGGGCTATCCCTACAGTTACTGGGGCCCGTTCACGCAGAACGCCAAGCAGCCGCCGGAGCACGGCAACCCCGGCAACTGGGACTTCCTGCGCGCCTCCAGCGCCCATGACGGCGGCATGGTGACCGGCATGACCGACGGCAGCGTTCGCACCGTCAACTACAGCATCTCCCCGCTAACCTGGCTGTACGCCATCACTCCCGACGACGGCCAAGTCCTCGGCAGCGACTGGTGAGGACGGCGCAGCCGGACGGCGTTTCTGCTAGACTACCAGGGTCGCCTGGATACTCGTGGACCCTGGATGCGCCGTGCCCCATGCTGATCGACTCCTTCGGACGTACACACAACAACCTGCGGATCAGCGTCACCGATCGCTGCAATCTGCGCTGCACCTATTGCATGCCCGAAGAAGTCGTCTTCATGGACCGCGCCGAACTGCTCACCTTCGAGGAGATCGCGCACTTCGTCCGCGTGGCGGCGCCGTTGGGCATCGACAAGCTGCGTCTGACCGGCGGCGAGCCGCTGATGCGCCGCGACCTGCCGCGCCTCGTCCGCCTGTTGGCCGACATACCCGGCATCAAGGACGTCGGCCTCACCACCAACGGACTTTTGCTGGCCAACCAGGCGCGGACGCTGTTCGAGGCGGGATTGCGCCGCATCAACATCAGTCTCGACACGCTCGATCCGCGGCGCTTCCGTGAGGTCAGCCGGCGCGACGGCCTGGAGCAGGTGCTGGCCGGCATCGACGCGGCGCGACGCGCCGGTTTTCACCCCATCAAGATCAACGCGGTCAGCATCCGCGGCCTGACGGAAACGGAAGTGGCGCCGCTGGCCCGCTATGCCCGCGAACACAATCTGGACTTGCGCTTCATCGAGTACATGCCGATCGGCGACGCGGCCTGGGAGCGCGGCAAGGTCTACTTCGCGCACGAGATCCTCGAACAGATCGAACGCGAGATCTGCCCGCTGGTGCCGGCCGACGATTACGACCCACGCGCCCCGGCGATGGACTTTCAGTACACCGACGGCCGCGGCCGCGTCGGCATCATCGCCTCGGTGTCACGGCCGTTCTGCATGAGCTGCAATCGCCTGCGCCTGACCTCCGACGGCAAACTGCGCAACTGTCTGTTCGCGCTGACCGAGGCGGACGTCAAACCGTTCCTGCGCGGCCGACCGAACGACGCGGCGCTGGCCGAGATGATCCGGCGGAATGTGCGCGACAAGTGGGAAGGGCACGAGATCAACACGGCGCGCTTCATTAAACCGCCGCGCACCATGCACGCCATCGGTGGGTAAAGACGAGCGGACAATTTGCAAACCCATCTGCCAGCCCGCAGCGCCAGCAAGGGTTGCCCTTGCTGGCGCGGCGGGCTGGCGAGATGTATTCATGGCCCCCGTCGCTTCGTCAACAGATTTTGCAGCACGGTGAGATCAGTCGGCTTGGTGAGATGCTCGTCGAAGCCGGCCTCCTGGGCGCGGCGACGGTCTTCCTCCTGACCGTAGCCGGTCAGGGCCACCAGCCGCGCGTCTTTCAGGCCAACCTCGCCGCGCAGCCGGCGGGCCACCTCGTAGCCGTCCATCTGCGGCAGACCGATGTCCAGCAACACAACGTCGGGCTGAAATTCCGCCGCCGCGCGCAGGGCAGTCGGCCCGTCGTAGGCGGTGCGGACTTGGTGCCCACTCGCGCGCAGGATCATGCTCAAACTCTCGGCGGCGTCGGCATTGTCGTCCACCACCAGCAGACGGCTCTTCGATTGCGGATCGCGGAGGACGGAGCGAGGACCGGAAGAGGATTCCGCGCTCCGCCCTCCGCGATCCGCGCTCGGCAGGGTGGGTAGGTAGACCGCGAACTCGCTGCCCCGGCCGGCTCCGTCGCTCTTGGCCTCGACGCGGCCGCCGTGCATCTCCACGAGGCTCTTGACCAGTGTCAACCCGATGCCCAACCCGCCCTCCGAGCGCGCCAGCGACCGGTCGCCCTGCGTGAACAGGTCGAAGATTTGCGGCAGCAGATCTCCCGGAATGCCCACGCCGCTGTCGCACACGCGCAACACGGCCTCGCGATCGGCCTTCTCGACGGTCAATCGAATACGGCCACCCTCCGGCGTGTACTTGGCGGCGTTGTTGAGTAGGTTGCTCACCACCTGCGCCAGCCGGGTCGCGTCCGCCTCGACCGGGATGGTTTCGGGCGGCAGCGTGACCGTCAGCTCTTGCCGGCGGGCGTCGATCAGCGGCCGGCTCGTCTCGACGGCGCGAGCGAGGATGGCCGTCAGCTCCACCGCCTCTTTCTGGAGTTTGATTTTCCCCGACGTGATGCGCGACACGTCCAGCAGGTCGTCCACGAGGCGGGCCAGGTGTCCGACTTGCCGGTCGATCATCTCGCAGGTTCGCCGCAATTTCGGATCGTTGACAACCAGGAGATTCAGGACTTGGGCGGCGTTGCGGATGGGGGCGAGCGGGTTGCGCAGCTCGTGGGCGAGCATGGCCAAAAACTCGTCCTTGCGACGGTCGGACCGCTTCAGCGCCGCCTCCATTTCGATGCGGTCGGTGATGTCGGTGTTGGTGCCGAACCAGCGGACGATCCGTCCCTGATCGTCGCGTACCGGCAGGGCGCGGGACAGGTGCCAGCGCATTTGACCATCGTGCCGGCGCAAGGGAAAGGTGTCTTCCCAGGGTTCGCCGCTGGCGATGGCGTCTTTGTATTTGGCCAGCACGCGCGGCAATTCGGCGGGATCGTGAACCGATTGCCAACCCCAACCCACCATCTGTGCCGGCGTCGTGCCCGTGTATTCATACCAGCGCCGGTTGTACCAGAAGATATGGCCGTCCGGCCGCGCCATCCACGCCAGCTGCGGGATCGAGTCGGCCAGCGTGTGAAACTGCTCCTCGCGGTCGCGCAGGGCGTCCAGCGCCTGCTGTCGCTCCATCTGCCGCAAGCGCTCGGCCTGCTGTTTGACCTCCTCGGTCTTTTGGAACAACTCGATGAAGCCGTTGACCTTGGCCCGCAGAATGATCGGCACGAGCGGCTTGACGAGGTAATCCACCGCGCCCAGCGCGTAGGCCTCTTCCAACGGTAGCCGGCTGTTCTCAAAGGCGGTCAAAAAAACGATCGGCGTGTGCCGCGAGCGACGCCGGCCGCGAATCAGCTTGGCCGTCTCGAACCCGTCCATTCCCTGCATCCGCACGTCGAGGAGGACGACGGCGAAGTCCTGTTCGAGCAGTCGCCGCAGCGCCTCCTCGCCGGAGCCGGCCTCGACGAGATTGTGTCCCAAATCGTCGAGGATGGCCCGCAAGGCGAGCAGGCTGGGAGGATGATCGTCCACCAGCAAAATGTTCGCCTTCGGCTCGGTTGCTTCGGCGCCGAGGGGTGTGGTCCGTTCGTTCGGCATCGCCATCCGCTCTGATTGCGAGTCGTTTTGCGGAGAGTCGCCGCCGCTCCACCCCGTTTGTCAAACGGGGGAAAACGGCATCTCGACAAAGCGGGTTCATTGTACCTCAATTCCGGGTTTTGAGCAGCGGCGAAAAGAACGCTCCTCGTTCCGTGTGTTCGCCCTCCTAATTGCTTGCACGTCTCCAGACAGCCTTTACAATCAAGACATCGGCACGACCTCGCCGCGATCGCTCTGCCAGCCTCGCCGCTTTTCGCCGGACCCGCGAGATCCATTATGGGCCACTCCTCGATCAAGGCTTCGCTGTTTCTCGCCCTGCTGGCGCCGCTGACTTCGCCGGCCGCCGCCGAACCGCTGCCGGCGACGGTCGAGTTCAATCGCGACATTCGGCCGATCCTGTCCGACAACTGTTTCCAATGCCACGGCCCCGATAAGGCGCGTCGCAAGGCCGACCTGCGCCTGGACACCGAGGCGGGCGCGTTCGCCGACCTGGGCGACCGCCGCGTCCTCGTGCCCGGCGAACCCGACAAGAGCGAACTGCTGCGCCGCGTCGCCACGACCGACAAACGCGAGCACATGCCGCCGGCGAAGTCGGGGCGAACGCTGACCGAACGACAAATCCACCTCCTGCGCCGCTGGATCGAGCAAGGAGCGAAGTGGCAAGCGCACTGGTCGCTTCTACCGCCGAAGCGCCCTCCGCTTCCGCGCGTGCAAAACAGCGCCTGGCCGCGCAACGCTCTCGATTTCTTCGTCCTCGAACGCCTGGAGCGCGAAGGGCTGCGCTCCGCGCCGGAAGCGGACCGCATCACGCTCCTCCGCCGCGTGACGCTCGACCTGACCGGCCTGCCGCCGACGCCCGCCGAGGTGGACGCTTTTCAGAAAGACGCTTCCCCCACCGCTTACGAGAAGGTGGTCGATCGTCTGCTCGCGTCGCCGCGCTTCGGCGAGCGCATGGCGGCACCGTGGCTCAACGGCGCACGCTACGCCGACACCAACGGCTATCAGAGCGACGGCGAGCGGCAGATGTGGCGCTGGCGCGATTGGGTGATCGAGGCGTTCAACCGCAACATGCCGTTCGATCGCTTCACCATCGAGCAGATCGCCGGCGACATGCTGCCCGGCGCGACGCTCGATCAGCAGATCGCCAGCGGCTTCAACCGCAACCATCGCGGCAACGCCGAGGGCGGCATCATTCCCGAAGAATACGCCGTCGAGTACGTCGTCGATCGCGTCGATACCACCGCGACGGTCTGGCTCGGTTTGACGATGGGCTGCGCGCGCTGTCACGATCACAAGTTCGACCCAATCGCGCAGAAGGAGTTCTACCGGCTGTTCGCCTACTTCAACAACGTCCCGGAACGCGGCAAGGCGATCAAGTACGGCAATTCTCCGCCGATGATAAAAGCTCCGACGCGCGATCAGCAGGAACAACTCAAGGAGCTACAGACGCGGCTGGCCGCGATGGAGCGACGCTATCAGAAGCTGCAAGGGCGCATCACGACGGCTCAGTCGGAGTGGGAGAAAGCGTGGAAGGGCACGCAGCGCGTCGAGGACTTGATCGCGGAGGGATTGATCGCCGATTTCCCGTTCGATTCCGGCGAACGGCCGGCGTCAGCCGGCCGGTGGCGCGACCACCAGCCGGCTGACGCCGGCCGTTCGCCACCCCACGTTTCGGGCGCGCTCGGACAGGCCGCCGACTTCGACGGCAAGCGCTTCCTCGACGCCGGCGATGTCGCCGGTTTCGGCTATTACGACAAGTTCTCGTGCGCCGCCTGGGTTCGGCCTCGCGGAACGCATGGCGGCACGGTCCTCTCGCGCATGACGGACGCGCCGCAGGCGGCCGGATACAGCGTCCGCGTGGAAGACGGCCACGTTCACGTCGATCTGGTGGTGCGTTGGCTGGACGACGCCGTCCGCGTCCACACCGAACGCCGCCTCGATCCGGAGCACTGGTGTCATGTCGTTGTCACTTACGACGGCTCGCGCGTGGCCGGCGGCATTCGGGTGTATCTCGACGGCCGGCCCGCGAAGCTGGTCGTCGATCTGGACGACCTCAATCAGAATTTTCATCAGTTGAAGGAACCGCTGCGTCTCGGCGGCGGCCACGGCGCGGACGGCCGCTTTCGCGGCGCCCTCGACGAGGTTCGCATCTACCGGGGCGTTCTCTCGGAGGAGGATGCCGGCGTCCTCGCCACGACGGACGCCCTCCGCGATCTCATCGCGCGGCCCGCCGAGAAGCGCACGCCGTTGCAGGCACTCAAGCTGCGTCGCTATTTCCTCGATCGCGAATCGCCGGCGGACATCCGGCAAGTCCGCGAATCGTTGCTGCGGCTGCGCCGGCAAAACGCCGAGTTGATCGAGAGCTTCCCGACGACGATGGTGATGAAGGAGATGCCGGCGCCGCGCGATACGTTCGTCCTTGTCCGCGGCGAGTACGACAAGCACGGCGAGAAGGTGACGCCGGGCGTGCCGCGCAGCCTGCCGCCGTTGCCCGCAGGCGTCCCGAACAATCGCCTCGGTTTGGCGCGCTGGCTGGTCGATCCGGGCAACCCGCTGACGGCCCGCGTCACGGTCAATCGCTACTGGCAAATGCTGTTCGGCATCGGTCTGGTCAAGACGGTCGAGGATTTCGGTTCGCAGGGCGAATGGCCGACGCACCCGGAACTACTCGATTGGCTGGCGACGGAATTCGTCCGCACCGGCTGGGACGTGAAAGCGATCTTGCGGACCATCGTCACCAGCGCGACCTATCGGCAGTCGTCGAAGGTGCCGCGCGAATTGCTGCGCCGCGACCCGGAGAACCGCTTGCTGGCGCGTGGGCCGCGCTTCCGGCTGTCGGCGGAGATGGTGCGCGATCAGGCGCTCGCGGCCAGCGGTCTGCTCGTCGAGAAGGTCGGCGGTCCGTCGGTCAAGACGTATCAGCCCGCGAGCCTGTGGCGGGAGTTGGCCGATACCGACTACAAACCGGACACGGGCGCGAACCTGTATCGCCGCAGCCTGTATACGTTCTGGAAGCGCACGGTGGCGCCGCCGGACATGATCGCCTTCGACGCGGCCGGCCGCGAGACGTGCATCGTGCGGCAGACGCGCACCAACACGCCGCTGCAAGCGCTGACGCTCATGAACGATGTCACCTATGTGGAAGCGTCGCGCGTCCTCGCGCAGCGCGTGCTGATCGAGGAGACGACGCCGGAACGACGGCTGACGCGCATGTTCCGCCTGCTCGCGGCTCGTCCGCCGCGGCCGGCGGAGTTGGCTGTCCTGTGCGCGAACCTGGAGCAACACAAGGCGCGCTATCGCCGCGATCGGCAGGCCGCCCTGAAGCTGGTTGGCGTCGGCGAGTCCAAACGCGACGAGAAGCTGGACGTGGCCGAACTGGCGGCCTACACCGCCGCGGCGAACCTGATTCTCAATCTGGATGAGACGATCACCAAGGAGTGAACCGCTCCGCCGGATAAAAGAGGACAAATCATGTCCACGAATATCGTTTCGCCGGCGGTCGGTCCGTGGGAGCGCTACCTCATGGCCCTCGATCGCGTGACGGAGCGTCTGCGGCGGATCACGGCTGCGCTGGAGGGGTCCGCCGTTCCTTACGCCCTGGTTGGCGGGCAGGCCGTGGCGCTGTGGGTCGCCACGCGCGATCCCGCTGCGGTGCGCACCACCAAGGACGTGGACATTCTGCTGTGCCGCGACGATTTGCCGCGCGCCCGCGCCGCCGCGCTGGCCGTCAACCTGGATTACTTCGAGATGGTCGGTGTCGGCATGTTTCTCGAACGCGACGACCCCAACCCGCGCCAGGCCGTCCACCTCATCTGGGCCGGCGAGAAGGTCCGCCCCGAGTATCCGCTGCCGGCGCCCACGATCGACCAGCGGCAAACCCTCGAACCGGGCACGCAGGTCGTCGCCCTGCCCGCGCTGGTCCTTATGAAACTGCTGTCCAACCGCGATCAGGACCGGGTACACCTGCGCGACCTCATCGACGTGGGACTGATCGCGCGCGATTGTCTCAAGGATCTGCCGCCGGAACTCGCGGGGCGTCTGGATGCCCTGCTCACCGAATCCGGCCGCTGAGAGGAACGCCATGAATCCCTTGCACGAACACGCCGCCTGGATGACGCGCCGGCACTTCCTTCGCGGCGGCGCCGGCCTGGGCGTCGTCGCGCTGGCGTCGCTGCTCGACGATCGACTCCTCGCGGCGTCGAAGCAATCGCGTCCGCACTTCAAGCCGAGGGCGAAGCGCGTTATTTACCTGTTCCAGTCCGGCGCCCCGTCGCAGATGGATCTGTTCGATCACAAGCCCGCGCTCAAAGACCTGCGCGGCCGTGAATTGCCGGACTCGATTCGCAAGGGGCAGCGCCTCACCGGCATGACGGCGACGCAGACGAGCTGTCCCGTCGCGCCGAGCAAGTTTCGCTTCGCCCGCCACGGCCGGTGCGGCGCGTGGGTCAGCGAATTGATGCCGCACCTGGCCAAGACCGTCGATGAGCTGTGCTTCATCAAGTCGATGCACACGGAGGCGATCAACCACGATCCCGCCATCACGTTCTTTCAAACCGGGGCGCAGCTGGCCGGCCGGCCGAGCATGGGAGCATGGGTGTCGTACGGCCTGGGCAGCGACAACCGCGACCTGCCCGCCTTCGTGGCGATGGTGTCGCAGGGCAGCGGCAACCCCGCCGATCAGCCGCTCTACGATCGCCTGTGGGGCAGCGGCTTTCTGCCGACGCGCTATCAGGGCGTCAAGCTGCGCTCCGGCGGCGAGCCGGTGCTGCATCTCTCCAACCCGCCCGGACTCGACGCCGCCGGCCGGCGCCGGATGCTCGACGATCTCGCCCGCCTCAATCAACTCCGGCTCGACGAGCAGGGTGACCCGGAGATCGCCACGCGCATCGCCCAGTACGAGCTGGCATATCGCATGCAAACCAGCGTGCCGGAACTGACCGACCTGTCGAGCGAGCCGAAATACACCTTCGATCTGTACGGACCCGACGCTCGCAAGCCCGGAACCTTCGCCGCCAACTGCCTGCTGGCGCGCCGCCTCGCCGAGCGCGGCGTTCGCTTCATCCAGCTTTTCCACAAGGGCTGGGACCAGCACACGAACCTGCCCAAGCAGATCGCTGGGCAGTGCCGCGACACCGATCAGCCGACGGCCGCCCTGATCCATGATCTGAAACAGCGCGGTCTGCTCGACGATACGCTCGTCGTGTGGGGCGGCGAGTTCGGACGGACGGTCTACTGCCAGGGCACGCTGACGGCGGAGAATTATGGCCGCGATCATCATCCGCGCTGCTTCACGGTGTTCCTGGCCGGCGGCGGCATCAAGCCCGGCCTGACGCATGGTGAAACCGACGATTTCTGCTACAACATCACCCGCGATCCCGTACACGTCCACGACCTGCACGCCACCGTGCTGCATTGTCTGGGCATCGAACACACCCGGCTGACGTTCCAATTTCAGGGCCGTCACCACCGGCTGACCGATGTACACGGCAACGTCGTGAAGGAAATATTGGCCTGACCATCCGACAAGGAGCCTCTCCATGAAACGCGAACACTTGCTGAATCGTCGCACTTTGCTCGGCGCCGCCGGCGCGAGCGCTCTTGGCGTCCTCGCCGCTCCGCACGTCGGCGGCGCCGATGCGCCGGCGACGAAGGGACGCATCAAGCAGTCCGTCTGCCGCTGGTGCTACAACCGCATCAAGCTGGAAAAACTCGCCGAGGAAGCGAAAAAGATCGGCTACAAATCCATCGAATTGCTGACCATCGAGCAGTACAAGCAAATCAAGCCCTACGGACTCACCTGCGCCATGCTCGGCCAGGTATCCATCAGCGACGGACTCAACCGCAAGGAGTTTCACGCCGGAATCGTCAAGGCGCTGCGCGAGAACATCGAGTTTGCCGCGACGGAGGGCATTCCGAACGTGATCTGCATGTCCGGCAACCGCAAACGCATGGCCGACGACGAGGGACTGAAAAACTGCCTCACCGGGTTGAAGGAGATCGTCGGCTTCGCGGAAGAGAAGAAGGTGACGATCTGCATGGAGGGACTCAACAGCAAGGTCGATCACCAGGATTACATGTACGACCGCACGAAGTGGGGCGTCGAGCTGTGCAAGAAACTCGGCTCGCCGCGCTTCAAGCTGCTCTACGACATCTATCACATGCAGATCATGGAGGGCGACATCATCCGCACCATCCGCGATTGCAAGGACTGTCTGGGCCACTTCCACACCGGCGGCAATCCGGGTCGCCATGAGATCGACGAAACGCAGGAACTGAATTATCCGGCGATCGTGCGCGCGATCGTGGAAACGGGGTATCAGGGCTTTCTCGGCCAGGAGTTCATTCCCAAGCGCGATCCGCTGCAATCGCTGGCGCAGGGCTTCCGCATCTGCGACGTGTGAGAATCGTATTTGGCCGCCGCGCGTCGAATGGTTTTCACTCTTGCTCATGGCCTCCCCGCCGGAGATAATCGGGACACTCGCACTCCCTTCTCCGATGGGGATGAGCCATGAGCGTCCCTTCCTCGCACCCCAAACAGCGGCCCGCCGACCTCGCCGCGCCTTTCCTCGACCCCGATCGCACCGTGGCCGGCGATCTCTCCGGGATGGTCAACGCCACGCCGGAGCCGACGCTCTCCCAAGCGATCGATGAGGCGCTGCCGCCGGAAACCCAACGGCCGACGGTGCCGGGGTATCAGATCCTCGACGTGCTCGGCCGCGGCGGCATGGGCGTCGTCTACAAGGCCCGACAGATCGGACTCGGACGGCACGTCGCTCTGAAGATGATCCTGGGCGGAGCGCACGCCGGGCCGGAAGACATGGTGCGCTTCCTGGCCGAAGCCGAAGCCGTGGCCCAACTGCAACACACCAACATCGTGCAGATCTACCAGGTCGGCAAGCACGGCGACGTGCCGTTCTTCTCCCTGGAGTACGTCGATGGCGGCAACCTGGCGCAGCGTCTGAACGGCACGCCGCAGCCGCCGCGCGAGGCAGCCCAACTCGTTGAGTGTCTGGCGCGGGCCATGCACGCGGCGCATCAGAAAGGCATCGTCCACCGCGATCTGAAGCCCGGCAACATCCTGTTGGCGAGCGGGGGGCGTAAGCCCCCTGTTGCGGACGAAGCAGCAGGTACGGATGAAGGAACAAGGGGCTTACGCCCCCCGCTCGCCGATTGCGTTCCCAAGATCACGGACTTCGGCCTCGCCAAGCGTGTTGAGGGCGGCGGTGGACTGACGCAGACCGGAGCGATCCTCGGCACACCCAGCTACATGGCCCCGGAGCAGGCCGAAGGCAAGAAGGACGTTGGGCCGGCGGCGGACATTTACGCCCTGGGAGCGCTGCTGTACGAAATGCTGACCGGCCGGCCGCCGTTCCACGCGCCGACGCCGGTGGAAACCATCTTGCACGTGCTGTCCGACGAGCCGGTGCCGCCGACGCGCCTGCAACCGGGCTGCCCGCGTGATGTGGAGACAATCTGTCTGAAATGTCTGCACAAGGAGGCGGGCAAACGCTACGCCTCGGCGGAAGCGTTGGCCGACGATTTGCAGCGTTTCCTGACCGATCGTCCCATCCTGGCGCGGCGGACGAGATGGCTGGAGCGTCTGCGGCGTTGGCGGCGACGCAATCCGGTCGTCGCCGCCATGACGGCGGCGGTGGCGTTGCTGCTGCTGCTCTTGGCCGTCGGGGCGACGGTGGCGGCGATTTGGTTTGGCTACCAGCGCGACATCGCCGAGCGGAACCATCAAGAAGCCGTGGGCAACCTCCAGCGCGCCGTCAAGGCGGAGGATGAGGAACAGGAGCAGCTGTGGCACGAGTTGGTGGCGCGGGCGCGGGCCGGACGGTTCAGCGGCCGGGCCGGCCAGCGCTTCGACAGCCTCGATGCCCTCGCCCAGGCCGCGCGCATGGCGCGCGCGCGGAACATGCCGGCGGAGCGCCTCGACCTGTTGCGCAACGAGGCCATCGCCTGCCTGGCCAGTCCCGACATCCGCACCCGCGAATGGAACGGCTGGCCCGAAGGCAGCGTCGGCCTGGATTACAACGGCGAACGCGACCTCTACGCTCGCACCGATAGGCAGGGCAACGTCAGCGTCCGCCGCCTGAGCGATGATGGCGAAGAGGTGCACCTCCCCGGCGAGGGCGTCAAGGTCCAGCCGTACTTCAGTCCCGACGGCCGCGTGCTGCTGCTGCGTGAACTGGAGGGCGGTCGTCGCCTCAAGGTGTGGCGACTCGACGAGGAGCACGTTTTCGCCGTGGTGCCCGAGACGGCCAACGTAACGGACGTGCAGGTCAGCCGCGACGGCAGTCGCTTCGCCGTGGCTCACAAGGGCGGAGTCGTGCAGCTGTACGAACCGTCCTCAGGCCGCGGCGGTCGCCGCAGTCTGGTGCCGGGAAAGGGGGAGGTCACGGCGATGCGCTTCCGTTCGGATGACCGCTGGCTGGCCGTCGCGCGCCAAAGCGGCGCGATCCACCTCCTCGACCTGAAAGAGAGCCGCCAGCGGATCGTTCGGGTGGGCGACCGCGAACATCGTTTGGCGTTCCAGCCCGGCGGCAATCAACTGGCCGTGTGCGGCGGTTTCTATGGCGACGCCCAGAGACGGATCGTCCGCATCTTCGATCTGGAGACGGGCACGCTCGCGGCCGAACTGCGGCACGACGATCAGGTCGAATCATTGGCCTGGCATCCCAACGGCAAAATCCTGGTGACGGGAACAATCGACGGCAGCTTGTTGTATTTGTGGGACGTGCCGACGCGCCGCGCGCTCCAGGTGATTCGCTCTCACAAGGGCGGCGCCCTCATGGTCTACTGCAACAGCACCGGGGATTTGCTGGTATCGCACAGCAGGTGGAACTCCAGCCTTCGCCTGTGGCAGCCGCAGACGGGCAAACAGTTGCTGCAATATCCCAGCATTACCCTCGGCGCCCTGCGTCCCTCATCGGATGGCCGTTTGCTGGGCCTGACAGCCGAAGGGCGCAAACTGCGTCTGGTGGAAGTGCAGCCGGCGCGAGAGTATCGGTTGCTGCTGCGCGATCCGGCCCAATCGCGCGAGGACAAATTCCACGAAGTCGCTGTCCATCCCAACGGCCGGCTGGCGGCGGCGGTCACGGACGACGGGTCCGGTCTGTGGGACGTGGAGAGGGGCGACGAACTCGCCTTTCTGCCCGTGGGCCATGCGGACAGCGTTCTGTTCGACCCTTTGGGGACGCTGATGATTTACGGCAAGGGGCCACGCTTGCAGATTTGGCCGCTCCAGACGGACCCGGCCGCTGCGAATCGTCTTCGCCTCGGCCCGCCGCAAGGGCACGCGGCGCCGGGTTTGGCCTTCTCGATGGCGGCCAGCCGCGATGGACGCCTACTGGCCTGCGCGGCTGATCGTACCCGCGGCACAATGGTACGGCACCGCGATCGGATGGATAAGCCGATTTGGTTGGAGCCCCAGTACGACGTGCGAAACGTATCCGTCAGTCCCGATGGCCGTCTTGTCGCCGCCGGCAACCATCATCGGGACGACCGCAGCCCGGCGGCACACGTCAAAATCTGGGAGTCCGACACGGGCCGGTTGATCAGGGCATTGCCGACGCCGTCGTGGTCCTATCCTTGCTTTAGCCCCGACGGTCGTTGGCTGGCCACCACCACCCAAGGGCACGACACGCGCCTGTGGGAGGTCGGCTCGTGGAGCGAAGTTTTGCGGCTAGAAGGCACGGCGGGCGCGTTCTCTCCCGACGGCAAGCTGCTGACGATCGAAAAGGGCGATGGCACCCTTCAGCTGATCGAAGTCCCCAGCGGCCGCGAAGTCGTCCGTCTGGAGGAACCCAACCAGGTCCGCGCCAGCCACCGCGCCTTCAGCCCCGACGGCACGAAGCTGCTGTTCACCAGCGATGACGACTCGGCCGTTCACGTCTGGGACTTGCGGCGTCTGCGGCAGCGCCTGGCCGAGATGGGACTCGATTGGGACGCCGACCCGTACCCGCCGGCGAAAGAAACAATTCCCGCGCGCGATCGGCTGCGCGTGACGGTGGACGAATCATGGGCACCCCCCAAACAACCGCCGCCCGTCCTCGTCTTGCCGCCCGCTCGCCGCCGCGACGCCAAGGCCGAGGAAATCGCGACCTGGGTGAAACAACTTGGCGATGCCGATGCCAAGGTGCGTCAAACGGCGGCCGACGCGCTGGCCGAAGTGGGACCGCCCGCCGTCAAGGCGTTGTCAGCGATCGCCGAGGGACCGGAGGGCGAGCAGCGGAAACAAGCCCGCGCCGCCCTCGATCGCATCGCCGCCGGCGCGGCCCTCGCGCCGGCGCGCGTCAGCCTGGAGCTGAAGGACGCCTCCCTCGCCGATGCCCTGCGCGCCTTCACGAAGCAAACCAGCATCGTGGTGAAGGAACCGTCCTCGACCAAGGTCGAACCAAAGCCGCGACGTCTCAACCTGAAGCTCGACGACGTGCCCGCCTGGGAGGCGCTCGACCGCATTTGCGACGCCGCTGGGGCGCATCTCGATGCGTCCAACCTCGCCGGTCCCAGGCTCTCGGTGAGCTATCAGGAACGGCCCGCTTACGCTATTCGCGGCTACGCCGGACCTTTCCGCCTGCAAGGTACCGGAGGCAGGTACCAGCGCTCCGTCGGCGTGTTGGGGGCGAGCGAGAGGCTGAGTATGAATCTGCAACTGCTCAAAGGTCCGAAGGCCCGCTCCGTCGTCGTTACGCCGCTCCGCCTAACCGAAGTGCGAGGCGACGACGGCCAATCGCTGCGGCTGCCCAATGAGATGGGTTTTCTCGTGGGACTATCCGAGGAGGCCGGGGTCGAACGGACCAACGTGAACGTGCCTCTCAAGGCGACCGATCGGCGGGGTGGCGCCATCAAGGTGCTCAAAGGCGTCCTCGTGCTGGACGTAATGGTGCGGCGAATTGAGCGGGTGGTCGTGCCGGACCTGGCCAAGGCCAAGGGACGGACCTTCTTCGGCGAGCAGGGCCGGCGTTTGACCGTCGTGCAAGCGCAGCAGATCGGCAATGGGTGGAACGTGTCCTTTGGCGTGGCAGGGCCGCCCGACTGGCGATACGACGCCAAACGCTGCGGCTTCGAACTGGTGGACGCGCGCGGCCACTCCGAGCGGTTAACGAATCCGCTCTTCGGTCCCTTCCCGCTGCGCTCCCCGCAACCGGAGGACGCGGCCTGGATGGCGGCGTCGCCGCTGGCACCGTCGCTGTCGGCCGTGCCCTGGACCGCCATCGCCGTTCAATCGCGCCGGCCGACCGCCGGCCAATGGCAAGGCAATTTCTGGGTCAACAGCAAGGAACGTCTCGAAGCGCCGGTGCGTTTGCGTTTCCTCGATTACGAGTATCTGCGCACCGAAGTGCCTTTCGAGTTGCGCGACGTGCCGCTGCCGTGAACACAAGCCCGGAGCGCCAGCGACGGGTTGTTCGGCCCGTCGCTGGCGCTCCGGGCTTGTAAGAGACGTTCACTTGTTCTCGTACTTCATCAGGATCTCTTCGCGCGGCACGCCGGCGATCGCCTCGAAGCCGCCCGATAGAATCACGTCGGCCAGCCGGCTCGCGTCGCGGAAGTAGCGATCGCTCGGCCGTTTGCCCGTCAGCTTGCGGCGCAGCTCCTGACAGAGCATGTCCGCCGCCGCGATGGACGCCTCATTGCCCTGCCGATGGCCCCACTGGGCCGTCACCAGAATGACCACATTATCCTGGATGCGCTGCGACAGTTCCGCCATGCGGCACTGGCGGTCGGCGAGCTTGAGCTGATATTTCTCCATCGCCTTGGCCACTTCGCCGCGCAGCCGGCCGAAGCCCGCCAGAGCGAAATCGACGTGCTCGGCCAAGCGCTTGTCCATGCCCGGCACCTGCTGGCGATCGCGCGGCGCGAACATTTGACCGACTTTCCAGCGTGCATAAGGAGCCAATTCCTTGCGCAGCTTCCAGGCGTGCAGCGGGTTCATCGGGTTGGGGTTTTTCATGCCCAGCTTCTGCACCGCCTTGCCGATCGGCTCGAAGAAGCGCTTGCCGTGCTCCTTGACCAGCGACTTGAAGAACGCCATGCCGAGCATCTCGCCTTCGCCCTCGTAGATGCACGGCGCCAGGAAGTCGTAGACGTTGTCGCCGAAGAGATGGCCCTTGAGGAACGAGCGTCCGCCGTGCGTCTTCATGAACAGTTCGATGGCCGCTTCCTTCATGGCTTCGCTACCGAAAATCTTGGCGATGATGCACTCCATTTCGCCGCGATAGCCCTCGTCGATGAGCCAGGAGGTCCACGCCACCAGGGCGTCGGCGCCGGCGATGAGTCCGGCCAGGCGCGCGATGCGGCGCTTGACCAGTTCGCGCGTGGCGATGGCCTGTCCGTAGGTACGGCGGAACTCGGCCCACGGCAGCATGTTCGCCAGCATGACGCGCATGCTGCCCGCCGCCCCGGCGCACAGCGAGACGCGCCCCAGGTTCAGACCGTGATACGCGATGGTCAACCCGTCGCCGAGAGACGGCTTCAGCAGATTGTCTTTCGGCACGCGGAAGTTTTTGAAACGCAGACCGTTGTTGTAGGCGAGCCGCAGAGCGTACAACCCGTAAGGCACGACCTGGAAATGCTCGTTCTCCTGCGAAGGCAGATCGACGACCAGCACGGCCGGCTTACCGTCGATCAGCACGACGAGTCCGGCGGTGCGGCCGGGCACGACGTTGGTGATGAACAGCTTCTCGCCGTTGACGACGTAATCGTCTCCATCGAGGACCGCCGTTGTCCGCAATGCCGTGAGGTCGGAACCGGCGCACGGCTCGGTCAATGCGAAGCCGGACAGCGCTTGCCCGTTGGCGAGCTTGGGTAGGAAGCGCTCTTTCTGCTCCGGCGTGCCGAAGGTGCGCACCGGATCGACGGCGCCGATGCAGCCGTGGATGGAGGCCAGACCGGCGATCATGGCATCGTAGGTCGCCATGCGCGTCAGGAAGTTGCTGAAGCGCGCGAACGGCGCGCCCTGCCCGCCGTAGCGGGGGCCGATGAGCATGCCCCAGTAGCCGGCCCCCGCGATCTCGTGCAGCGTTTCCGGCGAAACCTTGCTCTTGTCGTCGAGGATCTTGCCTTCGGCGCGGCGTCGGCGAACGATGTCCAGCGACGCCTCCATGCTGCGATCGCACGGCGCGGACGCCGGCAGCGGCGGCGGCGCGAACAAGGACAGCGGCACGTGACCGTCCCAGACCGCTTTGTGAATGGGACTGTTGACCGTCTGGTACTGCGGCTTGAACAGTGATTCGACCTGTTCGTCGGCCTTGTCCACGGCGCCGGTGCGCCGGGCTTCTTCCTCCGTCTTGCCGCCCATCCGCAAGGCGGTTTCGGCAAAGCTCTGCTGATCGCGATCCGTTGGCGTGACAGTGCTCATGATAAGGTGCGCCCTCTCGATGGATGAACAAGCGTCGCCGGGGACGGCCGCTGTTGTGCCCGGTCCTCTATTTCCATTCTACGCAAACCAATTGTTCCCGATGAATTGCTCGTCCGCTCCGCGCCGCGAAGCCAGGCAGACTTTACGAGATGTACCGGCCCTCGCGCAAGTGGGAAAACAGGCAGATCGAGACTATTCTGCGGATCGTGCCGGCTCGTCCCACACCGATTGTGTCGCCGGAGCATGGCGAGAGGGTTGTTTGGAACGTATGGTTGAATGAGAATATACCGGGCGCACCGGAGGCCAGTCGCGCAAGCCTGGCCGCCCGGTTCGTTCCGCGATAGATCATCACCCTGGCGCAAGGCCTCAACTCGAAAGGAGTTGTCCGTCATGCGATCCCTGTCGTGTTTGGCGTTGTCGGCGGTGCTCGGTTTGACGAGCGCGCTGCCTTTCGCTTCGGCGCAGGAGGTTGCGCCCGCCCCCATCGCGCCCGATGGAGCGCTGCCGCCGCCGCAAGTGCTTCCGTCGCCGCCGCCGCCCGCCGTGATTCCGGTTCAGCCGCTGACGCTGAGCCAGTTCGCCGCCTCGTTCCAGCCGCTGCCGGGCAAGTACGAGGTGCTGCTGGTGCATCCGAAGACGGGGTGCCCGGTGAAGGTGTGCTTCACGCTGCCGCCCGGCTGCCTCCGTGGGATGCGCGTCACCGGGCACAAGATCGTCTTCGATTACAAGTGTCAGCACGATGTTGTGATCCGCTTCCTGCACTTCGGCAAGGTGTGGGTGCGGGGTTGATTCATACCAGCCCGAAGCGCCAGCGAGGGCTGTCTTGCGCCCTCGCTGGCGCTTCGGGCTGGTTAGGAGATTTTCGATGTCCACGGACGACCTGACAACCTATCGTGAGGCGGCATGTGAGGCGGCGCGGCGCGGCGCGGCCGTGCTGGAGGAATGGCGCAGCCGCTTTCAGGTCCGCGAGAAAGCGCGCTTCGATCTCGTCACCGACGCCGACCTCGCCTCGCAGCGGACCATCTTCGCCTACCTGCACGAGAGCTTTCCCGATCACGCCTTCCTCGGCGAAGAGGAGGGCGCCTCGAAGACGCGGCCAGGCCCCGACGCGCCGCCGACGTGGATCTGCGATCCGCTCGACGGCACCACCAATTACGTCCACGATTGCCCGCTGTATTGCGTGTCGATCGGTCTGCAAGTGGCCGGCGAGCTGGTCGTCGGCGTCGTGCTCGACCCCCGGCACAACGAGCTGTTCGTCGCCGCTAAGGGACAGGGCGCGTGGCTCGGCTCGCGGCGGTTGCAGACCAGCCCGGCGACAAGCCTGGAGGAAGCGCTGCTGGCCACCGGCTTTCCGCCGGACCTGCGCGGACAGGAGCGGACGCTGGAGTGGTTTCGCTATTTCTCGCTGCGGACGCGCTCGCTGCGCCGCACCGGTTCGACCGCCCTCAACCTGGCGTACCTGGCCGCGGGGCGCTTCGACGGCTACTGGGCGTTCGACAATCATGTCTGGGACGTGGCCGGCGGCGTGGTGCTGGTACGCGAGGCCGGCGGTGTCATCACCAACGTCGATGGCACACCATTCGATGCGTACACGCCGGACGCCGTCGCCAGCAACGGCCCGCTGCAACCGCTGCTGCTCGACGCGCTGCGCGGCGAACCGCGCTGATCATTTCTCTTGATCGATCTGCCAAGGCAGGTATGATATTCTATCATACTGGAGTTTCCTATGCGCACCGTGAAGATCGCCGTCACGATCGAGAAAGAGCTGCTGGTGCAGCTCGATCAACTCGTTGAAGCTCACCATTTCCCCAATCGCAGCCGGGCCGTGCAGGAGGCCATCCGCGATAAACTCCAACGGCTGAAACGCGGGCGCCTCGCGCGCGAGAGCGCCAAGCTGGACCGCGCCTTCGAGCAGGCGCTGGCCGACGAAGGGCTTACGGAAGACCACGACCAATGGCCCGCATACTAAGAGGAGATGTGATCTGGGCGGACCTGAACCCCGTCCGCGGTCACGAGCAGGCAGGCTTGCGGCCGGTGGTAGTTATCAGTGAAGACGTGTTCAATGCCCGCTCGGGCACGGTCATCGCGATGGCCGTTACCAGCCAATCCCAACGAGCGGGCTTCCCTCTTACGCTGGAGTTGACCAGCGTCAAGCTCCCCAAACGGTCCTGGGTAAAAATCAGCCAGATACGCACCCTCTCGGTGCAACGCCTCGGCAAGAAGGTCGGCCAGGTCTCGCCCGAGGAACTCGACCGGCTAATTGAAGGATTGAATGAGATCGTCGGGGCCTGACCGGCTGTTGCGAACCGCTAACGATCTCGACAGTTGATCGGCGCTCCCCTTTTCCGGCCTTGCTCCGGACACCATCCAATTCTTCTGATATGCTCGCGGCCGGGTGAAACGCGAGGCCAATGCAAGGAGGCGAACGAAGTGACACGAACTCATCGTCCGTCAATTTTCTTCTCCGCGATCGTTCTTGTTCTCTTCGCAGGGACCGCGCCAGCGGGAGAGAGGACCGATTCCGCCAGCGCGGAAGAAGCACGGTTTCAGGCGGCGGAGCGATTGTATCAGCAGAAACTCTATCCGCAGGCCGCCGACGCTTACCAGCACATCCTCACGACCTTTCGGAACGGATGCCATCAAAAGCAGATTGGAGAGCGCCTCTTCGACATTGCCGGTTATTGGCTGCGCGACACCTGGGAGCAGACGAGGCAGGTAAGCGACTTCAACAGCCCGGATTGGCTCCTTTGGGTTTATCCCTACGACGACAACGTCTACAATATCTACTCCGAAATCCTGCCGGCTCCTCGAGAGCTTTTCAAACAGACGCTCTCCTTCCACAATGTGTTCCATTGGGACGAATCCAAACCATTCCTCGGCGAGGAGACGCGCGCCGTCGAAGTGTTGGAACTCGTTTATAAGCGCGATCCCGCTGGTCCTCTCGCCGACAAGGCTCTCTTCCTGATGGGACACATCGCTTGGTTCCGCGAGGACTGGCGTCAGGCGGACAAATGCTTCAGCCGTTTGTACAAGAGACTTCCAAATAGTAAATACGCTCCGTTCGCGTTGGAGCTGGCGATCAAGACCAAACTCATGCACATCAACGAAGAAGATGCCGACTACAGTCATCAACTCGCGGAAGCCAAAAAAATGATTCTCACGGCCCAAAGGCGGCAGGACATTTCCGAAGAGAAAAAAATGAATCTGATAAAGCTCCTGTCAGGAATCTACCTCCAGCAAGCAGAGATGGCCTTCAAGAAAGCCGAGAAACGTCAGTTGGCCGGACGGATGGAACAAGCCTACTTGCAGTATGCCCTTGTCCGCCGTGAATTCCCCGGAACAAGCCGCGCCATGATGGCCACGGAGCGAATGCTGCTAATGCGGCCTAGACTGCCGAAAAAGAGCAGCATTCCTGCATCGGCGTCACGGTCCCGCCGATGACGGCACCGGGCCGATCATCGCGCACACACTGGTCGATGCGCGGCGAGTCGCGCTGACAATTCCACCGATGCGATCTTTTAGCCACGTCGCGGCTAAACTTTTTCGCATTCCTTGAAACAAGACGACGCCGCCCGCGTATCAAAAGATGGGGGCATCAGTATTCTCTTGGAACAAGGAGAACGCATGTCCGACAAGATACGCTTGTGCGCCGTGTGCAACAAAGACATTTCGGAGCGCGTCGAAGTGCTGCCGGAAACTTGGCTGTGCCGCGAACATGCCGGGATGATCGACAAGTACGGCGGCGAGTTCACCGTCGTGGCGCGGCAGGAGAGCCTCAGCAAACCCGGCAGCCTGAAAAAAAACTACGGTGGCGTCAGCGTCCGGCGCACCCGCAACCTGGCCGCCCTGGAAAAACTGCAAGCGGAACACGAACAACTCCGCAAGCAACAGAAGGACGAATAGTCGCGGCGAAAACATGACACCTGGGCGCTCGCGTGGGGTTATAATCCGCATCGGTTTGGAACCGTCATTTCCCCATAACGCGAGAGACCCATGACAACGCACCTCCTGCGTCCACGGACGCGCCGGGCGGGCCTGACGGCCCTGGCCCTCCTCGTCGTTCTCAGCCCCGCCCGCGCCGTCGAGATCAAACTGCCTCGCCACCCCGACTACCACAACGGCAAAATCGTCTTCAGCTATCGCGGCGATCTCTGGCTCGTCAAGGAAGACGGCTCGGAGCCGCGCCGCCTCACGTCACATCGCGCTCCGTCGGTGCATCCGCGCTTCTCGCCGGACGGCAAGTGGATCGCCTTCTCGGCCGCGCGCTACGGCAATCACGATGTCTTCGTCCTCCCGGCCGAGGGCGGCGAAGCGCGGCGGCTGACCTGGAACAGCGCCGGCGATACCGTCGTCGGCTGGACGCGCGACTCGCGCCGCGTTGTCTTCAGCTCGGCGCGCGGCCGCGTCTATCCGGGCATCCCCAGCCTGTACACGGTGCCGCTCGACGGCGGCATCGACGAGGCGCTGCCGGCCGACTGGGGTTCCTGGGGATCGTTCGCGCCGGACGGCAAGAAGTTCGCCTACAACCGCCATCCGATGGTCTGGTCGCGCAAGCACTATCGCGGCAGCTACGCCGCCGATCTGTGGGTGCTCGACGTGGAAGCGCGCACCTCGCGCAAGCTCCTCGACGGTGACACGCCCGACGCGGAGAAGCCCAACAATTTTTGGCCGATGTTCGGCAACGATTTCATTTACTTCGTCTCCGACCGCGACGTGAAGGCCAAGGCCGGCAGCCCGCGCGTCATGGATTCGCGCAACAACATCTGGAAAATTCCCGCTGAGGGCGGCGAGCCGGTGCAAGTGACCAAACACACCAGCGGCTCGCTGTTTTGGCCGTCGATGTCCGCCGACGGCAAGGTCATCGTTTACGAAGAGAACTTCGGCCTGTGGAAGCTCGACACGGCCAGCGGCGAAACGCGCGAGATCAAGATCGACCTCACGCCGGATGAAAAAGACAACAACCTCGAAACGCTCACTGTCAGCGGCGAGGCGGACGGCTATCACCTGTCGCCATCCGGCAAGCGCGCCGCCATCGCCACACACGGCGAACTGTTCACCATCGCCACCGATCGCGGTGACGTGCGGCGACTGACGCGCACTTCGGACGTGCGCGAAGCGCAGCCGCAATGGTCGCCCGACGGCAAACGCATCGCTTTCGTCAGCGATCGCGGCGGCCGTGAGAATATCTGGGTCTGCGACGAGAGCGGTCAGGAGTTGAAACGCCTGACCAACAGCGACACGCAGAAAGGGCAGCTCGTCTGGTCGCCGGATTCGCAATCGCTGTTGTACGCGGCCAACGATCGCGCCCTGCATCGCTGCGATCTGGCCGGCGGGCAGGACGCGGTGCTGACGCGCGGCGAGGTCATCGGCTTCGGCGGCTCGGCCATCAGCGGCGCGCAGTGGTCGCCGGACGGCAAGTGGATCGCCTTCACGAAATCCGGCCGCGATCTGTTGCCGCACGTCTACGTCATGCCGGCCGGCGGCGGCGCGGAGAAACGCATCACCGACGCCGACACCTACAGCGACAGCTCTCCCCTGTGGACGCCGGACGGCAAGGCCCTCGTCTATCTCGCCGGCATCGACACGGGCAACATCGGTCAGACCGGCCGCTCGACGGCCCAGATTTTCGTCGTGTCCCTGACGCGCCAGGAGAAGGAGCCGGGCGCGGACGGCATCGACAGCGAGGCGGACGCCGCCCGCGCTCGGCCCAGCGGTCCTCGGCTTCGACCCGACGACGGCGCGGCCGCCAAGCCGGTCGAGGTGAAGGAGATGAAGATTGATTTTGACCGCATCGCTCGCCGCGCCCGGCAGGTGACGCGCAGCGGCGACGCGGTCGGCGCGTTGGCCGTCGCGCCTGACAGCAAATCGCTGGTCTTCGTCACCAGCGGCGTCGAGGGCGGTCGCTCGGTTCAATCCATCTGGTCGGTGGCGCTGGAGGGCCGTCAGCCGCCGCGTCGTCTCACACAGTCCGGCCGCGGGTCCGAGGATGAGGAAACACCGCGCGGCCGCCGCGGCTTCGGCGGACTCGGCTCACTGCAATTCGCCAAGGACGGCCGCACCCTTTTCTATCGTCAGGGCAACAACATCTACGCGCTGTCGCTGGGCGGCGCCAGCGGCCGCGGCGCCAGCGATTCCACCGCCGGCGCGACCCCCTCGTTCCCCTCGCGCCGCGGCGGCAGCACTCCCACGACCGATACCGCGACGAGCGGCGCGCGGCGGTTGTCGTTCACGGTGCGCGTCGAGATCGACCAACGCGCCCGCCGTCAGCAGGTGTTTCAAGAAGCGTGGCGGATCATGCGGCATCGCTTCTACGATCCGGCCATGCACGGCGTCGAATGGGCGAAGATGCGCGAAACCTACGAGCCGCTGCTGAATCACGTCGGCGATCAGGAAGATTTGCACGACGTCATCAGCATGATGATCGGCGAGTTGAACGCCTCGCACACCGGCATCAGCGCCGGCGGCCGCGGCCGGACGCGCGACGGCGGCGATCAGACGCGTCATCCCGGCTTCGAGGTGGAGGCGGACGACGGCGGCTTTTACAAGGTGACGCGCGTCTACAAGGACGGACCCGCCGACAAGGATTACGTCAAGCTCAACGCCGGCGACTTCGTGCTGGCTATCGACGGCCAGAACATCAAGGCCGGCGACAACTACTGGAAGCTGTACACAACCGCTCCCGGCGACAAGATGGAGCTGCTGGTCAACAGCAAGCCGGCGCGGGAGGGCGCCTGGACCACCAAGGTCCGGCCGGTGAGCGGTACGCAGTACGCCAGCTTGCAGTACGAACGCTGGGTCGCCGACCGGCGGAAGCTGGTCGATAAACTGTCCGATGGCACGATCGGCTATCTGCACATCCGGCAAATGAACGAACCGTCGCTGCGCCGCTTCGAGCGCGATTTGGCGCGGATGGCCGGCAAGAAAGCGCTGGTGATCGATCAGCGTTTCAATCCCGGCGGCGGCATCGATCAGGAGTTGTTGCAGATCTTGCAGCAGCGCCAGTATCAGTACACACGCGGGCGCGATTCGGTGCAGGTGACGCGGCCGCTGCGCGGCTTCTTCGGCCCGATGGTCGTCATGGCCAACGAGCGCTCGACCTCCGACGCCGAGGTCTTCCCCGACGGGTTCAAGACCTTGAAGCTCGGCAAGGTGGTCGGCGTCACGACCTACGGCGCGGTGATCGGCACCGGTTCGTACACGCTGATGGACGGCTCGACGATCCGCACGCCGAGCGTCGGATTGTGGAACGTCAACAGCACGAACCTGGAGAACTACGGCGTGCCGCCGGACGTGTACGTCGATAACACGCCGGACGACTTCCTCAAGGGCCGCGACGCTCAGATCGAAAAGGCCGTGGAAGTGCTCAAGCAGGAGGCGGCGAAGAAGAAGTAAGACGCCGTCGGTCGCGATCCTTGTTTAGCCGCGACGCGCAGCGGAGCGCGTCGGCTTCGCGCTCCGCTGCGCGTCGCGGCTAAACAAGGATTGCGACCGAACATTACATCTCCTTAATATTCTTGACGGTTCGTAATCCGACGTTCATAATCCCCCTTATCGCTGCGCTCATCGCTGATTCGAGCATTCATCTTCTCGCTTGAGGACCAACGGACGGGCCACTATCCAGTTCTTGTTTTGGCGTGATCCGCACGTCGTCCGCGGTTTCTCCACGCAAGCGCTTTCTGGTGTCCCTCGCTGACAGTCGATTGTCAATCGCCTGGCGAACGAGTTGACCGACTCGTTTCACCGGGCCGGTTCGTCGTCCACCTCTCGTGATTCGCCGATGTTTCGTCCATCCATTCAGAGGTACTCATGTTCTCACTCGCGCGTTCGCTGAAACTCGTATACGTCCTCGCACTGGCCCTCGTCGTCTTCGGCCTTTCCAAGCCGCGTTCGGCACAGGGGCAGCGTCTGCAAATCGCCCCGCTGGTGATGCCAAGCCAGCGAATGATGCAGCCGTCGATAATGCAAGCCCGCATGATGCTGATGATGGCCGGCTCAACCAGCATGGGCGGCATGATGGGCGGCATGGGTGGTGGCATGATGGGCATGGGCGGCATGCGCGGCGGCATGATGGGAATGGGTGGCATGATGATGGGCATGCGCGGCGGAATGATGGGCATGGGCGGAATGGGTATGATGGGCATGGGCGGCGGCATGATGGGCATGGGAGGCATGTCCATGATGGGTATGGGCATGCGCGGCGGCATGATGGGCATGGGAGGCATGATGATGGGCATGGGCGGCATGGGCGGCATGGGCGGCATGATGGGCATGGGCGGCATGGGCATGGGCGGCATGGGCATGGGCGGCTTCGCCGGCAAGGGCATGGGAGGATTCAACGGCAAAAAACCCATCTAAGCCAACGCGCGGGCGCGGATCGCCGGTGTGATCCGCGCCCGTGGTCCTCGCGATGTCTCGCAGTTGGCCGGACGGAGGGATCAAGCCTACTCGCGGTATGCCCTTGTCCGCAACGAATTCCCCGGAACAAGCCACACCCTGATGGCCACGGAACGAATGTTGATCCGGCGTTCCAAGCTTCCGAAAAACTACAGGCTCGCGCCGGAGTCACTGTCCCGCCATTGACGGCACCGCGCCGATCGTCACGCGCATACGTTGGCCGATATGCAGCGGCGGTTGGCCGGGATCGACCGAAATCAGATACGCGACGCCTTCCTGCGTCCATCGTTTCGAGGTGCTTTCCTCACCAGACCGCAGCCTGCTCGAACGAAAGCGAATCCGCGATAAAAAGAGGAGAAGCCCTCCGCGGGGGAGCGGAGGGCTTCAATGGGGGTTCGCTGATTTGCGTTGTTGGCATGAGGAGGATGGGAGAAGCGTTGTCGTGTGCTCGCCTTCGGAGGAGCATCGCGACGGCCCACGTCGAGAGGACGGGGGAGTCCTGCCGATCGCCGTCGCGGCTCGGCACGGACGGGGTTGCCGTGAGCGAATCGGGGGGAGACCGTTCGCCAACCGTGCGAGCACCCGACCGCCGCTTCCACTAATCGGTCGGGTCGTTTTTGGTTTGTGCAAGCACCGTGCCGAAAATCGCATTCGGAGGACAATAGGAAATAACTCGAATGTCCGCAAGCGGTTCCGGCGGAAAACGTATTCTCGTCGTCCGAGCGAGGAGGCGACGGCATTTGTAAAACCGTCAAGAACCCTGTAATTGCTACCATTCGGAGAGGAGGCTCGAATTGCCCATTTCCCCGCAGCGCTTCGTTCTTCCGGGCCGCGACGGGAAGGAAGCGTGAGAAAAAATGCTTGTGGGGACCGGCGTAGGCGGGTAAGGTTGGGTCATCGAACTCGCGGTCCGCAAGACAACATCCAGAAGCCAAGACGAACAAGCCGATTGCTCCTTCGCCCGCGAATCCAAGGTGCCCTTCCATGAGCTTCGCCGTCCTCTGCCCCGGCTGCCGGCATCAGGTGGCGGTTGCAGACAACCTGGCCGGTCAAGCGGCCCGCTGCCCCTTCTGCGCGACGGCCTTTCAGGTTCCTGCCCAACCCAAGCCGACCGCGCCACCCGTCCCTCGGCCAACCTTCGTTCCGCCGCGCCCAACGGCCACGCCTCGGAAAACGGCCGCCCCCTCGCCGGAGAACCGACGGCCCGAACCGGAAAGCGTTTCGCGCAAGCCGAACGTCTCCCGCGATTCCTACGAAGACCCGGAGCCGCCGCGCTCGTCTCGAACGCTGCTGCTGGGCCTGATGAGCGCCGGCATCGTTCTTGGTCTGTTGCTGATCCTCGGCCTGGGCGTCGCCATCTTCCTGCTGCGCGACGAGTTCGCGGACGCGCCCCAGAAAAAACAGACCGAGCGCCGCGTCGCTAATGCCGGCCCGCACAAAGCGCCGCCGCCCGTTCTTGAGCAACCGCGCAAGGCCGCCCCGCAGGACAAAGTAAAGCCCCTGCGGGACGATCCTCCGCGAAAGGCCGAACCTCCTCCGTCCGACAAACAACCGCCTCCGCCGCGCGAGGAAGCGCCGTCGGAACCTGCTCCGCAAGAGCCTCTGCCGAAACTGCCTGTCCCTCCCGCGACCGAGACGAAATCCGATCCTCCGGCCAAAGTCGATAAGCCCAAGATCGATCCGCCCGCGAAAACCGAAGCGCCGAAGCCGGACGCTCCACCGAAGGAAGAGGTGTCGAAAACGCCAAAGCCGGACGCTCCGCCGAAGGAGGAGGCGTCCAAATCGGACGCCGCGACGAACCTCCCCGCGGCGACGCGCCGACTCAGCGGCGATCAGATCTATCGCCGGCTGGTGAAATCCACCGTGTTCGTGCGCAATTCCGAGGGTTGGGGCAGCGGCTCGCTCATCCACGGTCCGCGCAAGTTGATCCTCACCAACTATCACGTCGTCGGCGACGAGAAGGAGGTGGCCGTCTCCTTCCCGCGCTACGACGGCTCCGGCAAGCTCATCGTGGATGGCGAGTTTTATCATCGCGCCCACAAGAAAGGCGAGTTCATTCGCGGCAAGGTTCTGAAAGTGGCGAAGGGCAAGGATTTGGCCGTGGTCCAGCTCGACAAGCTCCCCGAAGGGACGCCGGTGTTGAAGTTGGCGGCCAAGAGCGCCCGCCCCGGCGAAACGGTCCACTCGGTCGGCAATCCGGGGGCCAGCGATGCGCGCTGGTCGTACACGTCGGGCACCGTCCGCCAGGTGTCGCACAAGACCTGGCGCGCCGAGGTCGATCGCGCCATCCTGACCTTCGACGCCGAGGTCGTGGAAACGCAGTCGCCGACCAACCATGGCGACAGCGGCGGACCACTGGTCAACGATTCGTTGCAGCTGGTGGCCGTGACGCAAGGAGCGAACGTCCGCGCCCGCGAATTGAGCCTCTTCATCGATCTCAGCGAGGTGAAGAAACTGCTGCAATCGTGCGGCGTGCCGCTGGAAGACGTCGTGGGTCCGGCGGATGCGCCGGCGGACGGCGAAGTCGAAACCGGCGATGTGTTCGCCCTCCTCAAGGCATTGCAGGACAAGGACGCCAAAACCCGCGTCGAGGCGGCGCGGCGTCTGGGCGCCCTGGGTCCGGCGGCGCGTCCCGCCGCCCGCGCCTTGAAAAAGGCGCTCAAGGACGAGGAACCGTGGGTGCGCCGCAACGCGGCGCTGGCTCTGGGCAAGCTCGGACCCGATGCCGCCGACCTGGCCCGCAAGGAGGTCTTCGACGCCCTGGACGACGCCGACGCCGACGTGCGCGTGGCCGCCCTGGAGGCGCTGGCCAACCTGGGACCGCCGGCGCGCGACGAGCTGCCGGCGCTGCTGTCGATCCTTCACGAATCGGCGCGGCGGCGGCAGGCGAAAGTGAGCCTGTACGTCGCGCGGTCGCTGGCCCGTCTCGGCCCGGAGGCGAAGGACGCCGTGCCGGATCTGCGGACCCTGCTCAAGTCCGACGAGCGCGAGGTCCGTCTGCAAGCGATCCAAACGCTCCGCAAGATCGGCCCGGAGGCGCGCAAGGCGGCCCCGGACCTGATCGAGCATCTGAAAGACGCCGACAAATCGCTGCGTCTGCCAGCGGCCTTCGCGCTGACGTCCGTTGATCCGGCGATGACCAGCGAAGGCAAGGATGGTCTTTCGGTGCTGGTGCTGGCCCTGCGGCCGGAATCGACGGCGGAGATCAACGAGGCGAAGACGCAAGAGCGCGTCAAGGAAATCGCCGTCCTGCTGGTCAAACTTGGCGGGCCCGCCGGGGAAGGTTTACGGAGGGCGATCGAGAGCGAATTCCGCGGCGGTCGCCGCGACTCCGACGCCGCCAAGCTCAACGCGGCGGCGCGCGAGACGGCCCTCAAGATCATCGCCGACATCGGACCCGACGCTCATTCGACCAAGATGATCGCCACCTTGATCGAGTTGCAGCGCGGCGATCCCTCGCGCGCGGTCCGCGATGCGGCGAAGCAGGCGTATATCAAACTTCAAGGCAAGAATTAGGGGCTGCCCAAGGATAAACGGCGCACGAGAGTTGAGAGCCGTGCTAGATCTTCGGCGCGGCCGTAACGATCATCGTCCGGCGGGTCCGCAGGCTCGCCTAACAAGCCGCTGCACCTAACTGGGCCGTGTCCAAATTACTCAGGCTTCAACGTCTTTCCTATGGCTCCGGCAGGTGAGCGAGTTGTTCGGCCTTGCTCGTGCTGGTGGGTTTTTCTCGGCTGTGGTAGGGTGGAAGAACGGTGCCGACGCTGATCCTCGACACGAATGTTCTTGTTGCCGGTCTGCGATCCTCGCTCGGAGCCTCTCACGCTCTGCTCCGATTGATCGGCAGCGATCGGTTCACGCTGGGCCTGACGACCGCGATGGTGCTTGAGTACGAGGCCGTATGTACGCGGTCGCTCGACGCCCTCAGCCTAACGGCCGAGGATCTCGGCGTGCTGCTCGACTATCTGTGTGCGGTCGGCAAGCGGGCTGTCGTTCGGTTTCGGTTGCGGCCGAGTATCGCCGATCCAGGAGATGAGATGGTACTTGAGGCCGCCGTGGCGACGGGAAGTGAGTGGGTGGTCACGCACAATGTCCGGGATCTGGCCGCCGGTGCAGCGCGATTCGGGATTGAGGTGCTGACCCCAGGCGAGGCGCTGCGGCGTCTGGGAGGTGCGAAATGACAAATTTCGGAGTGGAGTTGCCGGCCGAGTTGTGGGCCGAGGTTGCCCGGCGTGCGGGTTCGGGTCCGGGGCGAGAGGCCGCCTGGGTGGTCGAGGCCGTCCGGGAGAAACTGGCTGCGTGTGCCGAGGTCGAGTACCTGGAAAAGCGAGCGGCGCGGGGCGACCGGGCGGCGTTTGACCGGGTGTTGGACAAGGTTCCCGCCGTTCCACCAGTGCCGGGTGATGAGCAGTAGCGTTCGCGCTGCCGAACTCTTATACGGCTCTTGGTGTCAAGTAAAAACTATTGTCCACGGGAACGAGTCTCTCCGGTGTTTTTCTGGCCGGATGGAGGACCGAATCGTGTTGTGACGATGGCGATCCTTCGCGCGCGGTCCGCGATGCGGCGAAGCAGGCGTACATCAAACTTCAAGGCAAGGATTAGGGGTTGGCTAGAGATAACTTCGGTTCGGCGAAGCGCGAGAGTCGAGAGTCGTGCGAGGTCGCGCAGAGCCGGGCTGGATCGCCCATGTACGCGCTCGAATATCAAGTAATGTGGGCAAGACATGCTACGCAAGAAGAAATCAGAACTTCCCACGGCGGGCAAGGCGTTTGCCTTCCCGCTTGGAGATGGGCGTTTCTCCGTTTGCCGCGTCCTTCTTGACACAGGCAGCGAACGCTCGAAGGAGTGGTGGAATGGAGACACGATTCTCGTCGCTTGCTCCAGCTGGATCGGGGATAAAGTCCCTCGTGCCGACAACCCGACGTTGCGCCCGATCCTTCACTTGAAGCATCACTCGTGGCATAACCAGCCCAACATTCTCTGGATTTCCGACGAGCCACCGCAAGAATTGATCCCGATCGGCACCATCGAGCCGACGGCGGAGGAGCAAGCGATTCCATGCATGTCATTTGGTCGCTGGACCTCGCTCCTGCTTCAACCGCTCGCCCAATGGAGATGGGACAACGAGCGCGATGCCGTACTCGCGGAGGACGTAATCGAACAGAAGAAGTATGCGGAAGCCCGACTGAAGACGCAACGAGAGCGTGAACGGTATCTGGAGCGAATAACCCTCGAAGAACTACGCGGGCATCAGTTTTTCCCCAACTGGAAAGGGTATCCGCTACCGACACAGAAAGCCATCCGCGCTGCGCGAAAGGTAATGACCAACACGGTTGAAAAGTTGATCCAACTTGGACCGCGTGCTTCCGAGAGAGAACGTATGGCTATCCTACAGCAGTGCATTGAATCATTCAACGAGCTGGACGCCGAAATGCAGTTCATCGAGACCGACGAGCGCGAAGACATCTGCGAAGAGTTCGAGACCATCGTTCATGCGTGTGGATTAGGTACTCACGAAGACTTGGCCGACAGGTGGCGCGATTGGTAGACAGCCCACATAACCAGTCGTCGAAGCAGACCGACACTCGAATGAAGATTCATCGAGCTTCGGCGCCGTGCCTCGCGTGAGCGGGCTCCTAAACGGCGGCGTTCGACGAAGGAGGCGAGATCGCCGCTTCATAGTACAAGTATCCAATGCTGTTGCAGCCCACCCGGCAGTCAAGCCGACTCGTTCGCCCCATGCGAATTCCCACTTTGCTTCTCCTTCCCAGAGGTGAATTCCATGACCAAATACCCGTTTCCAACCGTGTTGTTGGCCTGTTTCCTGTGTTTCCTTGCTATTCGCTCTGCGGCCGCACAAGACAAAGACCGTGAGGCACCCACCTGGATTCGTTCCGCCAAGAGCGGGCTTTGGTCGGACCCGGCAACGTGGCAGAGTGCCAAGGTTCCGCCAGCGGGTTCGTGCGTCCACATTCGCGCCGGGAACACGGTCACGTATGATCTGAATGTCGCCAGGGCGATTCGCACGATTCATGTGGCGGGCATCCTGAGCTTTGCCCGCGACAAGACAACGCGCCTGGATGTAGGCCTCCTCAAGATTCAGGCGGGCGACGAGGCCAGCGAGGACGGTTTCGACTGCGATGCCCATGTGGGCAAACCGGATACCCGGATGCCGCGGCCGGCCCTGGAAGTGGGCTTGCCCGATGCGCCGATTGATGCCAAACACACGGCGACGATCCGGCTGGTTCATTTCGCCGGCCACGATCCCAAGTCGTGTCCGGCAATTGTCTGCTGCGGCGGGCGCATGGACTTTCACGGCGCTCCCATGAGCCGCACCTGGGTCAAGATCGCCGTGACGGCCCAGAAGGGGCAGGATGCGATCACGCTCGCCGAGACGGTACAAGGCTGGCGCGTGGGCGATCACGTCCTTATCACCGATACCCAGGGCATCCCCTCGAGCCAGCGCAAGCCCCCGCACGGCCTGGCGTTTGTCGCGGAAGAACGCACGATCCGGGCGATCGAGGGCACCCAGGTTGTCCTGGACGCGCCCTTGGAGAAGGAGCACCTCGGCGCGGACGTCGGGCACGTCGAAGTCGCCAACCTCAGCCGCAATGTCGTCGTCGAGTCCGCCGACCCGCAAAAGGCGCGCGGCCATACCATGTATCATCGCCACTCGCAAGGGTCGATCAGCTACGCGGAATTTCGCCACCTCGGCAAGGAGGGAGTCCTCGGCCGGTACCCGTTGCACTTCCATCTGGTCGGCGACACCATGCGGGGCAGCTCGGTCATCGGCGCATCGATCTGGGACAGCGCCAACCGCTGGCTGACCATCCACGGCACCAACTATCTCGTGGTGCGCGATTGCGTCGGCTACCAGAGCCTTGGCCACGGCTTTTTCCTCGAAGACGGCACAGAAGTCTACAACGTGCTCGATCGCAACCTCGCCGTGCAGGCCTACCAGGGCAAGCGACAGGCGGGACAGGCATTACCTTTCGACGCCAACCTCGGCGCCGGTTTCTGGTGGGCGAACTGCCTGAACACGTTGACGCGCAACGTCGCCTGCGAAAACAATTACGGCTTCTTTTTCGAGGCGAGGGCGGGTGAGGGAGTGAACCTTTCTCTGCCCGTCGCGCGGCCCGACGGCACGAGCCGTCGGGTTGATGTCCGCACGCTCCCCTTCGTTCGTTTCGAGGACAACGAAACGCATACCAATAACACCGTCGGCTTTAATTTGGGCGAAGGGGTGGGCAATGTCGGGCCGGACGCCAAGCATCCGTTCGTGATCCGCAACTTGAAGATCTGGAGCGAAGGGTACTATGCCTTCCGGCCGATGACGCCGTGCGTCCTGGTGGAGGGGCTGCAAATCACCCGCGGAGCTTACGGCGTCTATCACCCCAATTACGACCGCCACGTCTACCGGGACGTGAAGTTCACCGAAGTGAGCTTGCCGTTTGCGCCGGGCTACAACGGTGCGTCCATCCAGAACGGTGTGGCGACCGTGGACGGCGTGACCTTTGATTACAGCTACGGCACCGGTCCGGGCATCTACCTGTCGGAAAACAACCCGAGCGGCAAGGGCGCATCGCATTTCCGCAACGTCCGGGTCGTCAAGCGCAAGGGCCCCGGCTGGACGATGACCGGGCTCTTCGATTACCGCGAAACGTACTCTGGCTTCAACCAGACCTGGACCGGCGTGCCCACGTATTTTCACGACTATTACGGACCGGGAAAGACGGCGAAGGTGCTCGCCTTGAAGTCCACGGAGGTCGCCGATGGTGCCGACAAATTTCGCGAAGAGCCGGGCTTGACGGGCAAGCTCACGCGCGTGACCGAGGTCAAGGACATGCCCTTCCCGACGCTCCTCGAGCCCGTGGACGATCTGCCGCCGGCAACGGTGATCACGCATGTCCGCAAGTCCGGCGCGACGCTGGTCGTGCGCGGCACCACGGCGGACAACGGAACGGTCACGAAGGTGGTGGTGAATGGAAAACCCGCGCGGGCCTTGGCCCCGAATTTCGCCGAATGGGAGGCGATCCTGACGCCAAACTCGGGCGCGGCGAAGACGGTGCTGGCTCAGGCAACGGATGCCGCCGGTCATGTCGAGCCACGCCCGCATCTCGTGACGGTACCGTAGAAAGCGAATTTCGGAATCGAGGACCAGACGACGCGATCGCCACCGTAAAGGCAGGTGACGAACTTGAGGAAATACGGGCATTCAAGATACTCAGGGCCGAACAAACTGCTTCAACAGACAGCCCCAGCATGCCCTCGTAGAATAGGCACGGTTCTTGGGGCCACTGCTGAGCGTAGCCGTTCGGCGAAGGAGGAGGTATCCTATGGCGGCAGATCTCCAGCCTGGTGAGGTTCCGGCACCGCCGACACCGGCCGACCCCGCACCGCAGGCCTCATGCCCGCCCGGATGGGCCTATCCGGCGAACCTCCTTGGTCTGGGTGGGAGCCTGCTCATCCTGGTGGGCGAGATGCTCGAGACGGGGCGGTGGCAGCAGCTCATGGTGCCGTGCTTGTTCATTGTCCTGCTGATGCTCCAGTTCGTCGCGTTCTGGCTGGTCAGTCGGGGTCGCGCCCCTGCGGCACCGGTTCCGCGCGATCGGCAAGACACATAACACGGTAAAAGGGGACATTCAGAGTATCCAAGCCGGACGAGGGTGCGACAACCGAGTTTCCGCGCTTCGCCCCGCGTGAGGCGGCAGTTGAGTTGTGTCGTTTCGCGAAAGAGAGCCAAGTGGGTCGTCGGCTGCTTCGGGCGGTCGAGGACATCGACGACGTTTTCGCGCGGAAATCGCTCGACAACACCTCTCCTCCCGTGTGGAATGATGGAGGAGGTTTCGCCACGGGAGAGGAATCATGGACAGCGATCGTTTGACTTGCGGCCTGTCGCGCCGCGAGATGCTCTGGCGGATGGGCGGCGGACTCGGCGGCGTCGCGCTGGCGCAGCTGCTCGGCCGGCAAGGACTGCTCGCCGACACGCCGGCGGCCAAGCGCGCCGAACTCAACGGCGGACTGCACCATCGCGCCAAGGTCAAGCGCGTCATCCAGCTGTTCATGAACGGCGGCGTCAGCCAGCCCGATACCTTCGATTACAAGCCGCAACTGATCAAACGGCATGGCCAGACGTTCGATCCCGGCGTGCAGGTCGAGGCGGTCACGTCCACGCCCGGCAAGGTGATGAAAAGTCCGTTCGCCTTCAAACAGCACGGCCAGTGCGGGCGCTGGGTCAGTAGCGTCCTGCCGCACATGGCGGGCTGCGTCGATGAGCTGGCCTTTCTGATGGCGATGGGCAGCAAGACCAATGTGCATGGGCCGGCCAGCTACATGATGAACACCGGCTTCGTGGTGCCGGGCTTTCCCTGCCTGGGCGCGTGGCTGTCGTACGGCCTGGGCAGCCTCAACGACAATTTGCCGACCTTCGTCGTCCTGCCCGATCCGCGCGGCCTGCCGTACAACAATCGCGGCAATTTCTCGTCGGGCTTTCTGCCGGTCATCCATCAAGGCACCATCATCAAGGCCAACGCGCCCAACCCCATCGCCGATCTGTTTCCGCCCAAGTCGGCGACGTTCATCACGCGGCAGAGCGAGAAGGAAGGGCTGCAACTGTTGCAGCAGATGAACCGCGAACACGCCGGGCAATGGGAGGGCGATTCGCGGCTGGAGGCGCGCATCGCCTCGTATGAGCTGGCCGCGAAAATGCAGGTGAGCGCCCCGGAAGTGCTCGACATCAAGAAGGAGACGGCCGCGACGCGCAAACTCTACGGCCTGGACGACAAGACGACGGAGACGTTCGGCCGCAATTGTCTGATCGCGCGGCGGATGATCGAGCGCGGCGTGCGTTTCGTGCAGGTGTGGAGCGGGGCCGGCGGGCCGACCAACAACTGGGACAACCACAGCAACATCAACACCGAGCTGCCGAAGATCGCTGCCAGCGTCGATAAGCCAATCGCCGGCCTGCTGCGCGATCTGAAATCGCGTGGCCTGTTGGCGGACACGCTGGTGGTGTTTAGCACGGAGTTCGGCCGGCAGCCGTTCAGTCAGGGCGCGGTTGGCCGCGATCACAACGGCGGCACATTCGTCGGCTGGTTGGCCGGCGCCGGCGTCAAGGCCGGCACGGCGTTCGGCGAGAGCGATGAATGGTCGTGGCGCGCCGTCAAGCCGACGTACTGCTACGACCTGCACGCGACGATTCTGCACCTGCTGGGGATCGATCACACCAAACTGATCTTCCGCCACAACGGCAGCGATCGGCGGCTGACTGACGTACACGGCGAGGTCATCAAGCCGATTCTGGCGTGAATCAGAAGAGCTAACCACAGAGTCACAGAGAACACAGAGAAGAAAAACACAGAGAAAAAAGAAAAAGAGACATATACACTTTGTCTTCTTTCTATTCTTGTTTTCTCTTTTCTGTGTCTTCTCTCTGTGTTCTCTGTGACTCTGTGGTTAGCTCTTCTTGTTATTGCACATCGCGTTCGCGGCGGCGGGCCACGCCGCTTTCGTGAGCGGCGTGCGCCACCGCTCGCGCCACGGCGCGCACCACGCGCTTCTCGAAAACGCTGGGCACGATGTAATCCTCGGTCAGATGGTCCGCAGGGATGACGTCGGCGATGGCATGGGCGGCGGCGAGCTTCATCGGCTCGTTGATCGTCCGCGCCCGCACGTCGAGCGCGCCGCGAAAGATGCCGGGGAACGATAGTAGATTGTTGACCTGATTGGGATAATCGGAGCGGCCGGTAGCGAGGATGCGGCAATACGGCAACGCCTGATCGGGAGCGATCTCCGGATCAGGATTGGCCATCGCGAACACAATGCGGTCCGCCGCCATCATTTGCAAATCCTCCGGCTTGAGGAGGTTGCCGCGCGATAGGCCGATAAACACGTCGGCATCCTTCAGCACCTCATGCAGCAGCGCGAAGGGGTTGTCGAAACGTATGATGCCGCGCAGATCCTTGCCGGCCTGGACGAGGTTGTCCTGCGTCACGTCGAGCACCGCGCCGTTGCGGTCGCAGCCGATCAGGCGGCGGACCCCGGCCGCGAGCAGGATGCGGCAGCAAGCGGTGCCGGCCGCGCCCAGACCGTTGACCACCACCTTGATCGCGCTCAGATCCTTGCCCACCACCTTCAAGGCGTTGAGGAGCGCGGCCAGCAGGACAACGGCGGTGCCGTGCTGATCGTCGTGCATGACGGGAATGTCCAGTTCCGCCTTTAAGCGATCTTCAATGTCGAAGCAGCGCGGCGCGCTGATGTCCTCGAGGTTGATGCCGCCGAACGACGGCGCGACGGCCTTGACGACGCGAACGATCTCGTCCACGTCTTGCGTGGCCAGGCACAGCGGCCAACCGTCGATGTCGGCGAACTCCTTGAAGAGCATGATTTTGCCTTCCATGACCGGCATCGCCGCCTCGGGGCCGAGATCACCCAGGCCGAGGATGGCCGAGCCGTCGCTGACGACGGCAACGCTGTTGGCCCGGCAGGTGAAGGCGAAGGCCTTGTTCTTGTCCTCGGCGATGGCCCGGCAAACGCGGGCGACGCCGGGCGTGTACACCATCGACAGCGTGTTGCGCGTCTTGACCGTGACCTTGGCGCGCGTGTGGATCTTACCGCCGAGGTGCAGCAGAAACACGCGGTCCGAGGCCGAGCGCACGCGCAGACCGGGCAGCGAGCGGAGGCGCTGCATCACGCGGTCGGCGTGGGCCTCGCTCTGAGCGTCGAAGGTGATGTCGCGGACCATCTTGGTGCGGCCGACCTCGACGATGTCGATGGCGCCGAGGTTGGCCCCCTCTTCCGCCAGCATGGTCGCCAGGCGCGCGAACTGGCCGGGCTGGTTGGGGATCTCGATCCGGACGGTCATGCGGTAATCGCAGTACGGTTGCTCGTTCATCGCACGCTCCTGACGGTATCGGATAGTGGAGAGGCGTTCTTCGGCATCGTGGCAAAAGCGGCGGGCAAAATCAATCCGGACAGCGGCGCGTATAACGTCCTGTAGGAGATATTCCAGAGGAGTCGAACATGCGCACCATCCGCAATTTCATCGATGGCCGCCACGTTGACGCCGTATCGGGCCAGGCGTTCGACAAGTTCGATCCCGCCACGGGGGCCATCGTCGCCCGCGTGCCGGACGGCGATGCGCGCGACGTCGAACAGGCGGTGCAAGCGGCGGCTCGCGCCTTTCCGAGTTGGTCGCGCACGCCGGTCGCCGAACGCGCCCGGTTGCTGCTGGCCCTCGCCCAGCGCATCGAACAGGAGTTGGAACCGCTGGCGCAAGCGGAGTGCGTGGACACCGGCAAGCCGTTGCGACTGGCGCGCAGTGTGGACATTCCGCGCGCGGCGAGCAATTTCCAGTTCTTCGCCACGGCGATGCCGCACTTTCACTCCGAGGCGTATCGAACCGATCAGACCGCCCTCAACTACACGCTGCGGCAGCCGCGCGGCGTGGCCGGACTTATCTCACCGTGGAACCTGCCGCTGTATCTGCTCAGTTGGAAGATCGCGCCGGCGCTGGCGGCGGGCAACACGGCCGTGGCCAAACCGTCCGAGCTGACGCCGACGACGGCGCATCTGCTGACGGAACTATGTCAGCAAGTCGGTCTGCCGCCCGGCGTCCTCAACGTGGTGCATGGCTACGGCGCCAAGGTCGGGGCGGCCCTCGTCGCCCATCCCGGCGTTTCCACCATCTCGTTCACCGGCGGCACGGCCACCGGCGCCGACATCGCCAAGGCCGCCGCGCCGCACTTCAAAAAAGTGGCCCTCGAACTCGGCGGCAAAAATCCCAACATCATCTTCGCCGACGCCGATCTCGATGAGGTTCTGAAAACCAGCCTCCGCTCGTCGTTCGACAATCAGGGCGAAATCTGTCTGTGCGGCTCGCGCATCTTCGTCGAAGCGAGCGTCTATCCGCAATTCGTGGAACGCTTCGTCGCGGCGACGCGCGAACTCAAGGTCGGGGATCCCTTCGATTCCGCAGTCAGTCAAGGCGCGTTGATCTCACGCGGCCACTTCGACAAGGTGATGTCGTACATCCGTCTGGCCGAAGAGGAGGGCGGCCGCATCCTGTGCGGCGGCGGACCGCCGGGGTCGATCGGCGAGCGCTGCAAAAACGGCGTCTTCCTCCAACCGACGGTCCTCGTCGATCTGGCCCCGACTTGCCGCGTGAATCAAGAAGAAATATTCGGCCCCGTCGTAACGATTACGCCGTTTCATGGCGAAGTGGAAGTGATTCGCTGGGCCAACAGTACGCCGTTCGGCTTGTCGGCGTCGCTGTGGACGCGCGACCTGGGGCGGGCGCATCGGATCGCCGAGCAGATCGACAGCGGCACCGTCTGGGTGAACTGCTGGCTGTTGCGCGATCTGCGCACGCCGTTCGGGGGCATGAAACACAGTGGACTGGGCCGCGAAGGCGGCGAAGAGGCGCTGCGCTTCTTCACCGAACCGAAAACCGTTTGCATCAAGTACGAAAGCAAATGAACTAACCACAGAGACACAGAGATTGTACTTTCCGTGACTTTCGAACACTCAGGCAGCCAGATCAAGCAGGCGGGTAGCGAGGTGTTGAAACTCCTGCCACTGAGGCTGCTCTCCCACAGCCGCTCGGATTTCTTCGCGGAGGATTTCCCGTTGCAATGCCCT
>DATBGU010000439.1:0-91509 GCA_036557825.1 Gemmataceae bacterium
GGCGTCACCTTGGCGACGCGATCGCGGTGCAGGAACATCAAGCGCCAGTCGCCGCGCGAAGCCCACTCGCTCAGCGAAATGCCGATGCGATTGCTCCGCGTCATCGCCTGTTTCCAGTTGCTCTTGAACTCGTCCTTGGCCCGTTTGACTTCCTCCTCGGTGAATCGGCCGTCGCGCACCTTGTCGATCTCGCGCATCAGGACGTCGCGCGCGGACTCGACCGGCGTTTTCTCGGCCACGGAAGCGTAGACGATGAAGATGCCGGGATCGTGCAGTCCTTGCACGGACGCGGCCACGCTGGTGACTTTCTTGCCCTTCTCGACCAGTTCCTGATACAGCCGGCCCGACGGCTGCGAGGCGAGCACATCGGATAGCACGTCCAGAGCGGCGGAGTCCGGGTGAGCGGCGGCGGGAACGTGATAGACCGCGCCGACCAACCCCACGTTGCCGACGCGGCGCAGCACGACGCTGCGCTCGCCGTCCTGCGCCGGTTCCTCCGTATAGGTGTCGTCCAGCACGCGCTGCGGTTTCTTGAGAGCGCCGAAGTATTTCGCGATCAGCGCCAGGGCTTTCGCTTCCTTGAAATTGCCGGCCACGATGACCATGGCGTTGTCGGGCTGGTAGTGCTTGCGATAGAAGGCTTGCAGCTTCTCGATCGGCACGCGCTCGATGTCGCTGCGATTGCCGATGGTGGACTTGCCGTAGTTGTGCCATTCGTAAGCGGTCGCCACCATGCGCTGGAACAGGATGTACTGCGGATTGTTCTCGCCGCTCTCGAATTCGTTGCGCACCACGGTCATCTCGGTGGCCAGATCCTCGCGGCGGATGAAGCTGTTGACCAGACGGTCGGCTTCGAGCTTGACGGCGAACTCCAGGTTGTCGTCGCTGGCGTTGAGCGTTTCGTAATAATTGGTGCGATCGTCGGAAGTGGTGCCGTTGAACACCGCCCCGCGATCGCGCAGTTGCCTGGGGATGTCGGTCGGTTTGGGATAAAGGCGGCAGCCCTTGAAAACCATGTGTTCGAGCAGATGGGCCATGCCGGTTTCACCGTAGCCCTCGTGGCGCGAGCCGACGAAGACGGTGCAGTTGACGGTGACTTTCGGGGTGGAGGCGTCGGGGAAAAGGAGGATACGAAGGCCGTTGGCGAGGCGATATTCCGTGATTCCTTCGACGCTGGTTATCTTTTGGGCGGCCGGCGCCTCGGCGCGGAGGTCCGCGCGGATGCCGAGGGTGAGGCTGAGGAAGATGGTGAGGGCGAGCAAAGAGCGAAGGTTCGGTCCACATCGGGTCATGAGCAAGTCTCCTGTTGACCGATAGGGTAGATTAAGGTTGGTGGTGCTTCGCGTCCGAGGCGTCCATGCCGGCCAGCCGGTCCCGTCTGGGATTGACGGGAAAGAATCGAGCATGGTATCCGCGGTGCTGCCGCGCCTCGTCGGGCCCCTCCGCCCGTCACGGCAACGCCCGCGGCGTCCTCCGGGAGCAGAAGGAGTTGTTTTATGGTAGTTCTACGCAAGCCGCAAGCGTTTGGTTGTCTGCGGACGCTGTGCGTGGCCGGTTTGCTGACTGCCGTGGCCGCGAGCGGCGGTTGCGAGACGCCGGCCGGCACGGGCGCCGCCGCCGGCGGTGTCCTGGGAACGGGAGTGGGGCTGCTGGCGGGCCGGGGCTGTCCCGGAGCGGGTCTGGTCGGCGGTCTGATCGGAGCCGGCGCCGGTGCTCTCGGCGGCGCGGCCGTGGGCGTGGCCCGCGAAAAGAAAGCCGAGCGCGTTGCGGCGGCCGAAGTGGCCGCGCGAGCGCCGAGCCTGACGGACATCGTTACCATGACGCAGCAAGCGATACCGCCGGAGCAGATCGTCAATCAAATTCGCACCAGCGGCGTCGTCTATACTTTGAACGCGCAGGACGTTGTCTGGCTGAATCAGCAGGGCGTGAACGGGGCGGTCATCTCGGCGATGCAGGCGACGGCCTACCGAGCGCCGGGCCGAGTGCGTTATGTCGCCGCTCCAGTGGTCCAGCCCGTCTACGTTGTCGAGCAACCGCCTCCGCCGGTGGCGGTCGGCGTGGGTGTCGGCATCCGTTAACACATTTCGATTCAGGGAACAAGCGGGGCGTGCGAACCTCCAGCGAGGGGTTCACACGCCCCGCTGGCCGTTTTGGAGAGTGACGCTTCCCTTCCATCATCGACGGCCCTGTGTGCGTCGATGCCTTTCAACGATGGGCTGCTTGTGCGCTTCAGCCCCGATGGCATGTTGCGGATGAGATACGACCGCGAAGTCCCCAGTGTCTCGCTGTCCGTGCCGATGCGGACAAGCTTCCGAGGAGGGGCTTCCGGTGCTTCTTCCGACGCGGTTTTTCCTTGCCTTTCACCCTGTCATGGAAGAGACTCACCTTTTCATTCGCCCCTACTCGCCTGGCGATGGAGTTGGTGATGTCCTGGCAAGAGGTGCTGCAGCTGGCGGGCGTGATTGGCCCTGTGGTTTGCGTGGCGGCGACAGGTATTTGGTGGTGCATCAAACGGCATCTCCGCGACCTTTGGACCCGTATCAATCGTTTACAACGACAGGTCGAAGTGCTCACGGACGAAAAAGAGGCATTGCAACGGCAATATCGGAAGGCGAACTTAACCGTTGCCGATCAAGAGCATGCGATGGCGGGTTTGCAGGCTCGCCTGAACAAAGCGAGAAGGCGGAAGCAAATCCACGTCCTACGAATCGGGCAACTTCGGAAAGAAATTGAGACGCTCCGTGCGAACTCCTTGAGTCTGGAGCTGAAGGCTATTTTGGAAAACCGCGTCGCCGAACTCCAGCAGAATTTGCAGGAAGCGCGGACGGAAAACGAAACATCGTTGGCCCGTCTCCAGGAAACGGCATTACTTGTCCGCCAGCGTGAGGCGCAGTTAACACAATGGAAGGAGATGAAACTGAATGCCGAGGAGGCGACGCGAACGATCACCGCAGCCGAGGAAAAACTGCGGCAAGCTCTCGATGAGCAACACGAAAAAGTGGATGCACTAAACGAGCAGGTAGACCACCTCACGGCGCGGGACCGGCAGCGCGAAGAAGAACTGGGTCGGAAGAAGACACGCCTGGATGAGGCAGATAGGGAAATCTTCGATCTGAAAACCCAGATCGAGGAGTTGCAAGCTCGGATCGAGGGCACGGTCGAGCAAAAAGGCCGCATCTGGGAACGCCCGTTGCCGGTCGGCGCAGTGCCGTTTCGGCCGCTGTCTGCCCGAAAGATGCCTATCCTCTCCGTCCTAAACTTGAAAGGAGGAGTGGGGAAGACGACAATCACGGCCAGTCTCGGAGCCATGCTTGGGCTACAAGGCTCTCGTGTGCTGCTGATCGACCTGGACTACCAGCGGTCGTTGACCCTCCTCTGCTGTTCGCCCACGCAAATAAAAGAGATCCACAACTCGCGCCGCTCGCTGCAGCATTTCCTGCTCGATCCCCAGGCTGATGGCAACCGTTTGCTTACTTGTGCCACTCCTGTCAAGGCGGCTGAGGGTTGCGAGATCATTCTCAACAGCGACCCTCTCCATGGCTGCGAAAAAGGAGATAACCTCGAAGACGCCGAGATGCATCTGCTGGCGGAGTGGCTTACGAACTTGGCTGGTCCAGATATTCGGCTTTCGCTGCGGAATGCGTTGCACTCCCCCTTGATCCAAGAGCGATTCGATTATGTGCTGCTCGATTGCCCGCCTCGCCTGAGCACCGCCTGCATCAATGCTCTGGCCGCGAGTGATTTCGCCATTATTCCGGTGATGTTGGACTACACCTCCGCGAACTCCGCGCACAACCTTCTCCGGAAACTCCGCCGCCTACGAGAAAGGCAGGTGCTATCAGAACTCCGCGTACTGGGCGTTTTGGCCAACCGGGTGACGTTTTATCGGGGTAAGCTCGTCAACGCCCAGGCCGTGGTCTGGGATGAACTGCGTGCGCCCTGTCAGGAGGCCTGGGGAGCACCTGTTCATTTCTTCAAAACGGTGATTAAGCAGAGTTCCGGGGTCGCGGAGGCTGCCGCGCGGCACGACAGTGGGAAAGCGACCCGAACGCTCGCCGCCCATGCCGACGACCTGAAACCGATCTTCCATGACCTTGTTCAAGAAGTGAAGAAGCGAGTCGAACATGAAAGTCAACGTCTTGCAGCAGTTCCTTCAAAACCTGGTGCTCCCCTTGGAGGCGAGCGCGGTACCCACGCAAACTCTGGCCGGCCTTAAGCGAGCCTGTCAGGGGCTTGAGCCGTTCGGCGACAAAGACGTCGGTGAATTCGCCGAATTCCTGAGGCGCGCCGCCGGATACGAGCGCGAGGGCAAATGGCCCACGGACAAGCCACCGATCGCCGGCTCGATCGTTGATGAGCCGAGCGCCCGAGATTATGCAGAGAGATTGCAGATGTTCCTCGAACGGGAAGTTTCAGCGGCATCCCCCGTTTCCGACAAGGTTCGGGAAGAACTCAAGCGTCTGGAGGGGCGTTTGAAGCTCAAGGGTATCAAGGAGATAGCCAGGGAACTACGAGTCGAGGATCATTTCACGAAAGCGCAACAGGGACTTGAGAAAATCGTGCTGCAACTGACCGGTCAGAACCTCGGCGGAAAGAAGAAGGCAGCTTCGTCTCGGAGCAGGTCCGCGAAGATCGATCCCGCCACGATTCCCCAATTGGCCGTTGAGTTGAAGAACCTGGCGGGCAGTCCTGGACTGGAACAACGCCTGAGCGAACTGAAAGAGCCGCTCTCGACGGCCGACCTGAAGGCGCTCGCCGAGTCGCTCGGGGCAAGCAGTAAAGCCAGGAATAAAGACCCGTTGATCCAGAGCATTCGTTCCGCCTTACAGTCTCCGCTCAACGAATCGACCACAGCCGGAGCTACTACCTCGGCACATTCGGGTGCATCACGGCCTCCTCAGCAGCAAACCACATCGCCGACTGAGCCAGGAGCGAGGGGAACTTCCTCGGCGGATAGCAAAGTTCTACGGTTAACGGAGATCGTCGCCGCTCTGAAGGCCAAGGCAGATGGTCCCGATGCCCCCTACGACGAGATCGAGGCTGAGTTGCGCTCCCTGGAAGGACAGTTGAGCCGGGAAGAGGCCATCGCGATCGCCGAGCGAATCGGCATCGTTCGGCATCTCAACTCACGCAATGAGGCTGTTGAGGAGATTCGCCGAAAAGTCTTCGAAATGAAACGTGCTCGCGAGAGCATCGCCTATTAAGGCGAGCGCTTGCGTTCAATCGGCGAATATCCTTCCCTCTCCTCCATTCGAGGAGAGGGAAGGATATTCGCCCAATCATCCGCGACTATTTGCGCTGACAAAGCCTGGCTTCGAGGCGGGTGGCACTTGCCCTCTCCGCGCAATCAGATTACATTCACATTGGACGATCTCGCCCCCCCTAGCCTGCCTGTTGTCCCGCCGGATTGGTTGTCCGCATCCCACCCTGGTAGGAGTTCCCACATGCTCCGACGTCTGATTTGGTGCGCGGCTCCGCTCGTCGCGCTGTTGGTTTTCGTCTCGGCCTTCACGGCGGCACCGGCCGCGCGGCGGCAAAATTTCGATTGGCCGCAGTGGCAGGGGCAGGACCGAACGGCCGTGTCGCACGAGAAGGGCTTATTGGGCGACTGGTCCAAGGAAGGTCCGCCTCTTCTGTGGAAAGCCGACAATCTCGGCGGTGCCTTCTGCACTCCCTCCGTGGCGCGCGGCCGCGTCTTCGGCATGGGCTTTCGCGGTAAGGATGAGGTGGTCTGGGCGCTCGATGAGAAGACCGGCCAGGAACTCTGGTCGGTGAAGATCGCCGATGCCAATAAAGGGGTCGGCTACAACGAAGGGCCGCGCTGCACGCCGACCGTGGACGGCGATCGACTCTACGTCCTCGGTCTGGGGGCCGATCTCGTTTGTATGAAAACGGAGAACGGCGACGAAGTCTGGCGCAAGAACCTCCGCAAGGATTTTAACGGCAGCGTCGGCGGTTGGGGTTACAGCGAATCGCCGCTCATTGACGGCAACAAGCTCCTGTGTACGCCCGGCGGCAAGAAATCGACGCTGATCGCTCTGGACAAGCAAACCGGCGAGCTGATCTGGACGGGCGTTGTGCCGCAGGGCGATCAGGCCCATTACTCGTCGATCATCGCCGCGAACGTGGACGGCCAGCGCCAATACATCCAGTTCCTCCGAGGCGGGGTCGTCGGGTTATCCGGCGACGGCAAGTTTCTGTGGCGCTACGACCACCCGCACAACGGTACGGCCAACTGCTCGACGCCGCTTTATCGCGACGGCCACGTCTTCGCGGCCTCTTCTTACGGCACCGGCGGCGGCCTGGCCAAGCTGACGCGCTACGGCGACGAAGTGAAGGCGGAGGAGGTCTACTTCACCAAGAACATGAAGAACCACCACGGCGGCATGGTCCTGCTGGGCGATTACCTGTACGGTTCGGACGAGGGCAAATTGACGTGCCTGGAATTCAAGACCGGCAAGGTGCAGTGGGCCGAGAGCAAGGCCGGCAAAGGCTCGATCGCCTACGCCGACGACCGGCTGTACTACCGCAACGAGGGCGGGCCGGTCATTCTTGTGGAGGCCAACCCGAAGAAATATGTCGAGCACGGCCGTTTCTCGCCGCCGCGCACCGACAAGCCGGCTTGGCCACATCCGGTCATCGCCAACGGCAAACTGTACATCCGCGATCAGCAATATCTGTATTGCTACGATGTCAAGCAGAAATAAGCCGAGCGGACAAATCCCCTCGGCGCGCGGCGTAAGGACGACGATCCGAATGAGCCGCTTGCGGCTTAGCGGCCGGACACGCTAAGCCGCAAGCGGCTTTTGCTTGCCGCCGCGCCGCGTCCATGACCGTAGAATGAAGAAAAGGAGGCTCGGTCATGGCAAACCCTCGAAAGCGCGTGCCGGAAAACGTCCCCGGCGATTTCTTCGTGGACTCGACCTGCATCGACTGCGATGCCTGCCGGCAGATCGCTCCCACGGTCTTCGGCGAGGCCGCGGAAACGTCCTTCGTCAAGGCTCAGCCAAGTTCCAGCAATGACCGGCGACAGGCATTGCAAGCGCTGCTGGCCTGTCCCACGGGGTCTATCGGCTGTCTCGGCGACAAGGATCTGAAGGCGGTGAGGAAGGATTTCCCGTTGGTCGTCGAGGAGCCGGTCTTCTATTGCGGCTACAACTCGCCGAAGTCGTATGGCGGCAACAGCTACTTCATCCGGCACCCCGCCGGCAACTGGCTGATCGACTCGCCGAAGTTCGTCGCGCCGCTCGTCGAGCGCCTGGAGGCGCTGGGCGGCATTTCCCACATCTTTTTGACCCATCGAGACGACGTGGCCGACGCCGAGCGCTACGCCGAACATTTTCAGAGCCGGCGCATCCTTCATCGGGAGGAGTTGTCGTCGCAGCCAGGCGCGGAAGTCGTCCTCGACGGCGGGGGTCCGTGGGAGTTGGCTCCCGGTTTTCTGGCCATTTCGACGCTAGGCCACACGAAGGGACACTGCGTCCTCCTTTTCCAGAATCGTTTCCTCTTCACCGGCGATCATCTGGATTGGGATCGGGACGAGCGGCATCTTTCGGCCTCCGAGGATTATTGCTGGTATTCGTGGCCGCGGCAGGCCGAGTCGATGGAGCGGCTGGCGGACTATCGTTTCGAGTGGGTGTTGCCCGGTCACGGCCAGAAGGTACATTTGCCCGCAGACGAGATGCGCGAGCAACTCCTGAGACTGGCCGAGACGATGCGGGGTGGATGATGGCAAGGAACCTTTTCAGGACCGGCAAGAAGACACGCCCGAAAACCACGGTAAAGGGCAAACGCTACCGCTGCGCCAAGTGCCGGAAGCGAAGCCCGAAGCCCGTCAAGACGCCGGCCCCGTGGTATTGCCCCAAATGCTCCAACCCGAATACGGATCAGGGATCGGACCCCGGCTTGCCCCCTTCCGCAATGTCCGCCAACGCCTCCAACACGTCTGGTTGAACTTGCTCAATCCCTGATGCCGACCCGTTGCGTGCGTCGCCGCGCTCCTGACCGCGAAAAACCTGGATGGCCCAGACGACGCGGCTCGCCGTGGTCAGCCAGCACAGCGAGCCGAAGATCCACGCCAACAATCCGAACTGGTCGGGCAGCAGGCAAATCAGAACGAACAATCCGATCGTCTCCGTTCCTTCGGTCAGACCTCCGAGGTAATAGATCGACTTGCGGCCGCGCGTCTGGGTAGTAAGCCCCCGCTTGGCCGCGATGGCCGCGAAGGCCAGAAACGAGGCGCCGGTTCCGACAAAGCTGAAAACGAGGAACGCTGCGGGGAGAGCGGCGTCCGGCCGGCCGACCGCGAAAAAGAAAGGTACGCCGGCGTAGAAGATGAAATCGAAGACGATGTCGAGATACCCGCCGAGATCCGTCAGACCCTTGCGCCGCGCCAACGCGCCATCGAGTCCGTCCGCGAGCCGGTTGCCGAGGATCAACGCCACCGCAGGGACGTAGGCCCGCGCCGCGAGGGCTCCCCACGCCGCCATGCCGACCACGAAACCAGCGACCGTTACCGCGTTGGCGCTGATGCCCCAACGCCCCAGGAACGCGGCCAGCCCGTCGAGAGGCGGGTCAATGATCCGGCGAATCCGGCCATCCAGCACGGTCTTACCTTCCTTCCGCGACAGCGTCGTTACGTCCGGTCATTCCGGCGAGTACTGTACCACGGAATGCCCCACAGGCCAGCGGACTTCCGCGCCTTGTTCCGCGTCCGAACCCTCTTCTCTCATCTTCCATCTTTGAGGAGAAAAAAAATTGACAACGGCCTATTGCACGACAACACTCAAATACTAAAACAAGCGTCAGAATATTGGAATGGGCCGCCCTCGAACCGCGCGACGCGAACCCAAAAGCCAACGAGTCGGAGCGAACCGCAAAGACCAGCGGGGAAGATCGGGGGACGACGATGTTTCCTTCAGATCAATTGGAAAAGGATGGCAGCGACCCCGCCGCGCGCGCCCCAGACGCGACTGTTTCCCCCGAAGCGAGTGGACCTCTGGATCAAGGCAGGATATTCCAGTCTCAGGGAGCCTACGATCGAGCGATCGCCGCGTTCAGCGACGCCATCCGCGCCGATGTCGCGGACGCGGAGGCTTATCTTCTTCGCGGCGAGGTGTTCGCGGCCCGAGGCGATCACGGCCAGGCAATCGCGGATTTTTCGGAGGTTGTTCATCTCGATTTTCACCGCGTCTTGCATTACGCGAACCGGGTCCTTTTGCACACAAGCCAGGGCCAGTTCGACGAGGGGGCCGCCGTCGCCCGTGAAACGCTTCCCTTCAATCGACGGTTGGCTCGGGCTTACTTCTTGCGGGGGCGCGGCTACGCGGAGCAGGGGGAACATGCCCGCGCGATCGCGGACTTCACTCAGACGATCGAGTTGGAGCCGGACAACACGGAGGCGTTCGTGCAGCGCGGCGACGCCTACTTCAAAACCGGCGACCACGTTCGGGCCATCCCCGACTTTTCCGCGGCGCTTCGGCTCGACCCGGCGAACGCCTCGACCTGGAGCAAACGAGGACGTGCGTTTCATCGGCAGGGCGATCGCGACCAGGCTCTCGCCGATTTCACGGAGTCGCTGCGGCTTGCTCCCGAATGCGCGGAGAGCTTCGCCGCCCGGGCAGCGGTTCATTGGGACAGGGGCGACCACGATCGAGCGCTCGACGACTATAACCGCGCGATTCATTTCGATCCCCATTGCCCGCGCTCCTACGTCCAACGGAGCATGATCTATGCCGCCCGATGCGATTACGAGCGCGCCCTCGCCGACTTCGGCAAGGCGCTGGCGCTCGATCCGAGGAACTACTTCTCTCACGAGAACCAGGACATCGCCCGCCGTCTGAAGGAGGAATACGACCAGACCGTCGTCGAGCTGAACCGGGTGCGAAGCGATTTTCAGAAGGCGGTCGCCAACTTCGCCCAGGCAATGGACCTTGCCCCCCAACCCGCCCCCCTTCTTCCCCTCGACCAGCCGTCGGCGAGGAACGACGCGAACGGTGCGTTGAAAGCAACCATCTTTGCCCTTGAGCCGGCGCGGGCCGACGACACCGATCTGGAGCCGGAGTCCGAAGCGCCGCCCGAAGAGCAAGAGACCCCGCCGGAGCAATTTGAGGACGAAGAAGCGCCTTCGGAGGACAACGAGGAGGTCGCTGAGGAACATTGCCGGCAAGCGGAGTTCTTCCATGCCCGCGGCGAGCACGACCGGGCCATCAAGGAATATACGATGGCCCTGCGGCTCGACCCCGATTGCTTGTCGGCCTACCTCGAACGCGGCCGGCTCTATCGCACGCGCGGCCGGTTCGATCGGGCCATCGCCGATTTCACCGCGGCTCTCGACCTCGACGACGGCAACGCCGAAGCCTACCTGCGTCGCGGCAACGCCTACGCCGGCAAGGGCGAGTACGAAGCGGCCATCGACGATTACGACACGGCCATCGAACTCGACCCGGACCTCGCCCTGGCTTACGTCAACCGTGGACTGTCCTTCGCCAAGCTGGGCGAATTCGATCGGGTCATCGACGATGCGGACCGGGCGCTGCAACTCGATCCGCGCTTGACCGGCGCCCTGTTCATCCGCGGCGCCGCCTATTTCAAACAGGACCGCTCCGAGTTGGCCATCGCCGACTTCGACATGCTGCTCCTGCTCGAACCCAAGCACGTACTGGCCTACAACGAGCGCGGCCTGGTTCGCGCTTCCCAAAGCGAGTACGATCGCGCCGTCGCCGACTATTCGCAAGCGCTGCGGCTGGACCCTCACTTTGAGCTGGCCCTTTTCAATCGCGCCATCGCCTACCGCTTGGGAGGAGAGCACGAGAAAGCCATCGCGGAGTTTACCGAGGTGATCGCGCGTGCGCCGGGGAACGCGACGGCGCATTATCAACGCGGCCTGGCCTACTTCGATCGGAAGGAGTACGACCCGGCCATTGCCGATTTGCGGCGTGCCTTCCAGATCGATCCCAAGTGCAAGGAAGCCTACACCGGCTGTCTCGAAGTCCTCCGCGCCAAACACGAAAAACAGCCGTCGAGTCTCGCCGCCCCTGCCCAGGAGAAAGCGGCGCCGATCCTGCCGACCGGCGAGATCGCCTTGCAAAGGGAAGCTCCTCGCGTCGAGGCGCCCTCCCCTTCGGCGAGCGAAGTTCGTCCGCCGGCCCCGAGCAAAGTCGCGGAGACCCAATCCGCTCTCCCCAAACTCCCCCGGCGCGTGGACCCGCCGGCCCCCGCCGCGCCGAGCACGCCGCCTGCCGAGACGGCCGCTGAAACGGCGCTGGAAGAGACGCGGGCGGTGGTGAACGTGGGCAAGCTCCGCCTGGAATGCCCGACCTGCGAGACGATGGGCTTGTTGGACGTCCGCAATCTGAAGAAAGCGTTTCGCTGTCCGGGCTGCGGCAACTGGTGGCGCACCGACAGCGGTGGTCGGCTGATCGCCGCGACGCCTGTGGAAGATCCCGGCGTCGAAGTCGAGGTTTGGTCCAACGCGGGTGGGCGCAGCAAGCACCGCGTCCCAAGCGAGGAGAAAACCGCCGCAGCCGCGAAGCCGACTCCGCCGGAGACCCGAAAGCCTCGCAAGCCGCCGTCACGACCGCGACCGCGACGGTCCTCCGATGGGATGTTGCGTTACGCGGGCAACTGGATCGTGGCCGCTTCGGCCACGCGCGGCGGGCGCTGGGCGCTGGGCGGCGTCCTTCTCCTCGTTCTGGCTTCCGTCGGTTTCGCCGTTTCCCCGCTCCTTTGGCCCAGCCAGTTGAAGACGCGCAGTCAGACCATGGCACGGGCCTGGCTCGCCAAAGACGTCAAACAAATGGAGCTGTTCACGGAACCGGGCCAGGAACCTTATTTGGCGTCCTGGCTGGACAATCATCCGCCGCCCGACCTGACGGGGCAGGAACCGGCGCCGGAGGTGCGCGTCTCGGTTCAACGCAACGACGGTAAAAACGCCGACGTGGTGATTCAGATCGCGGCCAAAGACAAAAAGGGCCAACCCGCCCACTACGTCTACCATCACCGCTGGGTCGATAAAGGCGACGGATGGTTTTTCCACCCGCAAGAGGCGAAAACGTCGCTCAAGCCTGCCATTAAGGCGGACAAGAGCCGGCCAGGAGGGCGCCGCTGAGAAGTGGTTTCAAGACCAACCCGAAGCGGCAGCGAGGGCGGCCCTCGCTCGCGCTTCAGGCTGATGAACGAGTTGCTCGTTGTGTTCTCGTTGGATTTGTCGATGTTTTTCTTCAGGAGGTCCACGCCATGACATCCGTTCGGCATCCCCGGCTCCGGCACAGCGGTTTTACGCTGGTCGAATTGCTGGTCGTGATCGCGATCATCACCGTGCTTATCGCGCTTCTGTTGCCCGCCGTGCAGAAGGTGCGCATGGCCGCCGACCGTGCCCAATCGACCAATAATCTCAAGCAGATCGGTATCGGCTTCCACAATTTCCACAACGGCCACGGCTATTTCCCCAATAACGGCCATCAGCCCTGGACCGTGCCCGGCACCTGGCCGCAGGTCTTCCTCCCCGGCGCGCCGCCGGCCGGCACGCCGCTGCCCTCGACGTTGGGAACCGGCTGGCCGGCTCCCTGGATCTGGGGATTCGGCTATCCCACGCAGGATCCGCGTTCCCCGGCTGGTTCGTGGGCGTACACGCTGCTGCCCTACATGGAGCAGGACGCCGCTTTCGACAACCAGACCTATAGCCAGGCCGTCAAAAGTTATTACATCCCCGCGCGCCGGCAGGCGATCCCGACGGCCGTGCCCGCCGTGGACCCGATCTATCCCGGCTGGGCCTACAGCGCCGGCGGCGTCGCCTTGAATCTCTGGGGCCACACCGACTACGCGGCCAACGATCAGGTCATCGTGCCCGGCGACGCCGCGCCGACCTTCACCATGTCCGTCACGCAAATCAAGGACGGTTCCTCCAACACGATCATGATCGGGGAGAAAGCCATGGACATCCGGGCCATCCCCACCGGGAGTTGGTACTGGGATGAGCCGATCATCCTCGGCGGGGCCGGCGGCACCGCCCGTTGCGGGCTGGGCCTGTACAAGGATGGCAACCTCGGTACGCTCGCCGCCGGGCCGGGCGTCGGCGCCTGGCCGGACAACGCGACCCAGTTCTGCGGCGGCGGCAACTGGGGGTCGCCTTCTCCCGACGGCGTTCAGTTCCTGTTCTGCGACGGCAGCGTCCATAATTTGAGTTACGCCCTCTCCGATCCGTTGTTCAGCTTTAACACCATCATGTGGTTGTTGATTCGTCCCTCCGACCATGTGGCGGTGAATGAAGAGTTTTGAGAGGAAGTCTGGGCGAGCGGCCGGCGTCAGCCGGCTGTTGCCGGAGAGAACAGCCGGCTGACGCCGGCCGCTCGCCATCCCTACCAAGAACAGGTGTTTGAACATGAGAGTCCGGCATCGCTTCGCCATCCTGAGTTTGATCGCGCTGTTGGTCGTTGGCCTGGCCGGCTGCCGCGCCAATCCCAAACCCAAATTGGCGCCCGTGAAGGGCCGGGTGGTCTTCCAGGACCAGGCCGTCACGGCGGCCGACATTTACTTCATTCCGGATGCCTCCAAGGGGAACGAAGGCTCCCTGGCGAGCAGCGTGCTTCAGGAAGACGGTTCATTCACGTTGACCACGCATCCGCTCGGCGACGGCGTCATGCCGGGGGCGTACAAGGTAATGCTTTCGCTCGGCCGGCGTCCCGAAAAGGAACTGAACAAGTATCGCCGCGTGGAGACGACGCCCCTGGAGTTCACGGTCCCCGCCGAAGGACTTACCGATCTGCTCATCAAGCTCGAATGAGGGTCGAACTCGTGGCCGCGTTGCGCAACTGTTCGTTCGTCTGCATCCCGTTTCTGGCGCTGCTATCCGCGCCGATGGCGCGGGCAAGCGAAGACCCCGCGCAGGCGCTGGCCGATCGGATCGACGAACTATTGGGGCGCGTTCTCAAGACGAAAGGCGTGACGCCGGCGCCGGCGGCGGACGACGCGGAGTATCTGCGTCGCGTCTATCTCGATCTGGCGGGGCGGATTCCACGGATCGACGAGGTCCGCGATTTCCTGGCCGACAAGCACGCCGACAAGCGGCAACGGTTGGTGACGCGGCTGCTAGCCGGTCCCGCTCATGCTCGGCACGCCAGCCAGACGTTGCGCGCTTTCCTCGTACCGCAGGCATCCGCCAATCCTCGATTGCAGCATCTGGCCGTGAGTCTCGAAGCCTGGCTGCGGCCGCGCATCCGCGCAGGCCGGGGCTACGACGCCCTCGTCCGCGAGATGCTGACCGCGCCTCTGGATTATCACGATCGACCGGCGAACGCCGCGGGTCCGCCCCTCGTTTCCTCTCCGATCGCTTTTTACCAGGCCAACGACCTGAAGGCCGAGACGGTTGCTTCCAGCGCCGCGCGGCTGTTTTTGGGCATCAAGATCGAATGCGCCCAGTGCCACGATCATCCGTTCGCGCAGTGGACGCGGCGGCAGTTCTGGGAGACGGCGGCGTTCTTCGCCGGCGTGCCGCCGCTCGAAGCGAACGCCGCGCGGCCCGCGCCCGATGACATGCCGTTGTCACTGCGCTTCCGCTTGCGAATCCCCGATCAGAACACGATGGTTGCCGCGCGCTTCCTGGACGGCGGCGAACCCGACTGGGATGCTCGTCCCGACCCGCGTCGCCTCTTCGCCGACTGGATGACAGCGCGGAACAACCCGTACTTCGCCCGCATGGCCGCCAATCGCATATGGGCGCAGCTCTTCGGCGTCGGGTTGGTGGACCCCATCGACGATTTCGGGCCTCACAACAAGCCCAGCCACCCGGAACTGCTCGACGAGCTGGCGCGGGCGTTCGCGGACAACGGCTGCGACGAGAGATTTCTGCTCCGCGCCCTCACGCGCACGGCCTCCTACCAGCGAACCAGCCGCGCCGACCACCCCGATCAGGAAGATGCTCGCCTCTTCGCGCGCATGAACGTCAAGGGACTGTCCGCCGAACAACTTTTCGACAGCCTCGCCCTGGCGACCGGCTACCGCGACCCCGTTCCGCTGGCGGCGCGTCCGGCCTTCGGCTGGGAGCGGGATTCGCCGCGCGGCCAGTTCGTCGCCAAGTTTGGCGGCGCCAGTCGTCGCACCGATCAGCAGGCGTCGATCCTGCAAGCGTTGGCACTGATGAACGGCAAATGGCTGGCCCGGCAGACCGATCTTGCGCACGGCGAGACGCTGCGGGCCGTGGCCGACGCGCCGTTCCTCGACGACAAGGGCCGCCTGGAAACGCTGTACCTGGCCACGCTCAGCCGAACGCCGCGCCCGGAGGAACTGCGGCGTCTAGGGGCGTATCTGGAGCGCGCCGCGTCCGCCGACGAACGCCGCAAAGCGTTGGCCGATGTCTTCTGGACCCTGCTCAACAGCAACGAGTTTCTGTTAAATCACTGACGTGGCCGGCGATGAGGGAGGGACCGCCTCATGACGAAAACTTTGCTGAACCTCTCGCGGCGCGATTGGCTGCGCTTCAGCACCCTGGGCATCGCCGGTTGCTCGGCGTCCGGCTGGCTCGATCGCTTGGCGGCGGACACGGCCGCGCATCCGGCGCGGAAACGAGCGTGCATCCTGCTGTGGATGGAAGGCGGTCCGTCGCAGATCGACACATTCGATCCCAAGCCCGGCCGGGCGACCGGTGGAACCTTCAAGGCCATTGATACCACCGTGCCCGGCATCCGCATCGCCGAGCATCTGCCCGCCGTCGCCCGGCACATGAAGCACCTGGCGATTGTTCGCTCGATGAAAACCAAGGAAGGCGATCACGGCCGCGCCGCCTATCTGCTGCGCACCGGCAATTTGCCGCAGGAGCCGATTCAATATCCGACGCTCGGCTCGCTCTTGTCGAAGGAACTCGGCGATCCGTCGGCGGCGCTGCCTAACTTCGTCAGCATCGGCTCGCGTCGCGGTCTGAGCGACGGGGGCTACGGCGCCGGCTTCCTGGGACCAGAGTTCGCGCCGCTCTTGGTAGGCAGCACCGACAACGATCCCTACACGCGGGAACTGAGCGAGAAGGCGCTGGCCGTTCCGGATCTGAAGCCGCCGGCAAGTGTCAGCGCCGGACAGGTGCGGGCGCGTTCCGACCTGCTGCGGGCGATGAACGCCGAGTTCGGTTCCGGCCGCGAGGGCGCCGCCGCACGCAGCTTGCGCTCGGCCTACGATCGCGCCGTCAGACTTATGAACAGCGGCGCGGCCTCCGCGTTCAATCTCGATGAGGAACCGGCGAAGCTGCGCGACGTCTACGGGCGGAACTTGTTCGGTCAGGGCTGTTTACTGGCGCGACGGCTCGTCGAGCGCGGCGTGCCGTTCGTCGAAGTGACACTCGGCCGCATCCCCGGCGTTTTCGGCGGGTGGGACACGCACGCCCGCAATTTCGACGAGGTCAAGGCACTGTGCGGCGTGCTCGATCCCGCCTGGGCCAGCTTGATGCGCGATTTGAAAGATCGTGGCTTGATCGACACGACTCTCGTGCTGTGGATGGGCGAGTTTGGCCGCACGCCGCGCATCAACGGCAACGCCGGTCGCGACCACTATCCCAACGCCTGGAGCGTGGTTCTCGGCGGCGGCGGCATCAAGGGCGGGCAAGCGATCGGCGACACAGGCAAGGACGGTGTTGCCGTCGAGCAGCGTCCGCTTTCCGTTCCCGATCTGCTGGCCACCGTCTGCAAGGCGTTGGGCGTCGATCCGCTCAAGCAAAACAAGTCGAACATCGGCCGGCCCATCCGCATCGTGAGTAAGTCGGCCAAGCCCATCGCGGAGGTGCTGGCATGATCCGCCGCGCTTCCGCTTGCGTCGCGTTGCTGCTGGCCGTCGCCAGCGCCGCCCCTGCCGCCGAGGCTCACGAGCTGTTCGTGTTCGCGGGCGGCCGAGCCTGGGTGAAACTGCGGCTGCGCCTTGAGTTTGACTCGCGCGCTCTCGCCGCGCGGGAGGCTGAATTCGTGCGGGACTGGTTCGCCTATCGTGCCGGCGGTGCGGATGGCCGACTTGATGCGAAGGCGGCCGAGCGCGCTGTCCGGCACAATCCGCTCAATCGGCTCCTGCCGGATAAGAGAGTCCGTGCGGAGGAATTGTCCCTCAAGCGCGGGGAGACGTATTCGGCGGAGGAGTTGACTCGCCGCTGGATGCGGCAAGCGTCGGGACGGTTCCTCCGTTTGGACCCGTTGCCCAACAGCCCGCCCTACGGCGAGACACTGACGCGCGTCTTGGCCGCGCTCGACCGACGTCACACCGGCCGGTTGTCGAAAGAGGAGTTGCAGAGCGAGAAGAAACTGCTGGCGAAGTTTGATGAGGACGAGGATGAGTGCATTACTCCCTTTGAACTGGTTCCTTCGCTGCTGACCGCCGAGCGGCGGGGGCCGGCGCGGAAGCTTCCGGCGCTCGTGTTGCTCCATCCGGGACAGACGGACGACGACCGGATCGACCCATTGCTTGCCGCCTGCTCCGCCGACGTTCCCCGCGAAGAAGCGACCCGTTGGCTGCGACGCCGGCCGGATCGAGAGATCGCCCTGCGCCTGGACGATCCGAAGCCGGAACGTCAACTGTTTCGTGCCGATGTTTGGCTCTTCGATGTCGCTCCCCAGCGGGTGACTTCGGCCATCCCCTTGATCCCCGATGCAAAGACGGCGCGCCGGCAATTCGCCGCGGCCGCGGATCGCGATGGCGATGGCACCGTGACCGACGCGGAGTTGACGAGTTATCTCGATCTGTACCGTAAGGCCGCTGACAGCATCGTGACACTGACGGTCACTCCCCAGCCGCGAAGTTGGTTTACGATCCTCGACGCCGACGGCGACGGTCAGCTCAGCGTGCGGGAACTGCGTACCGCCTGGGAGCGATTGGCCGACGCGGAGGCGCGCAAGGCCGGCTTCGTGACGGCTCCCGATGACAACGGCATGTATCTGACACTCACCTTTGTCCGCGGTGCCACCGGCGCTCACGCCATTCCACTGAGGAAACGACCGGCGCCCGGACAAGGACCGGACTGGTTTCAAGCGATGGACCGCAACAGCGACGGCTGCGTCTCGCCGCGCGAATGGATCGGTACCCGCGAACAGTTCCGCCGACTCGATCGAGACGGCGACGGACTGCTCAGCCCGGAAGAAGCGGAGGCTCCGCGATGAGAACGCGCGTCGAACTGTTGATTGTCGTGCTGTTGGCCCTCGTCGCCGGCTTGTTGCTCGCGCCGGCGCTGCTGCACGCGCGGACGAAGGCCGAACGCACGCGCTCCGCTGACAACCTCCGGCAGATCGGCAAGGGCATCCAAGCGCACGCCGAGGCGTTCGGTTTTTTGCCGGGCAACGGCGGCCCGCCGATGGAGGCGGTCGAGACGCCCGACGTGCGGACCGGCTTTCCCGACAGCGAGGCGTTCCGCTGGGGCTACGGCGACCCGCGTCGCGCCGGCCGATTGCAGACCGGCTCGTGGGCCTACGCTATCCTTCCCTACCTCGGCGAGGAAAAAGCGTTCCGCACCGCCGATCCGACGCGGGCCGTTCCCCTCTACTACCTCACGGCGCGGCGGCCGGTGAAGGCGCAGCATGTGCCGAAAGCCGATCCGGTTTATGCGAAATGGACCTATCAGGACGCCGGGCTGGGTCCGTGGGGCCGCACCGATTACGCCGCCAACGATCAAGTCGTCCTCGGCGGCATGGGCAACGTGAAGAAGCCGAACGACATCAGCGACGGCTTGGCCGAGACGGCGCTGGCGGCCGAAAAGGCGATGGACACGCGGGCCGTCAAGGCGGGCGGATGGTACTGGGATGAGCCGATCATCCTTGGCGGCAGCGGCGGCACCGGCCGCAAGGGCGACCGCCTGCTGCGCGACGCCGACAACCTGCTCGAAGAAGTGGCCGACAACTGGGGATCGCCGGACCCCTCCGGCGTCTGGTTCCTCTTCTGCGACGGGCACGTTCGTCTTTTCGCCTACGACACGCCCCGCAAGCTCCTGGCCGCCCTCATCTCGCCCGGCGGCGGCGAAACGGTTGATCTCGACGACTGACGCGACGAACTCTTTCCACGAGGATACATGATGACGACGACCACCGCGACCGAACCGATTCAAAATCGCACCCCCGAAGGGGCGACCGGGGTGACGAAGTTCCACGTTTCGCTCAACGTCAGCGACCTGCCGCGCTCGCTGGCCTTTTACCAGGCGTTGTTGGGCACGGCGGCGGTCAAGGCGTACAGCGACTACGCGAAGTTCGAGTTGGACGAGCCGCCGGTGGTCATGTCGCTCAAGCCGCAGCGCGCCGTCAAGGGCGGGCCGCTCAACCATCTGGGCCTGCGCGTGAAGACTTCCGAGGAGTTGGTGGCGATCCAGCGACGCCTCGAAGCAGCGGGGTATCGGACGGGGCGCCAGGACGACGTGCGCTGCTGCTACGCGCATCAGACGAAGTTCTGGGTCGCCGATCCCGACGACACGCTCTGGGAGGTCTATGTCCTGCACGGTGATTTCGAGCGCTGGGGCCAGGGCAACAAGCTCGCTCTGATGATGCCGTCGCTTCGCGCGCTGGGCTTCTTCGGCAGTCTGCGCCGCGCCCTCAGCAAGCCGTTGCGCGTGCTGTTCTGCGGCGGCTGCGGCAAAAAGAGCGATGCGGGAGACAATATGAGTCCGAGGGGAGGCGCGGCGCCCGATGTTCCGGCGTGATCGAAGCGCGGCCGTGCCTCCCTCCGTCCGGGGAGAACGCGAAACGCTGGCCTATTATCTGTCCATCCCCACCGTGTGGGGCTGGCAGTTCTTCCACAACACGCAGGGGATCCTGTGCGTGCTGGACATCACGCGCTTCCGACCGCTGCCGGCCGGCTTGATCTCGTTGCACCATCCCTGGGCCACCGGCCTCAATCCCGCGACGGGCGCGCCGATCTGGCACGAGAACGTCCTCTATCGCTCGCCGCGTCCGGCTGGCGACGTCGAGCTGCCAGACGATGACGCGATCGTGCAGCGCGTCGGCGAGTACCTGGCGCAGATGGCGGCCCTGTCGGCGATCGTGCCGGAAATTCCCTGGGGGCCGCGGCGGAGGATGCCGCACGGCATCAACTACATCCACGGCTCGGCCCACTACAATAGCGGCATCCTGGTCTTCACCGACTTCGCCGACGCCATCGGCCACTTTACGGATCGCCGATTCGCCGCCGAGGTCCACCGCTTCGTCCGTCGCGAACGCCGAGAGGTTTTCGTGATGTTCCGCCAGCGCGAGTATTCGCCGCGCGAGTACGCCTATTATGTGGGCTGCATGAGGACGCTGTTTCCGTGGTTCTGCAACTCCAACGGCCCGCTCAAGCGCGTGCTGTGGGGCAATCCGTCGCCGTTTCCCGTGGCCAACATCATCACCGGCAACTGGATCCGCGACATCTACCGCCTGAAGCGTCCCGGCGGAGCGGCGGCAGTCGTACGTCCGCCCATCCGCGCGGGTGAGTATTTCCGCCACGCTCCGTATCGGGGTTGCCGGCGAGAGCCGCTGTGGCCGGAGAAATTGCTAGCCCAGTACACGCACTGGCGCATCCGTCTACGCGGCGCGCGCGGCGGCCTGTTCTTCGTGGATCGCCGGAAATTGCTGGCGGACAAGCTCGCGGCCCTGCGGCAACTGGGCATCGCCGACGAGCCGATCGCCCGGCTGTGATGGAGTGATGGGGAGGAGCGCGGATGGACCGGCTGACGCGGCGACAGTTTTTGACGCGCACGGCGGCCGGCGCCGCGATCTGGTCGGCCGGCTGCGGCGGCAAGCCGGGCGGCGAATTCGGCGGCCAACAACTGCGCGTGTTCGTCTACGCCGGCGGTCACGAGAAGACGATGCGCGAGGTCTTCGTGCCGCGCTTCCAGGCCGCCACCGGCGCCGCCGCCGTTCTCGATTCCGGTTGGTGGGACGCCATTCCCAAACTGAAAGCGTCACCGCCGGATCGACCGCCCTACGATCTCGTCATCACCGACGCCACGCAAGGTTTCCCCGCCGCGCGCGACGGCCTGTTTCGCCGCCTTGATCCGGCGCGCATTCCCAATCACAAGAACCTGACTCCGGCGGTCCTCGACCACTGGATTTACCGCGACGGCCACGGCGTTCCCTATCCCGATTCGGTGATGACGCTGGCGTATCACAAGGACGCCGTCGCCGAAGCGCCGAGCAATTGGGCCGACCTGCTGCGCGACGATCTGCGCGGCAAACTGGGATTGTACAGCTCGTTCTACATGTCGCTGTACACCTTCGCCTGCATGAAGGCCGCCGCTGAGGGCAAACCCGGTACGGCCGCCGCACTGGTCCAGAAAGACCTCGACGGACTCTTGAAGTTCGCGCGGGCCAACCGCGAGCGCGTCAAGTTCTGGTGGCAAACCTCGACCGACATGACGCTGGGCCTGGTCAACCGCGACTGCGCCGCCGGCAACATGCACAGCCCGGAGATGCTGCAAGCCTTGCGGAGCCAGCCGAAACTCGGCGCGGTCGTCCCGGACGCCGATCGCGCCTTCGTGCAGGTGTTCTGGGCCATCCCGGCGGGCACTCCCCGCGCGGAGTTGGCTGAGAAAGCAATCGATCTGATTTTCAGCGAGGAGATGCAGTACGAGTTCGCCAAGCGCGGCTCGGCCACGGCCGTGCTGCCCGCCGCCCGGCGCATGGCCGCCGAAGATCCGTTGTGGGCGACGCTCTACCCGCACACCGAAGAGCAGTTCCGAAGCCTGCGCTATTATCCCTATGACGCCTACTTCGATCATTGGGACGAAATCGAGAAATTCTGGACCCGCGAGGTATTGCGGAATGGCTGAAGCCAACTCCCCTTCCCCGGCCCTGCGGCTGGAGGGCGTCGGCTTCGCTTTCGGCCATTCGCCGGTGGTGTCGGACATCAACCTTCAACTGGAGGCGGGCATCTTTTTGAGTTTGCTTGGCCCCTCCGGGGGCGGCAAGACGACGCTCCTCAAATTGATCGGCGGATATTCGCGACCCACAAAAGGGCATATTTTTCTGCGCGAGCGCGACGTGACCGCCCTGCCGCCGGAGCGGCGCGACATCGGCATGGTGTTTCAGAACTACGCGCTGTTTCCGCATCTGACGGCGCGGCAAAACGTGGCGTTCGGGTTGGAGATGCGGCGCGTGCCGCGAGCAGAACGGCAGCGGCGCGTCGAATCCATGCTCGACCGGGTGGGGTTGACGGACTCCGAACGCGGCCGGCGTCCCGCCCAGTTATCCGGCGGCCAGCAGCAGCGCGTCGCCCTGGCGCGCGCGCTGGTCATCGAGCCGATTGTGCTGCTCCTCGATGAGCCGCTCGCCAACCTGGATCGCCAACTCCGCGAACAACTGCGCGGCGAGTTAAAGGAATTGCAGCGGCGCAGCGGGGTGACAACGCTGATGGTGACGCACGACCGCGACGAGGCGCTGACCCTGGCCGACCAGGTGGGCATCCTCGCGGCCGGCCGATTGCTCCAGGTCGGCGCGCCCGAAGAAGTGTATCAGCGACCGTGCTGCCCTTTCGTGGCCCGCCTTCTCGGCGATGCTAACCTCTTTACGGTCGCGTCCGTCGAAGCGGGACAGGCACTCCTCGACGGTGGACTGTCTCTTCGCCGTGCGCCGGGTGAAGGGATCAACTGGCGTATCGGGGATCGTCTGATGGTGCGACCGGAACACTGCCGGCTGATCGCGGCCGAGGCGGCGAAGGAGAGGGGATGGAGCGGGCATGTTACCGCCGTCCACTATCTCGGTTGCGATCGGATCGTGGATGTGGCCGTGAGCACGGAACGGACGGTGCGCGTGCGGCAGCGAGCCGGGACGGGTTCCGCGATGGCGGGCGGGACGCCCGCGCTCCGGAGCGCGGGCGTCCCGCCCGCCGTCGCGACGGGATCAATCGTGGGCGTTGTCGTTCCCCCGGAAGCTTGCTGGATCCTTCCGGAAGCGGACCCTGCATGGCTGTCGCCTGCCGGAAAGGACGCCGCCGATGATCGCTCCTGACCCCTCGCGCCGGAGGTTCACCGCACTTGTACTGTCGGCGCCGGCGCTATTGTTGCTGCTGGTGTTCTTCGCCGGCCCCTTCCTCTTCTTGCTGCGGCTCAGTTTTTACGCCCCGGCCGCCGGACGTGGTTTCTACCAGCCCGGCACCTGGACCACCGCGAACTACGGCGATCTCCTCACCGACGCCTATTTTCGCCAGGTTGTCCTCTTCACTCTGCTGATGGGCCTCGGCGTTACCGCGTTGGTCCTGCTGCTGGCCCTTCCCTTGTCTCTGTTCATTCACGCGCTGCCGCCCAGGCAGAAGACCCTGGCCCTCGCTGCCGTTGTGTTGCCGAAACTGGCGAGCATGTTGGTCGTCGTGTACGGCTTGCAAGCGATGCTCAGCAGTTCCGGCGTCGTCAATCGGCTGTTGCAGGCGATCGGTTTCATCCATGGGCCGTTGCGTTTGTCACGCAATCTCTTCGGCGCCGTCCTCGGCGAAACGTATCTGTTATTGCCCTACGCGGTGCTGGTGCTGCTTGTGAGCTTGCAACGCATCGATCCGGCGCTGCCCACGGCGGCGCGAGGACTCGGCGCGTCGCCTTGGCAGGCGTTTCGGCGGATCACGCTGCCTCTGTTGGCGCCGGGATTGGCCGTCGCGGTTCAACTGACGCTGGCCTGGGCGCTGGGGGCCTTCATCGGCCCGCTGCTTCTGGGCAGTCCGAACGAAATCACCTTGGCTGTGGAAGCACAGCGGCAAACGATTGAAAACAACCACTGGCCGCGCGGTGCGGCGACCGCCGCTGTCCTGCTGCTCGTCGTCGCGCTTCTGCTGACGATGAGCGGATTCGCCGCGCGTTCGCTGGTGAGGAGAGGCGACCAATGATCGGACGGCGACTTGGTCAGTTCCTTGGTTGGCTGGCCCTGTCGGCGCTGGTTGCGCCGCTGGTGTACGCCTGCTGGTTGTCGTTCGCTCCCGATGAGTTTCTCACGCCCCCGATCGGCGAATGGTCGTTGCGCTGGTATGGCGAGTTCTTTCGCAGTCCGCGCTGGATGGGCGCGCTGAAAGAGAGTCTTCTTGTCGGCGTGCTGGCGGTCGCCTGTTCGCTGGGAACGGGCCTGCCGTTGGCCTATGCGCTGGCCCGTCTGCACTTTCGCGGCGCGTCGATCCTATTCGGCGCTATCCTGCTGCCTTTGGTAGCGCCGCCGCTCTTTCTGGGTCTCGGTCTGCTGCCGGCCGTGCAGGCGTTCGGCTTGTGGGGAACCTCGACATCCCTGGCGCTGGCGCATGCCCTGTACGGGATGCCGATGGTCTGCTGGTTGACGCGCGCGGCTCTGCTGGGCGTTAACCCCGATGTCGAGAACGCCGCCCGCGGACTCGGCGCCGGGACATGGCGGGTCGCGTATCGGATCACGCTGCCGCTGATCGGCCCCTCGGTCCTGGCGGGCGCGGTCATGGCGTTCGTGCTCTCGCTCAACGAGTTCATCCTCAGTTTGTTCCTGGCAACCCCAGAAACCGAGACGTTGCCGCGCATCCTTTGGCCGAGCCTGCGTTACTCGCTCTCCCCGCTCGTCGCCGTGGCTTCGTGCGCGATGACGCTCGTGACCGCCGCCGGCATCGGCGGGGTTACTTGGCTGGTCTGGCGAGGGCGATGAGGAACACGGGGTGGAGGAAGGATTCCGCAAATTTCGTTGTCAAGCAACGCCGCGCCGGGTCAAATCACGGAGTCGAGACAGGCTACACCACGCCGGTTAGGGGAACCGTTACCGGCTTGTTCCAAGCGCCTTGGCAGAAACCGAGTGAAAGGAGGGGATCGTCATGCCGAATCGCTGGCCGTTGCTGGTGAACCTGTTCGTGTTTTCCCTCGCTCTGATGGCTGCCGCTTCGCCGATTCGCGGCGAGCGGGCGAGCAATGCCGAGGACGCGGAGCGGACTTCCACGCCGAACTTGCCGAAAGTGACCGCTCCGCCGGAATCGTTTTTCGAGAAGATCCGCGACAGAGACCGCGAGGCGGCCCGCAAATTCTACAAGAAGTACGTCGATGTGAAAGGCTTGTCCGTCGTCGCTTGCGCCGAGGTCGCGGATGAGGCGCTACAGCGTACCCACTACCTCGTCACCCACCTGCTCGCGGGCCGGCCCGACATCTTGCAAGCGATGGTCAAGAACGGCACGCGCCTGATCATCATCGGCAAGGACCAGGTTTACACCGACATGCCCGAGTACCGAAACCACCCCAACCCCACCTTTCAAAACGAGCGTGTGCGCGGGACCGGCGGCCTCGACGTCACCAGTTTCGGCGAAGAAAACCTGCTCAATTTGCCCCTGGACCGTTATGACGACGAGAGCATTGCCGTTCACGAGTTCTGCCATACCATCGACGCCGCGCTACGCCGGATCGATCCCTCCTGGCGCGAGCGCCTGGGGCAGACGTACCGAAACGCGCTGGCCAAGGGGCTGTGGAAGAACGCCTACACCGCTTCCAATCCCGCCGAATACTGGGCCGAAATCTGCCAGTCCTACTTCGACTGCAACCGCGTCAACAACTGGAACCACGCCGCCGTCGGCACGCGCGAGCAACTGAAGCAGTACGATCCCGAAGGCTACGAGTTGGTCAAGACGATCTTCAAGCTGACGCCCGAACAGGACTGGCGCTATCGCCCGCTGCGCCGGCAGCCGAGCGTGATCGCCCCGCCGCCCAAGCTGCGAATCGATCCGTATTACACGAAGTTTACCTACGCGCGCGAGTTCACGGTGCTGGGATCGAAGCGCGTCGGCGACAGGGCGCTGCTCAAGGCCAATGACACGATTCGCAAGATGTTCGCCTATCGCCACGACATCCTCAAGGCCATGATCGCGGAGGGCGCGCGGCTGGTGGTATTGGGCCGCGGCGAGAATCTGAGCGACCTTCCCGAATTCAAGGATGTGAAAAACCAGGCCGGCTTCGATGCGGTTCGCTACCTGGATTACACGCCGAGCCGGAAGCTGATGGTGGTGCCTGAGGAGAACGTCCTCTGTCTGTCAGGAGAGCCGTTCGCCGGCAAGTGCATGGTCGTCAGCGTGTTCGCCAAGGGACTTTACCATGCGACCGGCTTGCGTCCCGTTGATCCCGATTTTGAACGCCGTCGCGGCAAGCAACAGTACGAATTGCGCGTCAAGCGCCTGGACATAGAGTTCGACCGCAGGCTCCAGAAATGCCACGACGAGGCCACGAGCAAGGGGCTCTGGAAAGGGACGGCGGCGGCCCGCAACCGCGTCGAATACTGGGCGGCGGGCGTGGAAGCCTATTTCGATGCCGCCGGCGATGGTTTGCCGCCGAGCCTCGCCGACCGCCCCATCACCACCCGCGAGACGCTGAAAGTCTACGACTCCAACCTGTTCGCGCTGGTCGAGGAGACGATGGCCTACAAGGAGCACGTCGATTGGCGTTTCAAGCGTCCCGCACCGGCCGAGTAGTGGTTCATTGCCGCGGAAGTGTTTCCTAGCTGAACTCTTACGAGTTCAGCTACATTCCAGCTGTTCAGCCGATCCTCGGCTGGATTGCTACAATCATCCTCGGACGGGGTTGACTCACTACGGGGGTGTTCATGACCGGCCAATTTCTCGCCATCGACGCGACCCGGCTGCCCTGGGAAGAGCGTTACAACGACGCCGTCGGCAAGGCAATCTTTCGCAAGGAACTCTTCAGCGACCCGGACACCGGCATGTTGGTGCGCCTGGTGCGCTACCCCGCCGGGGTCATCAACCCGGCGCACACCCATCCCTGCGGCCACGGCATGTACGTCCTCGAAGGCACCCTCGTGACCCACAAGGGCATGTTCGGCCCCGGCTGCTTCGTGTGGTTCCCCGAGGGCGAGGTGATGGAGCACGGCGCCCGCGCCGACGGCGATGTCGTGGTCGTGTTCATCACCAACAAGCCGTTTCGGATCGACTACCTTCCCCAACCCAAGAAGTAAACCCGCCTGGAAGAAACCGCAAAAGAAGCAGTAAGCCCGCGATCGATTTGCAGACTCTTCGCGCCCCCTAAGGAGGCCCGTCATGTTCCTGCGGCTGTCCGGCATCACGCTGAGCCTTTTGACCGCGTCCGTTCTCTTCGCCGCCGACCCGGCGTTGCCGCCCGAGAAGATCGATCCGGTGCCGAAGCCGCTGAAATCCGACAGGTCGGTCAAACTGGATTACGACATCGTCTACGTGCGGGCGCCGCGGTTCGTGACGGGACGAGACGGAAAACGGCGTCCGTCGGCCTGGCCCGAGATCGGCCACCCGACCAACATCGACTCCGGCTACGACCTGATGCTTTTGCACCCCGACGGCGGCGAAGAAATCCTGGTCGAGGGCGGCGAAGGCTCGATCGCCGACCCCTATGTTTCGTTCGATGCCGAGTGGGTCTATTACGCCCACTTCTACCTGGGCAAGCTCGGCACGGGCTCCGACGTTTACAAGATCCACGTCAAGACCAAGAAGATCGTCCGGCTCACGCACCAGGAATCCACCCCCAACACCGGCGCCCTGGCGTTTCAGAAGGACCGGCCCGCGTCGAAGCCCGGCCAGCCGATCGGCCGCGGCATCTACAACCTCGGCCCCTGTCCCTTGCCGGGCGGCCGGCTGGCCTTCACCAGCACGCGCGATCAGTTCAAGGTGCCGCGCGGCTACCCCAAGGTGGCCAACCAACTCTACGTCATGGACGCCAACGGCAACAACGTCGAGAAAATCGGGCACATCAACATCGGTAGCGCCTTGCACCCGATCGTGCTCCAGGATGGGCGAATCCTGTTCAGCTCTCTCGAATCGCAGGGGCTTCACGGCAGCATCGCCTGGGGCATCTGGGCCATGCACCCCGACGGAGCCGCCTGGCAGCCGATCGTCAGCGCCCTGTACGGATCGGGCGGCGCCGACGACGGCTTCCACTTCCAGACTCAACTGTCCGACGGCAGCCTGATCGTTGAGCTTTACTACAACCAAAACACGCAGGGGTTCGGCACGTTCTTCAAGCTGCCCCCACGTCCTCCGGACGGCGTGCCGGCGTTTGGATCGGCGCACAACCCTTCGGTTGTGACGAAGGAACACGGCTGGGAAATCCCCAGCTTGTTCATGCGCGGCCGGGGAACGTTCCGTATGCCGTTCCAGCCCTACGGCCTGGAGGTGCTGACGCGCTTCACCCACGGCAGCGACTCGCCCGCCCCCTTGTCGGACCTCAAGGATCCGAAGTCGCCGCGCGTCGGCAAGCTCACGCATCCCTGCGGCGCGCCCGACAATCACCTGCTTGCGGTCTGGACACCCGGCTCGGCGCCCTCGGCTAATCGCGGCCCGGTGCCCTACGACGATCCCTTGGACGCCGGCCTCTATCTCCTGAAGGGCGGCCAGCCCGTCATGGAGCCAGGTCAGATGCTGCTGATCAAGAACGATCCGCGCTACAACGAACAATGGCCCCGGCCGCTGGTTCCCTACAAACGCATCCACGGCATGGACGAGCCGGCCAAGCTGCCGGCCGTGCGCAACGACGGGAAGCAGTCCAAGTATTTGCCGGAGGGATCACCCTTCGGCCTGGTCGGAACGTCGAGCCTGTACAAGCGGGAATCGTTCCCTCGCGGGGCGGTTCCCAAGGGGAGCGTGACCGCCGTCGGCGACCCCTATGCAGCCTTCTCGCACAGCATGCAGAGTCCGTTCAACTGGGGAGGCCAGGGGTCCGACGCCGGTCTGTATGCCAACAGCGACATCCACGCCATCCGCATCCTGGCGATGGAGCCGGCCTCCCTTCCGGTGGCCGGGCATTTCTACAGCCACGCCCACGAGCGGCTGCGCATCCTTGGCGAAATCCCGGTACGGAAGTTCAACAAGGACGGCAAGCAACTCCGCGACCCCGACGGCAACCCCGACACCAGTTTCCTCACCCGGATTCCCGCCGATGTGGCCTTCACCTTCCAAACCCTCGACCGCGACGGCATGGTGCTGAACATGGCGCAGACCTGGCATCAGGTCCGTCCCGGCGAGGTACGCAATAACTGCGGCGGCTGCCACGCCCACAGCCAGCAACCCACTCTTTTCGAGAAGACGGCAGCTGCCCGGCCCGACTACGCCGTCTTCGACCTGACCCGGCAGACACCCCTGCTGACCGGCAGCGCTCACGACCAGTCCGGCAAGAAGTGGGACGAACGACGGGAGACCGGTCTGCGCTACCAGCGAGGCATCAAGGATGTTGAGTATCACCGGAACATCAAGCCGATCCTGAAGCGTAGTTGCGTGGCCTGCCACAGCGGGAAGCTGGAGAAGCCCGCGGGCAAACTGGTGCTGGATGACGACACGCTCGTGGAGGGGCCGCACTGGGATCTGGGCAACGCGGGGAAAGTGCCGGCGACGTACAACACGCTGGCGGGCAACTATATCGGCGTGACGCGGTACGTCCACGGCTTTCAGTCGCGCCGCAGCCTGCTTATCTGGAAGGTGTTCGGCCGGCGCCTCGATGGTTTGCCGAAAGAACCATTGAAGGGGAGGGAGGCGGAACACAAACGACTGCTCGCGGCCGGCGATTTCACCGGGAGCATCATGCCGCCGCCGAAAGCGATCCAGGAGGGCAAGGTGGCTCCCCTTTCCGAGGAGGATCGCCGCACTCTGGTGCGCTGGATCGACCTGGGTTGTCCGGTGGACAAGGAAATCGACCCGAAGAAACCGAGTGAGCGCGGCAGCGGCTGGCTCTTCGACGACCAGCGGCCGACCCTCGCGCTTACCTATCCCCAGGCGGGCGTCAATCCTTCCCTGGACCGCATCCTCGTCGGGATGCACGACTACAACACCGGCCTGGACATGGCGAGTTTTCGCGTCGTCGCCGACTTCCCTCTCGACGGCGTCCAAGCGGGAGAGAACCTGGCGGCGAAGCTCCGGTCTGTCGGCGAGGGCGTCTGGGAGTTGAAGCTGGGACAGCCGGTCACGGCGCTTGCCAAGGGAACCCTGACCGTCTCCGTGAAGGACAGGCAAGGGAACCGGACCGAGACCGTGCGCCGGTTTTCAGTGAAGTGATCGCCAGCGAAGGAATTGGGCAACGGACTCCGGCCGGGGTATATTGGAACAGTGGTTTGACAGGTTTTGTGACGGACTTGCCGCCATGAATCGACGGCTCGCATTTGATGTGATCTTCGGGTGTCTGCTGCTGGCAGTTCCCAGACTTTCGGCTGAGGAACCGAAGGCGGCCCCGGCCAACGCGCACGTCGGAAAAGAGAACGTGCCGACGGGCGTCAAGGACCACTGGGCGTTTCGGCTGCCGGCCCGTGCCCCGCTGCCCGTGGTGCGCCGGCCCGCGCGATCGCGGACGGCCATCGACCACTTCATCCTTGCCGCCCTCGAAAAGAAAGGGCTGGTCCTCAACCCTGAGGCGGATCGGGCCACGCTCGTCCGGCGCGTCAGCTTCGACCTGACCGGATTGCCGCCGTCGCCGGCCGAGATCGACGCGTTCCAGCGCGATCAGTCGCCCGCCGCCTACGAGACGATGGTGGAGCGCTACCTGGCCTCGCCGCACTACGGCGAACGGTGGGGCAAATACTGGCTCGACGCCGCCGGCTACGCCGATTCGAACGGCTACTTCAATGCCGACAGCGACCGGCCACTGGCCTACCGCTATCGCGATTACGTCATCAACGCCTTCAACCGCGATATGCCCTACGATCGCTTCGTCCGCGAGCAGGTGGCCGGCGACGAACTCACCGGCTACGTTCCCGGCGGCAGTGTCACCCCGGCGATGGTCGAACCGCTGACCGCGACGCATTTTTTGCGCAACGCCCCCGACGGCACCGGCGAGAGCGACGGCAACCCCGACGAAGTGCGCACCGACCGCTACACCGTGCTGGAAGGCAACCTGCAAATAACGATGAATTGCCTTCTCGGTGTCACCATCCAGTGCGCCCGCTGCCATGCGCATAAGTTCGAGCCGATCACGCACGCGGACTATTACAGCTTGCAGGCGGTCCTCTTCCCCGCCTACAACCCCGACCGCTGGACCGCGCCGAAGGACCGGGTCGCGGTCGTGGCCGACAAGGCCCAGCGCGAGGAACAGCAGCGGCGCCTCGATCGCGTCAACCGGCAGATCAACGCTCTCAAGGCGAGTCTGCAAACGATTGCCGGCCCGCTGCGCGAGCAGCTGCTCGAAGAGCGCCTGCGAGATCTGGAATCACCGCTGCGGGCGTCGGTGTTGCGGGCCGTCGCCACGCCGAAGGAGAAGCTTACTCCGGAACAGACAGCGCTTTTGAAGAAGCACGTCGAGCCGGTGAAGATCGGCGAGAACGACCTGGCCAAACGATTCCCCGAATATGCTGCGGTGCGCGAGCAGATCCAGAAAGCCGTCGCCGCGCGAGAGAAGGAGCGCCCCGCGCCGCTGCCTCAATTGTCGGTCCTCGTGGACACCGATCCCAAGCCGCCCGCCCATCACGTCCTCTTGCGCGGGCAGCACAACGCCCCTGGAAAAGAAGTGCAACCGGGAGTGCCGGCCTCGCTGAGCATCGCGGGGAACGTCTACCGCCTGCCCGCTCGTCCTGATGTTCGCGCCGGCACCGGCCGGCGCACAGCCTTCGCTCACTGGGTGACTGCCCCGGAAAATCCACTCTTTGCCCGCGTCATGGTCAACCGCATCTGGCAGCACCATTTCGGCGTCGGCCTGGTCGCCACTCCGGACAACCTCGGCCGCTCCGGGGCCGCGCCCACGCACCCCGAACTGCTCGACTGGCTGGCTGTCGAGTTCGTCCGCTCCGGCTGGAGCGTGAAGGCCATGCACCGGCTCATTCTGAACAGCGCCGTCTACCAGCAGACGAGCACGCCGCGCCCGGACGCCTACCGGATCGATCCGGACGACCGGCTGCTGTGGCGTTTCCCGCTGCGGCGGCTGGACGCGGAGGCGCTGCGCGACGCCATGCTCGTCGTCTCCGGCGAACTCGACCGCCGCGCGGCAGGGCCGTACGTGCCGACGCACCGCCGGGGCGATGGAACGGTGGTCGTGGACGAGAAGCTCGACGGCGCCCGGCGTCGCTCCGTCTATTTGCAGCAGCGGCGGACCCAGGTGGCGACCCTGTTGGAGTTGTTCGACGCTCCCCGACTGGCCGCCAACTGTAGCTTCCGCAATACGTCCACGGTGCCGTTGCAGTCGCTGGCGCTGCTCAATTCCGACTTCGCGCGGGCCCGCGCCGCAGCCTTCGCCCGCCGACTGGAACGCGAGGCCGGCGCGGACGCGGATCGGCGCGTGGCCCTGGCGTTCCATCTTGCGGCCGGCCGAGAACCCCACGACGCGGAGCGCGCCGCCGTGCGTCGTTTCCTGGCGGCACAACAACCGCTCTACGCGAAGGAGAAGGACGGCGAACGGCGTGTCTGGACCGATCTGTGCCAGATGATTCTGGCGACGAACGCTTTCTTGTACGTCGAATGAGGGAACGCTCCGCCTTGGCCCATCCCGGAGTGAGGGAAAGCACCATGAATCAGGCTCCCCATGATTTCGCGCTCACCCGCCGGGCCTTCCTGGCCCGCTACGCCGGGGGCCTTGGATCGCTGGCGCTGGCTCACCTGCTGAGCGCGGACCGCGTCGGGACCGCTGCGGAGGACTCCTCCTCTCCCGCTGGACCGCTCGCCCCGCAGGCGCCCCACCACACGCCAAAGGCCAAGTCGGTCATCTGCCTGTTCCAGCACGGCGGCCCCAGTCAGATGGACCTCTTCGATGCCAAGCCCGAGTTGACCAAGCATCACGGCAAGCCCTACCCCGGCCGGCTGGAAGCCCACTTCCATACCCAGGTCGGCAAACTGCTGGCCTCGCCGTTCCGCTTTCGCAAGTCTGGCCGGTCGGACATGGAGCTGTCGGAACTGCTGCCGCATACCGCCCGCATCGCCGACGACCTCACCCTGGTCCGCTCCATGGTGACCGACTCGGTGGATCACGAGGCGGCCCTGCGGATGATTCACACCGGCAAGGTCTTCGCGGGCCGTCCTGCCTGGGGCGCGTGGGTGATGTACGGCCTGGGCGCGCCGCGCCACGACCTTCCGGCCTACGTCGTCCTGTCCGATCCCGGTGGGCTGCCGGTCGATGGGCCGAACAACTGGAGTTCGGGTTTCCTGCCGGCCGTCTACCAGGGCGTCCCCTTCCGCGCTTCGGGCGTGGCCGTCGCCAACCTCCAGCCGCCGCCGGACGTTCCTCCCGACGCCCGGCGCAACCAACTGCAACTCCTCAACGAGTTGAACGCGCACCACCTTCAACGGCACCCCCGCAACGCGGAACTGGAAGGACGCATCAGCAACTACGAACTGGCCGCGCGCATGCAGACGGCGGTGCCGTCGGTTCTGGACATCTCTCGGGAAACCGAGGAGACGCACCGACTGTATGGCCTGGACAATCCCAAGACTGCCGAGTACGGACGGCGCTGCCTGCTGGCCCGGCGGTTGGTGGAGCAGGGCGTTCGCTTCGTGCAGATCTTCCTCGCCGGGCAGCCCTGGGACACGCACAGCAAGAATGCCGAGAACCTGAAGAACCTGTGCGGCCGAACCGACCAACCCAGCGCCGCCCTGGTGACGGATCTGAAGCGGCGCGGTTTGCTCGACTCGACGATCGTGCTATGGACGGGAGAGTTCGGGCGCTTGCCGGTGTCGCAGGGTCCGGACGGCCGCGACCACAACCGTCATGCCTTCTCGCTATGGTTGGCCGGCGGCGGCTTCAAGAGCGGCCACGTTCACGGCGGCACCGACGATTTTGGCTATCAGGCGACCCAGGACAAGGTCCGCGTCGTCGATTTGCAGGCGACGCTGCTGCACGCCCTGGGACTGGACCACGAGCGACTTGTCTACCCGCACGCCGGCCGCGACGACAGCCTGACCGACGTCGGCGTGACCCAGGCCCAGGTCATCCCCGAACTGCTCGCCTGAGCCATTGGATCTTTCCGTCCAGAGAGACGCGCTCGGAAGATACCAGTCGTCCTGGGTCGGCCGGCTGGCGTTGACTTCTAACCTGGAAAGGGACCGCACATGCGTAACCTGACTCGACGCGGTTTTCTGAAGAACACCCTCGCGGCGGCGGCGACGGTCACGATTGCCGGGACCAAGTCCTCCGGCCGCGTGCTGGGCGCAAACGATGTCATCCGTGTCGGCGTGGCCGGCATTCACGGACAGGGGAAGAGCCATATTGACCAGTACCTTGGCCTCAAAGGGGTACAGGTCACGTACCTGATTGATCCCGATGCCAGCCTGTTCGCGTCGCGCGGCGCACCCATCAAGGAGAAATGGCGCCAAGCGCCCAAGTGCGTGCAGGACATCCGCAAAGCGCTGGAGGACAAGGAACTGGACGCCGTGTCCATTGCCACGCCGAACCATTGGCATTCGCTCATCGCCATCTGGGCCTGCCAGGCCGGAAAGGATGTGTACGTCGAGAAGCCGCTGAGTCACAACATCACGGAAGGACGCAGGTGCGTCGAGGCGGCCCGGCATTACAAGCGTATCGTGCAGCACGGCACACAGCAGCGCAGCAGCCCCGGCCGGGCCAACGAAATCGCCGCCGTCCATTCGGGCAAGTACGGCAAACTGCTGGTGTCCAAGGGCTACTGTTGCAAGCCGCGCTGGAGCATTGGCCGCAAGGCTGCGGAGCCGCCGTCCGCCGACCTGGACTTCGACATCTGGCTTGGCCCCGCGCCCGAACAGCCCTATCACGGCAATCTGGTGCATTACAACTGGCACTGGTTCTGGGATTTCGGCGACGGCGACATCGGCAATCAGGGCATTCATGAAGTCGATGTGGCGCGCTGGGCCATCAAAGGGGCGACGTTGCCGACCAAGGTATGGAGCCTGGGCGGGCGCTTCGCCTACGAAGACCAGGGCCAGACGCCGAACACGCAGATGGCCGTCTTCGAGTACGGCGACGCTCTGCTCGTCTTTGAAGTGCGCGGCCTGGTCGATAAGCCCAAGGATTCTCCGTTCAAATTCAAGGTGGCCAACGAGTATTACACGACCGACGGCATGATTGCCGGAGGCAAGTTCCATCCCAAGGGCGGCGGCAAGCCCGAGAAGCTGGCGCAGTTCGATGTGAAGGTGACGCCCGGCGGCGCGTGGGGCAGTTTCCTCCACGCCGTCCGCAGCCGCAAAGTTGCCGACTGCAACGCCGACGTGGAAGTGGGCCACTTATCTTGCGCGCTGGTCCACGCGGCGAACATCTCATATCGGCTGGGTGAGAAAGTGCCGTTCAACGCCAAGTCGCGGAAGCTCGGCGACAACGGCGAAGTGGTCGCGACGTTCCACAACCTGACGAACAACCTCCAAGGAGTCGGCGTCAAACTGGAGGAAACCTCCTATCAGCTCGGCCGCACGCTGACGCTCGATCCCAAGAACGAGCGTTTCGTCGGCGAGGGCGCGGAAAAGGCCAATGCGTTCCTGACGCGCGACTACCGCAAGCCGTTCGTGGTGCCGGACAAGGTTTAACAGGGAACCCAAGCGCTCGAAAAGAAACGGATCCCGAACGGCCGTTCTTCAACAAGCGGCTTGTGGCCCCACGGAGTCGAACGGACATGGCGGCCCCGGTTGAGGCCACGCATTACGGGAATGACCGGACTATGCGGATGCCAAGTACGCATCGAGCCGATTTGGTGATGGCTTGTCTCGTTGTGCTCCTGGCGGGGAAATCGCTTGTCCTTGCCGGCGAGAGCAAGAGCGCCGAGGCCGCTCGTGATGGTTTCGGCGATCCGCTGCCTGGCGGCGCGGTCGCTCGCCTGGGCAGCACGCGGTTGTGGCATGAAAACACTCGCGCCATCGCCCTGTCGCCGGACGGCACGAAATTGCTCACGCTCGGCGATCAACTCACTTCCTCCGGTTCCCGGCAGCCCACGATCCGATGTTGGGACGCTCTCACTGGCCGCTTGCTCCACGAAGCGCGATTCGCCAATAAAACGCTGAACGAATGGGCCTGCACGCCGGACGGCAAGTGGCTGGCTCTGGGCGTTCAGGACCAGGACGGCCGTGATATACGGACCATTCTATGGGACGTGCAAAAGTGGCGGGAGATCGATGGTCCGTCGATGAAGGGCATCTGGCCGGTCGCCTTTCTGGCCGATGGCAAAACCCTCGTCGCCCGCCGATCCCTAGCAGTTCGAGAGGGCGATTACGATGTGTTCTTCCATCTCTGGGATGTCAACAAAGGAAAAGAGATCAACAACCTCCGGCCCATCCGACCGCTGCGGACGCCTTATTCGATCCATGCCGCCGTGCCGTCCCGTGACGGCAAGCGTTCGGCCTGGGCGATCACCATAGATCAGAAGGGTTCGGGCGAACGTCATTTCATCCAGATCGTCGAGGCGGGCGCACGCAAAACCCTCTTTGAGTGGGAGGGCCATTTCCAGGGATATTGGAGCAATCTCGCACTATCTCCAAATGGGCGAAAACTGGCGTGGGCGTCGGATAGACACACGTTTCAAGTTTGGGATCTCGATAACCGGAAGCGAGAGGCAATCGTCCAGATTAGTGACAAACTTGTCCTGGAGCATTTGACGTTCTCGGACGATGGCAAAATGTTGGCCTGTCAAGCGCGTCAGTTCAACGGCGGCTCGGTGGTAAAACTGTGGGATGTGGCAAACGAACGATTTCTCATGCACTTTTTTGTTTCGACCGCGGAAAAGCACCTTAAGGAACCGTTGTCCTTCTCCGCGGACAGCAAAACATTTGCCATCGATGCGGACGGGAGCACGCGAATTTACGATGTCACCACGGGCAAAGAGCGTCTGCGTATCGCCGGCCATCGCGCGGCGGTGAACCACCTCCATTTCTCAACCGATGGCCGTAGCCTGTTCTCCAGGGATGGAGCCGTCGTCTGCCGCTGGCAGCGAGAGAAGGCGGTGGCTTTCGGCATTCGTTCGTCCCCGGAGATTCGGCTTCGTCCGGAGATTGCCCACCTCTTTCGCGATGACAACGCCTCGGAAGACAAGGGCGATGACATGTACCGTAGGGAAAAAGTTTCCCGGCCCGCTGACGCGCTCGATGCGACCTGCAAGGTGAATAAGGGAGGCGTCCTCCTCGATATGACCGGAGTTCGGCCGCGGAGAATTAGTGCGTTGGAATTGGATAAGAATGGTTCTTACGAGAGGACGTTCGTTTCTCCCGACAATCGGAGGGTGCTCCTGTACAACAGTCGCGGTCCGATGCAGCAGGATTCTGGGGGCTTCGAGGTCTTTGATAGTGCCAGCGGCAAACGGCTGGAACGCTGGCCAGGGTCGGATTTCTTGAACGCGGCTTTCTCCCCGGACAGCCGGCTTTTCGTCTGGCAAGAACGCAAGCAAGGAAAGTTGTTGTTGGGCGATCTGCAGTCGGGGGAAATGAAGAAGGCGTTGGCGACCGATCTGTCGCGCAAACCCTATCGCGATGCGTTCTTTCAAGGTTCCAATTCCATTGATTCCCCCTGGCACACCTGGCTCTTTGATAGATTGGTGGTGAGTCCCGATAATCGCCGTGTGGCCGCTGTCTGGAATAGTAGTCTGGCGGTATCGGCGCATCCGTTCCAGACGACGTCCGATCAGGACCAGGAGCCGACGACCCTTTACGTCTGGACGGTCGCCAACGGCAAGGAAATGGCTCGCATCCCGTTCAAAGCGGCGAAAGACAAAATGCCGCAAGTAACCAGCCTCGCCTTCCTGCGCGATGGGCGTACCCTGGCCGCCGGGTATCTCAATGATACCGATGTGCATCTCATTGAAATCGCCTCCGGCCGCGAGCGCGCCGCGCTGCACGGCCATCAGGGTACGGTTCGTTCGCTGGTCCTGTCGCCGGAGGGGCGTTACCTCCTGTCCGGCAGCGACGACACTACCATTCTGGTTTGGGATCTGGATCAGTTGTCTTCGGCGTCGTCGCGGCCGGACAAGGTGCCGCTGTCGGCGAAGGAACAGACGCGGTTATGGGAGGATCTCGCCAGCACCGATGCGGCCGTGGCCTTTCGAGCCATCGAGACACTGCGTCGCCGTCCCGAGCCGGCGCTGACGCTTCTGCGCGAGCGCTTGCAACCTGTCGCGGAAGTCAAGCCGGAGCGAATCCAGCAGCGAATTGCGGAATTGGACAGCGAGGAGTTCGCGGTGCGCGACCGGGCGATGAAGGAACTGGAGCGCCTGGCGAAACTTGCCGAGCCGGCCTTGCGGGAAGCGTTGAAGAAGCCTCCATCTCTGGAAGTTCGTTTGCGTCTCCAGCGCGTGCTGGAAACCATCGCGGCGCTGACTCTGCCGCCGGAGGGCTTGCGGCAAGTGCGCGGCGTGGAAGTGCTGGAAGCGATCGGCAACGACGCCGCGCGGGAGCAGCTAAAAAGACTGGCGGGCGGCGCCTCGTCCGCGCGATTGACGTGCGAAGCGCTGGAGAGCTTGCGGCGGCCATCTACTTCACGGTAACGGAGGAGACCGGCTGGATTCCGGCATATCTGATCGCAGTGGTCCCGGCTTCTCGACCCAAACCCGACCGCTCATCGCCGGCACACACGCCCGGCGTCCGTCTCCGCGCAACTCAAAGCAACACGTCTCATTTGTCGTCACCGATACCAACATGCGGATGGCGAACGTGGAAAAAATCGACTAATCGAGCGCGGCGGGAAACTATACAGGAAAGAACCCACTGCCTCGCGGAGAAATACAACCGTGGCCCACGCTCACCTCCATACCGTGCTGGGGCACATCCGCCGGCTGGCGACGACGCCGACCGCCGCCGGCATGACGGACGCGCAACTGCTGGATCAGTTCTTGCTCCGGCACGATCAGGTGGCGTTCGCGGCCCTGGTCGCGCGATACGGCCCGCTGGTCCAGAAAGTTTGCTGGCGCGTGCTGCATCACGCCCAAGATGTCGAGGATGCCTTCCAGGCCACCTTCCTCGTGCTGGCCCGCAACGCCGCCTCGATCCGCAAGCGCCAAAACCTCGCCAGCTGGTTGCACGGTGCCGCGTATCGCACGGCCCTGCGAGCTAGACGGGACGCCAACCGACGCCAGCACCACGAACAGGAGGCCCGGCGCATGCCCCCTCGTCAACCGCCGCTCGACGCGGCCTGGCGCGAACTGCAAACGCTGCTCGATGAGGAAATCGCCAACCTTCCCGACAAATATCGCGTGGTCTTCGTCCTGTGCTGCCTGGAATGTAAGAACAAACACGACGTTGCGGGGCAACTGGGTTTGAAGGAAGGCACGGTGTCGAGCCGGCTGGCCCACGCACGCAAGCTGCTGCAACAACGGCTGACGCGCCGCGGACTGACCTTGTCCGTCGTGCTGGGCGCCGTGGCCGTTTCGGAGAAATCGAGCCAGGCCGCGCTCTCCGCCCAGCTGGTGCGAGCGACGACGAAAGCGGCCCTCGCTTTCCGCGCCAAGGCCGCCGAGACGGTCTCGACCAACGTGACGAACCTCGCGGAAGGGGTGAACAAAGCCATGACGATCGCCAAGTTCAAAACCGCGACCGTGATCTTGCTGGCCGCGGGTTTTCTGGCCGCCGGCGCGGGTGTGCTCACGCGGCGACATGCCTCGGCGGAGTCGGAACCTAAGCGGGCGGCCCCATCCCACGAGACGGCGGCGGCGACGAAAGCCGCGGCCAAGGCCCACGCGGAACCCATCGCCGCGAAGGGAGAGACGCTCACGGTATCCGGCCGGGTGCTCGATCCGCAGGGCAAGCCCGTCCCCGCAGCCGACGTGACCTTGTGGTGGCACCTGGGCTACGAGGGATACTACCGAATGTGGCACCCACGGACGGTCAAGCCGCTGCGGCCGCGCTTCGGGGCCATCAGCGACGCCGACGGCCGTTTCCGCTTCACCTTCTCGCCGTCGGAGATCGACGACGGGCCGATGAACATGTGGGAGGGGCGGTGGAAATCGACCCAGGTGGTCGCGGCGGCAAAGGGATACGGACCCGGCTGGGTTCTCGCGGAAGACATCCGAAAGGGCGAATTGACCATTCGGCTGGTGCAGGACAACGCTCCCATTCACGGCAGGATCATCGATTTGCAGGGCCGTCCGGTGGCCGGCGCCCGCGTGCGGGTCATCCGCCTCGAACGCGGCGACGATTTCATCAAGGATTTCCTGTGGCAAACGTCGTGGACCGGCTTGTCGGTCCGGGCGGCGACCGATAAAGACGGCGAATTCACGCTGACGGGCCTAGGCGAAGGCCGCAAGGCGCTGGTCGTGCTGGAAGGTTCCACGATCGCGCATCAGTTCCTCCGCATCGACACAGTCGGCAAAGCAGAGCGAGAAAAGGAGAAACCCGTTCCATACGGCGATGTGGTGGTGAAGCCGACCAAGCCGATCGAGGGAACGATCCGCGCCAAGGACACCGGCAAGCCGCTGGCCGGCGTCGTGGTCTACGGTGGCGAAGCGTGGAATTCGGAAGGGTTCCGGCGTGAGGTCCGCGCCATCACCGACGCGAACGGGCATTATCGGCTCGTGGGGATGCCCAAGGCCGCACAGTATCAACTCGGGGTGTATTGTCCGGAGAGCCAAAGCTACGTGGGAGCCTTCCGGAAGTTGGCCGATAGCGAAGGGTTGAAGCCGATCGTCGCGAACTTCGACCTGCGCCGCGGCATCCCCGTCGCGTTCCGCATGATCGACAAGGAGACGCGCCAACCCGTTCGCGGGACGGTGCAGTACACGCCGTTGCAAAGCAACCCGCACTACCGCGAGGCGGAATGGTCGCCGGGACTGTTTCCCAACCGTGAGTTCGATCGCATCCACATGCCCGACGCCAAGGGCGTCTTCCGCCTGGTCGTGTATCCGGGACCGGGGGTCGTCTGTGCTTGGGCCAAGTACGGCCGGCTTTACCTTCCGGCCCGGCCCACCCCTGCCGAGAGGGAGCGCTACATCAAGGGAGCTGGTATCATCGGTGGCTATCTGGATTTGAGCGAAGGTTATCGCATCCTCGATATGGACAAGACGGACAAGCTCTTGACGTTCGACATCGAACTCGATCCGGGCCGTACCGTGAAGGGGTCGCTGATCGGGCCGGATGGCCAGCCCGTCCTAGGGGCGACGGCGTGCGGCCTGACCTATCATCCGCACCATGCGCACTCCCATCCTCGGCCCAACGAGCAACAACTCCTGACAACGGAGACGTTCGCCGCGGCGGCCGTCGATGTACAGACGCCTCGTACGCTCGCCTTCGTCCACAAGGACCGCAAGCTCATCGGTCATGTGGTCCTACGCGGCGAGGAGAAAAAAACTCTCGTCGTCCGCTTGCAGTCGTGGGGCGCGCTGACAGGCCGGATCGTCGATGCCGAGGGGAAACCGTTGAGCGATGTATCGCTGCACTTGCACTACCCCTCGCTGCCCGCTCCGGGGCTGGGGCCGCTGGAGCAAGAATTCAAGACCGACCGTGCGGGCCGATTCCGCGTCGAGGGGCTGCTGCCCGAACTCAAGCACGAGTTGACCCTGACCGGCGCTGCGGCGAAAACGGTGGCGCTCTCGGCTGGCGACCGACTCAAGGAATTGACGGTGCGGAGCGGCGAGGTCAAGGATCTGGGCGACATCCGCGTGGAGCAGACCAAGAAGTAAACGAGACGAGCGGAACATTTTTCCGAGAAACGAAGCGTGCGCGCCGTCCGGTGGAGGCTCTCTTTGATAGTAGAAACCCCAAGAGCATCCGCGAGAGGCGAGACCATGAGCAGCGCACAACTCGGTATCGTCGTGCAACATCTCCGCAAGCTGGCTGTTGTCCGCAGCATCGGACCAAGGCCGGATCGACAGCTTCTCGACGACTTTATCGCGCACCGTGATGAGGACGCCTTCGCCGCGCTGGTGCGGCGGCACGGGCCGATGGTCCTGAACGTCTGCCGCGGCGTGCTGCGCAACCAGCACGATGCCGAGGACGTTTTTCAAGCCACCTTCCTTGTTCTCGCTCGGAAGGCGGCCTCAATTCGGCATCGCGAGGCGGTCGGCGGCTGGTTGTGCGAGGTTGCGTATCGCCTGGCCCTGAAGGAACAAGAGACGATCGCCCGCCGGCGCGGGCAAAACATCCCAACGACAGAGCAGACCATACCGGATCCATTGCTCGATATGACGCTGCGCGAATTGCATCAGGTGATGATGGAAGAGCTGCATCGCCTGCCGGAGAAGTATCGCTTGCCGCTGGTTCTGTGCTACCTGGAAGGCCGCACGCAGACGGAGGCGGCGCGGCAACTGGGCTGGTTGAAGGATGTGTTTCGCGGCCGGCTCAACCGCGGACGCGCTCAACTTCGCGCTCGCCTGACACGGCGCGGTCTGGCTTTGACGGCGGGATTGTTCGCCTCGACCCTCACCGCCGGCCCGATACAGGCAGCGCTGCCGGCTGTCCAGGTCGAGACCCTCACGAAGGCGGCCCTGAACGGAGGCGATCTGGTGTCTGCGCGCGTCGCGTCGTTGGCGGCGGAAGCGGCCTGCGGCCTGTTCGTCGGCCACGGCAAGATCGCCACTATCCTGGTGCTGATGCTGGGAATCGTGACGGTCGGCGCCGGCCTGTGGACACAGCGCCAACTCGTCGCCCAAGTGCCGGCCGCAGCGGCGGCCCCGCCGGTCGATGCGCCGCCCGCGCCGGCGTCGCCGAAACCGAATCCGGTCAAGCCGCAACCGGAGTCCGCCATCGTGATCAAGGGCGACACCATCGCGGTCAGCGGCCGGGTGCTCGATCCGGATGGCAAACCGTTCGCCGGGGCGAAATTGTACTTGACAGCCTCCTCCGGGCGATCGAAGAAGTCGGCCGTCCGGGCGACCAGCGGGCCAGACGGGCGCTTCCATTTCACCTTCCCGAAGACGGAATACTTCGAGGCGGGTTGGATTCGGGCGCGGGCCGAACCCTGGCGCTGGTGCGATATCGTGGCCGCCGCTCCCGGCTACGGCCCGGTGAGCCTATGGATGCCTGATGTCAAAAAGGAGTTGAGCCTGCGCCTCGTCAAGGACGCTCGCATCAGCGGCCGGGTCCGCGACCTGGAGGGCCGTCCCGTCGCCGGCGCCGAAGTCCGGGTGATCGGCCCGTCCTGGGCGCCGCTGCTCGACGCCTCGACTACCGACAAGCAAGGCCGGTTCACGCTGGCCGGCGTGGGGTGCGGACGCGAGGTGGAATTGCGCGTCGCCGCACCCGCCATTGAGACGCACTGGGTCAAGGTTAAGACGCCGGCCGATGGTGCCGCGGAGGTTGACGTCCTCGCCGGGCCGACCAAGCCCATCGTGGGAGTCGTCCGCGGCCGAGACACCGGCAAGCCCCTGGCCGGCGTGGAGGTCTGGGCCATGCTCCACGGCTGGCCGCGAGGAGAGGACGACCTGCACATCCTCCGCGCCGTGACCGACGAGCGCGGCCACTATCGGTTGCTCGGTCTGCCCAAGGCTGCAAAGTATGAACTGACCGTCGTTCCGCCCGTCGAGCAGGGCTACGTCATCACGGTCAAACAAGCGCCGGACACCGAAGGGCTGAAACCGATTTCCCTGGATTTCGATCTGACGCGCGGCGTTCTCGTGCGCTTTCGCTTGATCGACAAGGAGACGGGTCATCCGGTGCGCGGCAACGTCCAGTACACCCCGCTGCACGAGAACCCATTCTATGCCGAGGCAACTCACCTCGAACCCGGAGTGCTTCCGCCGCGCGTTTTCTTCTACGGCCATGAAACGGACAAGGACAACTTCATTCAGTTCGTCGCTTACCCAGGTCCGGGGGTCATCTACGCCCACAATGGGTGGGGCGGCCGCGTTTATTTGAATGCTCAGCTCGACCCGGAAGACGAAAAGAACGGCCATTACCCCGGCAAGAAAGGCGATCCCCTCAACGGCTTTCTCGAAATAGTGCCTGGATACCACCGCATCGACACGAAGCAGACAGATCGGCCGCTCGTCTTCGATATTCCCTTCGATCCGGGGCGGACGCTGGCCGGCTCGCTGGTTGATGCCAACGGCCGGCCGGTTCGCGGCGCCACGGCTTGGGGGCTGAAGTTGGGCAACACGCCGCGGGGCGCGGCGCGGACGGGGGAACATATTCTGGAAACGGAGGAGTTCACCGCCACCGGCCTCGACCGGCATCAGCCCTGCACCCTTTCATTCCACCATCGAGGGCGGAAGCTCATCGGTCAGGTGGCCGTGCGACCAGAGGACAAAGGCCCCTTGACCGTGCGCCTGCAACCCTGGGGCACCCTCACGGGGCGGCTCGTCAATGCCGAAGGCAAACCGCTCGCGGGCGTGAAAATGCACTTGGAGTATCCCAATTCGCCGGATACAGGCATGCGGCCGCCGCTCCAGGCGTTCTCGACGGGCCGCGATGGCCGCTTCCGCGTCGAGGGCCTGCTGCCCGGCCTCAAGCATGAATTGATCCTGGGCGGCGAACCCGCGAAGGTTCGCTCCGCCCCCGCGGGCAGAGAAGATCTCAATGAGGCGGCCCGCTCCGCCGGCGAACGACTCCAAGGCTTGTCGGCACGGTCCGGCGAAGTCAAGGAACTGGGCGACATCCCCGTGAAACCGGGTAAAAAATAAACGAGGAATCGTTCCAACATTTTCCCGAAACGAAGCGTGCGCGCTACCGGGAGAACCGGGACTCTTTATAGAGACCACGGGACCATCTGCGGGAGCCATAGCCATGAGCAGCGCACAACTCGGTATATTCCTCCAGCGCCTTCGCCGGATGACGGCCATCCAGGACCAAGGCGCCGCGCCGGATCGGCAACTCCTGGAAGCGTTTTTGGCGCGGCGAGACGAGGCGGCTTTCGCCGAGTTGGTGCGGCGACATGGACCGATGGTGCTGAACGTCTGCCGCGGCGTGCTGGGCAATCTGCACGACGCCGAGGATGCCTTCCAGGCCACCTTCTTGGTGCTGGCCCAGAAGGCCGCGTCGATCCGGCGGCGCGAGGCCGTCGCCGGCTGGCTGTGCGGCGTGGCCTATCACCTGGCGCTCAAAGTTCCGGCCGCGGCCAAGCGGCGGCGGAACGCGGAAGAGCAGACGGAGGAACGGGCGGTGGCCGACCCCTTGATGGACATGACGTTGCGCGAGCTGCATCAGTTGCTCCTGGAAGAATTGCAGTACTTGCCGGAAAAATATCGCTTGCCGCTGGTTCTGTGCTACCTCGAAGGCCGCACGCAGACGGAGGCGGCGCGGCAACTGGGCTGGTTGAAGGACGTGTTCCGCGGCCGGCTCAATCGCGGACGTACTCAACTCCGCGCGCGCCTGACACGGCGCGGCCTGGCTTTGACGGCGGGATTGTTCGCCTCGACCCTTACCGCCAGCCCAGTACAGGCCGCGCTGCCGGCCGTCCAGGTCGAGACCCTTGCAAAGGCAGTCCTGAAGGGAGGGGATCTGGTCTCCGCGCGCGTCGCGTCGTTGGCGGAGGGCGCGATCGGAGGGCTGATCGCCCGTCACGGCAAGATCGCCACGCTCGTGGTGCTGGCGCTGGGACTTGTCACGGCCGGCACCGGCTTGTGGGCGCAACACCAACTCGCGGCCCAGGCGCCGGTCGCATCGAAGGGAACGCCGGCCGACACGCCGCCGCAAACAAAGAAAGTCCTCGTCAGAGCGCAGCCCGAAGTCGCCATCGAAGACAAGGGCGACACGCTCGCGGTGAGCGGCCGTGTGCTCGATCCGGAGGGCAAGCCCTTCGCCGGGGCTAAAATCACGCTGTGGTGGCACGAGGCGCGCGGCTGGATCGTTTGGCATCATCCGGCCATGCATTCGGTCAAGCCGTACCGCGGAGCAACCAGCGGAGCGGACGGTCGCTTCGATTTCACCCTCGCCAAGTCGGCGATGCGCGACACCTACCTCAATGCCGACGCCAACCCGTGGCACCGGATGGCGATCATCGCCGCCGCACCCGGTTACGGCCCGGCTTGGCTCTACGCCTATGGACTCGGCACGCCCAACGCCAAGTTACAGCTGGTCAAGGATGACGTGCCGATCCTCGGCCGTGTCCGCGACTTGCAGGGCCGGCTGGTCGCCGGCGCGACCGTTCGCCTGCACCGCGTGGAGGCACGTCCGTCCGATCATTCGGATACGCTGGACCGCGACGCCTGGGCCGGCCCGCCCGCCGCCGTCACGACCGATGAGCAGGGGCGGTTTCGGCTCACCGGTGCCGGCCGCGACCGCAGCGCCGTTCTGATCGTCAGCGGGCCGCGCATCGAGACGAAGATCGTCCGCGCCGCCACGGGCAAGACCGAAGACGACAAGCCGATTGAGGTGATCGCCGGCCCGAGCAAGCCCATCGAGGGAACGGTGCGCGCCAAAGACACCGGCAAACCGTTGGCCGGCGTCTGGGTCTACGGCAACGAACATGCGAACTGCAACAACAATCAAGTCCGTCTCGTCCGCGCCGTCACCGACGACAAGGGACATTATCGTTTGCAGGGGATGCCCAAGACGAAAAGCTACGAACTGACCGTGTACGCGGCGGCCGACCAAAGCTACCTCGGCACGGCTCGGACAGTAGCCGATAGCGAAGGGCTGAAACCGATCGCGGCGGATTTCACGCTCCGTCGTGGCATCCCGGTCAAGTTTCGCCTCCTCGACAAGCGCACCGGCCGGCCGGTGCGTGGGCAGATTCAGTACGACCTCGACCAGAACAACCCCTTCTATGTCGAGGCGGTGTATGGGCCGGGAGTCATCCCGTCGCGCGAATTCATGCACATTCGCACGACGGACCAGGACGGCTACATCCGCTTCATCGCCTATCCGGGTCCGTGCGTCATCTATGGTTTCGCGGGACGAGAGAACGGCCATTTCCTGCGGGCAAGGCTTGATCCGGCGGACGAGGCGAAGGGGTATTTCCCTCTGGGGAAGGGCGACCCCGCCAACGGCTTCCTAGGATTATCGCACGGCTATCGCCGTATCGACTATCCGGAAAACGCCAAGGAACAGACGTTCGATATCCTGTTCGATTCCGGGGTCACACTCAAAGGCTTGCTCGTGGGGCCGGATTCACAGCCAGTCAAGGGAGCCGTCGCTTACGGTCTGAGTTTCGACCGCACGCCACGTTCTCAGCCGCCGGAGGACGAGGTTCTGCCAAACGATACCTTCCTTGCCCGGGGGCTTGATCCCGATGAGGCCTGCACGCTGTCGTTCGTCCAACGCGAGCGCAAACTTCTCGGTCATGTGGTCGTTCGCGGCAACGAAAAGCAGCCCGCGACGGTGCGTCTGCGGCGGTGGGGCGCGCTGACCGGCCGGCTCGTCGATGTCGCCGGCAAACCGTTGGCTGACGTGCGTGTCTCCTTGAAATACCCGGATTTGCCGCGGCCGGGGATGCGTCCCTTGGACAAGGAAGTTCGCACCGACCGGGACGGACGCTTTCGGGTCGCGGGCTTGCTGCCCGACCTCGATCACGAATTGATCCTTAGCCACGTCGCAAAAACGGACTTCACCGTTTCGGCCGGTGAGGCGCTGAAGAAAGTGAAGACGCGCGAAGGAGAAGTGAAAGAGCTGGGCGACATCGCGGTGAAGGTTGTGCCGGCGCCAAAAGAGGAGAAGAAGAATGGCTGACCGTCCGTGGACGCCTTATGAGCCGAGCGTCAAAGCTCGCTGGGATCTGCGTCGCGTCGTCCATCTGCACCGCCGCGCGGGCTTCGCCGCGACGTGGAGTGAATTGCAGCGCGACCTCAAAGAGGGGCCGGGACCGAGCATCACCCGGCTCCTCAAGGGACGCTCTCGCTGCGCCGGTGTGCCTGCGGATTTCCCCGCGGTCGCCGACACCCTCGCTCGGTCCGCGGCCGGCGACCTGGGGCGGCTGAAAGCCTGGTGGGTCTACCGCATGTTGTTCGGACCCGACCCGCTGGGCGAGCGCCTGACCTTGATGTGGCACAACCATTTCGCCACCAGTGCCGCCAAGGTCGGCCCGACGGTGCGCCGGCAAAATGAGATCTTCCGCGCGTCGGCCCGGGCGCCGTTCGGCCAGTTGCTCCCGCGCGTGGTCCACGATCCGGCGCTGCTGCTATGGCTCGATGCGCAGGCCAATCGCAAGGGTCATCCCAACGAGAACCTGGCCCGCGAACTGATGGAGTTGTTCACGCTGGGCATCGGCCATTACACCGAAGCCGACGTTAAGGAGGCCGCTCGCGCCCTCACCGGCTGGACCGTGGTCAAGGACCGCTTCCAGGAGGACGCCGCGCAACACGATGACGGCGACAAGACGATCCTCGGCCGCAAGGGCGCCTGGAAGGGGGACGATCTGCTGCGCATCCTGCTCGCTCAGCCGGCGACAGCGGAGCGGCTGGCAACGCGACTGTGCGAACTCTTCTTTGGCGAAGGGGCGATCGATGCCGGCCATGTCCGCGCCCTGGCGGAGGGGCTGCGCGAACACGACCTCTCCATTGACTGGGCCGTCGAAACGGTGCTGCGTTCGGAGGCCTTCTTCGCCGCGTCGAACCTCGGCACGCGCATCCTCGCCCCCATCGAGTACGTGGTGGGAGCGGCACGGTCGCTGGAACTGTTCGATCCGTCGCCCAGCACGTTGATTCTCGCCGAGTTCAGCGGCAACCTCGGCCAGGATCTGTTCCATCCACCCAACGTCGGCGGTTGGCCGGGCGGCCGTTCCTGGATCAGCACGCGCTCGGCCATCGGCCGCTACAACTACGCCGTGGCCTTGCTCGACGGCGACGGCGTGGGACTCCCCCGTCCTGTGGATGCGCTCGGCCTCGCCCGGCGGCACGGCCGCGGCGACAACCGGGAAGATATCGTGGTGTTTTTCGCCGAATTGCTGCTGGGCGCCGTGCCCGGCCGTGCCTGGCGCGAACGCTTGCTGACCGCCGTCGATGGCAAACGGGCTGAGGAGCCGGCGCGCGTGCCCCGGCTCGTCGCCCTCCTGATCGCCAGTCCGGAAGCGCAGTTGGCCTGAGTCGAACATTTCCTCCATCTGGAGCATCTCATGTTTTCCCGACGCGCCTTTTTGAAAACCTCGGCCCTTCTTTCGCTGGCCCCGACCGTCCCCGCTTTCGTGAAGCAAACCGCCTGGGCGGCGCGGCCGCGGCGCGACGATCGCGTCCTCGTCCTCGTCGAACTCAACGGCGGCAACGACGGCATCAACACCGTGGTGCCCTTCGCCGACGAAGGTTACGCCAAACATCGGAAGGAACTCCGCCTGCCCACGGGGCAACTCGTCAAGATCGACGAGCGTGTCGGACTGCATCCGGCCCTGCGGGACGCCGGCCGGCTGCTGGAGAGCGGCCGATTGGCCGTCCTGCAAGGCGTCGGCTATCCCAATCCCAATCGCTCGCACTTCGAGAGCATGTCCATCTGGCAGACGGCGCGGCTGAAGCCCGCCCCGAAGGACCACGGCTGGCTGGGTGGCGCGCTGGACGGAGGCGCGGCGCCGGCGGACGGTTCGCCAGCTTCGGCGTTAATCGGGCTGAATCCTCCTCCCCGCGCCTTACGCGGCGAGCGGACGATGTCCGCCACGTTGGCCCATCTGGACGACCTCGTTCTCGGCGGCGACGTCGATCCACGCCGGACGATTGTGCCGCCGCCAGCGGGCGGCGACGTGAGGACGTTCGTCCGTCGTACCATGCTCGACGCCTACGCGACCGCCGATCGCTTGAAGGAAGCCGCTCGCGTCCAGGATTCCGGTTCCCCCTATCCCCCCACGGGGTTGAGCGAACGCCTCCGCCTGGTAGCGCGGCTGCTCAAGGCCGGCTTCGGGACGCGCGTCTTTTACACCGTCCAGGCCGGCTACGACACGCACTATTCGCAACTGCTGCAGCACGCCAACCTCCTCGGCGAACTCGGCGGCGCTCTGCGCGCCTTCCTCGACGATCTGAAGAACGCCAAACTGGACGATCGGGTCGTCGTGCTGGTCTTCAGCGAGTTCGGCCGCCGCGTCGCCGAGAACGGCTCCCTGGGCACCGATCACGGCACGGCCGGCCCGCTGCTGCTGGCCGGCCCGCGCGTCAAGCCGGGTCTCGTCGGACGGACGCCGAGCCTGCTCGACTTGCAAGACGGCGACTTGAAGATGGGCATCGACTTCCGCCAGGTGTACGCGACGGTTCTGGAAGACTGGCTCGGACTGCCCGCCCGGACGACGCTCGGCGGTGATTTTTCCCGGTTGTCGTTGTTTCAGGGTTAACAGACTATCCTACGGAGGCCTCAAAGTCAGCCTGGAGATGCTGGCCTGCGGGATTCACTTCGACAGACTGACCTTGACCCAATCACGTCTGTCGATTGAAATCCTGCAACCTCTTTACTCCATGGAAGGAGATTTGATTCATGGCCCGATTTCGATTTCACGGCTCAATCTCGTTTGCCATCGTTCTGGCTCTCGTTTTGAGCCAGACCGGGATGGCGCAGTCGCGGAGCGACTCGAGGAGCGGATCTTCGTTCGCTTCCTCATCGGCGGACTCCTCCGATCGATCGTACAAGATTTACTCCCTTGCGGAACTGGGAAGTGATCCCGGCTTCGGCGAGTGGATCGCCCAGACGATCCCCGAAGTGATCGCGACCGGCACCTGGAAAGGGCGTGGCGTGATTCGCTATTACGCTCCGAAGAACATCCTGGTGGTTTGTCATACGCCTGCGGTTCAGGCCAAGGTGGATGAGTTCCTCAAGGATGTGAGGAAATCGCTGCCCGACGCGAAAAGAGCCAACGCCGCAGCCCCGAAAATCCACGGTCTTGACCGGGAGGTGGTCCCGGCCGCGTATCGCGCGCCGGCCTTGCTGAAGACTTCCAGCCCCGCGACCGATCCGACTCTTGCCTATCCTGTTCCTGCCCAAGCGAAGACGCCGAAACACCTGTTTCACTTCATCGTTCGCTATGAAGGAGAGGGGATCATCGATGACAGCGTCGTCAAGGTCATGAAAGCGTACATCCAGGCGGAGAAGAAAGCGGCCGCAGCCGCGGCCCCGGTCACGGCTGAATCCGCGCCAGTCTCCCCGCCCGCATCCGGCATCGGAGCCCCCTCAGCGACCCGCGCCCCAGACGCGGCGCCGAATGAAAAGGAAGAAAAGAAAGGGGAGAAAAAGGATAAAGAGAAGAAGGAAGAACAGCCGGAAGAACCCTGAGCAACCCCTCCACAGCCCCAGCAAACCCCTCGTTGCCCTCCGCCGCCCGCGCCTGGCCAGACAACCTGGTCGCGCGGGCGCGGTTGGGCCGCGGCTACGGTGTCCTTCGACTTCCGGCCACCACGAGGACCGCGAGTTCACTTGTCGGCCTGGCCCGGAAACGGTTTTGGGTCGTCGCGGCCAATGCAGTAGAGATGGCCGCTCGTGCGCAGGAAGAGGCGACCGCCGCAGACCGCCGGCGTGGCCAGAACGCTCTCTTCGAGAGCATTCGCAGCGACCATCTTGAACTTCGGCCCTGTCTTCAAAACAAACGTCTTGCCGGCCTCGTTGGTGACATAGAGCAAGTCTCTCACGAGCACGGGCGACGAGGTGAAGCCGCCCTGGAGGCGTTCCTGCCAAACCTGCTCGCCGGTCGCGGCCTTGAAACAGGTCACCATCGCGCCATCCGCCACCACATAGAGATAACCCTCGTGGTACAGCGGCGAGGGCACATAGGCCACCCCCTTACTCGAGCGCCACACGATGTGGGACTTCGTGACATCCCCCGCACCGTCGGCGCGGATGGCCAGGATTTCCTTTTCGGGATAGCCGCCCGTGGCGAAGACCAGCTTGTCGCTGCACGCCGCCGTGCATCCGGTCACCTCGGACGGTCCCGCACAGGACCAGATCAATTTGCCCGTCTGGGGATCATAGGACGACACCTCGCCCATGCCGGTCAGGATCAACTGGGGCCGACCAGCCAACTGGGCCACGATGGGCGTCGCATAGCTGCCGTTCTTGCCGGTTGTCTTGCGCGGCGTCCGCCACACCACCGCGCCGGACTTCCGGTCGAGGGCGGCAACGAAGCAGTCTTTGAGGCTGTCGCCGTTGACGATGACCAGGGACTTGAAGAGCACGGGAGAGGAACCATACCCGTGCTGGGATTGAAAAGCTCCTGCCTTGGTCTGCCAGAGGATCTTTCCGTCAAGGTTTGTGGCCGTGACGTGCAGGCCGTCTCGGTTGAGGAAGACGGAATAGACACGCTGACCATCGCAGGCAGGCGTGGCCGAGGCATACGAGTTTTTGGGATTCTTCCGCGTAAACTCGGCGTCGTGGGCCAGGGTGGTCCACAGCGGTTTGCCGGTCTTGCGATCGAAGGCGAGGACATACTGCTTGTGGGCGTCCACGTCGGCCGTGGTCAAGAAGACGCGCTCGCCGCGGACGATGGGGCTGGAATGACCCCGGCCCGCCACTTTCGCCTCCCAGAGAATATTTTCCGCGCGGCTCCATTTCGTCACGACTCGTCCATCCTGGCTCTTGCCGTCGAGCGTCGGCCCGCGCCAGAACGGCCAGTCGTCTTCAGCGGCTTTCGGTGAGCTTGCTGTTGTTCCCTCCGTAGCCGGTTGGGCGCTCGCCACGTCGGGGACGGCGATCCATTCCATCAAAAGTGAGGCGATCGCTACGACGACAACACAAGGACGTCTCCCCATGTGAAACATTTCCTTTCTGAAGGCTCCCTGTTAGGGAAACCCATCGCTTTCAGGATGACGCGGAACCATTCGGCGAGGCGTAGGGCTACTGCGCTCCCGCGAGGCGGATTCTCCCGCCATTCTGCCGCGCCTCGCCGCCGCACGCCAGCGGTTTCGGGCTGCCCCCGCGCGCCATGGGATGGGTAGCGGGGTGCGGCAATTCGCTTGACGGCGGCCCAGAAAGCCCCGGGATAGACAGCGAAAACCCGTAGACTTCCTTGTTCGGCGGCAGACCACGAGGACACAGTTATGCAACGACTTGTCGGCGGAATCCAGGTTCTGATGCTGAGCCTGGACGAAGTGGAACCTGACGGCCACGCCGACGTTCTACGCGATCGACCACAAAGGCCTGATCCGTTACAAATGGGCGGGCCCTCCGGGCGAGAAGGTCATGGACGCGGCGCTGGACAAACTGATCAGAGCGGCGGAAGGAAACGGCAAGAATACGCCGAGATGACATCATCAAGGAGGCGACGGAAGTCGTTGTTACGAGGCTGTGACATTTCCTTCGGTCTGGGGAGTGTACAATTCTTGTCGCTCGCCCTTCACCTCTCTGTCGGAAAGGAAGGAATATGTTCGCCCTTACACTTCGAGCCGTTGCGGTATTGCTGTTGGCCTGTGGAACCTGGGCGGTGACGGGCACGCCCGCCCTCGCCGTGAATGAAAACCCGCTAAGTCCCGAGACGATCGTGGAAAAGAGCTTCACGGGGAAGGCGACCGTCGAGTTCTTGGTCGGCGAGGTGTATCTGAAGCACAGTTCGTGGGCTGCCTCGGCCCATCGCCGCTGGAAAGCCGTGCCGCTGCGCATCGTCCCGAAGGCCGATGCGACGAAGGAGCGAGTGATGGTGCTCTTGTCCGGGGAGATAACCGCCCGCCTGAAGCGGTTGGGGATCGAAAACCCGTCCGAACACTTTCGCGGCAAGGTGTTGCGCGTGTCGGGGACGGTCGAATGTTTCCAAACCAGAGCGGGGCCGGAATACCGTATTCAGGTCAATAGCCTGGACCAGCTGGAGGCGATTCGCAAGCCGTAGTCGCCGTCCGGTCCCAGACGCTACGATTGAAACCTGGCTGTGACCCCTCTTTACTGTTGCCGGAGGAACGCATGCATTTCTTAGCGCGAACGATGGTGATCTGGCTCGGGCTTGGGCTGCTCTTCTGCGGCATGACCCAGCGCCGGAACGCAGCCGCGGCTGACCCAACTCCGACTTTCCGGGGCACGCCCGTCGGCACATGGATCGACCGTCTGAAGGACAAGGAAGTCGCTGTTCGGCTGAAGACCGCGACAACTCTCGCGCACGGGTTCTATAAAGCGGGGCCGAGCGCTGAAGCAACGAGAGCTTTGTTGCCGGTACTCTTCGAGGCGCTGAAGGACACCGATACGGATGTTCGCAAGCAGGCCGCCCTTGCCTGGGTGCGGTTCAACAGAGACCGCCGACCCCAGGAATCGGAGGCACAGACCTTGCTGCCGGTGCTCCTCGACGCCTCACGGGACAACGACGCACGTGTTCGGCAACAGGCCGCTTCCAGCTTGGTGAAAGTCAACCGCGACGCGAAAGCGGTCCTCGCTCCACTCACCAAACTGCTAAAAGACACCGACGAGGAGGTCCGCAGCCATGCCGCCAGTGCTCTGGGCGAGGTTGACCCGCGAGCGGCTGCTGTTCCGCCGCTGATCGGCGCCCTCGACGACAAGACGGCCGGTGTTCGCAACTCTGCCGCCCGATCCTTGGGCAGGATCGGTGAGCCGGCAAGAACCGCACTGCCGCGACTCATCGCCGCCTTGAAGGATTCCGATAAGGAAGTCCGCTCTTCCGCCGCTCATGCATTGGGCGACATCCGTTCCGAGGCGAAGGCCAGCGTGCCGGCGTTGATCGCCGCTCTGAACGACGAGAGCAACCGAGAGATTGCGGCCCGAGCACTGGGTCGCTTCGGGCCTGCGGCGAAGCCCGCGGTTCCGGCCCTGCTCGCGGTGTTCAACGACGAAGATGAATACGTCCGCATGACGGCCTTGAAGTCGCTGGTCCAAATCGATCCCGAAGGGGAGAAGACTCAGGCGTCGCTCATCGCCGCCCTACGAGATAAGGACGAGATGGTTCGGGGGACGACAGCCAATTTGTGCGAGCGTCTGGGTCCGAAGGCCAAGGCCGTGGTGCCCACTCTGATCACCATGCTGAAGGACGAAAAGGACAAGACCGTCCGTTCCTTGGCGGAGGCGGCGCTGAAAAAGATCGATCCCGAAGCGGCCAAGAGAGCGGGTGCGCCGTGACCGCCTCGCCCTCACGGTCCTCGTGCCGGAAGCGCCCACAGATGGATGTCAAAGTCGTCGCCGGCGCCCCAGCCGGTCGGTGACGAGATGATGCCGCCCGCGGACAGGACGTGCCGGCCATCGGGCGTCACGGCCAGGGCAAGGACGCCATCGGTGTGGCCGCGGAGGCAACGCAACTCCGTCGCCGTTTCCACGTCCCACAGGCGGACAGTGCCGTCCAAACCGCCCGACAGAATGCCGCGGCTGTCCGCCGTGAAGACGGCGACGAAGGCCGCCCCCGTGTGGCCTCGGAAGCGCCGAACTTCCTTCTTGCCATCCAGCTCCCACAGATGCAGATAGCTGTCCGTGCACGCGGCGAGAGCCTGACGGCCGTCCGGAGAAAAGGCGACCGTGTTGCAGAAACTGCCGTCCACAGTCAGAAGAGCGATCTCCCGACCGCTCACCGTCTCCCAGAGACGGATCGTCTTGTCCTGACTGGTGGACAACAGATTCTTGCCGTCCGGAGAGAAGACCGCTGCCTCAACCGCTTGCGTGTGATGGCTGAGGACGTGCAGTTGTTTGCCGGTCGTCACCTCCCAAATCCGCACCGTGCGATCATCCCCACAGGTCAGCGCCCGGCGGCCCTGGCGGTCGAGATCCACATACCACACGCCGCCGGTATGGCCGTTCAGAGTGAGCAGTTGTCGGCCGGTTCGCACATCCCACAGACGGGCCGTGTGGTCCTCGCCGCCGGTCAGCGCCTGCCGGCCGTCCGCCGAAAAGGCGACGCCGAATACCTGGCCGCAGTGCCCTTCCAGGCGGCGCAGTTCCTTGCGGGTGGCGACGTCCCATAGGCGCGCCGTGCCGTCGCCGTTCCAGCCGCTGCCGCTGAGTGCCAGTCGGCCGTCGGGGGAGACGGCCAACCGTCGGATCTTGCCACCGTGACCCTCAAGCCGGCCTACATGCTCGGGCGACTTCAACGTCACGCGAACGCGCCGCACCTTGACTTCTTGCTGCTCGCCGGCCGCGATCGTCACCCATTTCGGCGCGATCCGCAGATCCTCGGCCGGATCGGCCAGTTCCACCTCATAACGGCCGGGCGGAAGTTCCAGCCGGCGTCGAGCGGTGCGCGGCACGACGATCTTTCCGTCGCGCTTGACGATAAGTTCCGCGCCGGGGTGCGCCGCGGCGAGGAGCAGTTGACCAGGCTCCTTCCCGGCGATGGGTTTCTTGTCGGGCAGTTGCCATAGACGGGCCGTCCGGTCGTAGCCGCCGGAGACGACGTGCTTGCCGTCGGGAGTGAAAGCGACGCTGTGGGTCATCGGTGCATGGCCGGTGAATGTGTGAAGCTCACGCCCTTCTTGCAGATCCCACAGGCGCACGCGACCGTCCCAGGCGCCGGTGGCCGCGTGCCGGCCATCGGGGGCGACGGCCGTGCAGATGATGCCCGACTCCTGACGGAGCAGACCGCCCAGCGGCTGGCCCGACGCCACGTCCCATTGGCGGATCGTGGCGTCGGGTCCGCCGGAGAATAGCCGGCTGCCATCGGCGGAAAAGAACACATCGCGCACGACATCGTTGTGCCCCGTGAAGGTCCGCAGCCATCGGCCCGACTCCACCTCTCCCAGTTGAACGACGCGCGCCTTGCCGGCCGCGAGTTGGCGGCCGTCCGGCGACAGCGCGAGGCTCCACACGGCGCCGTTGTCGATCGGAAAACGCCGCAGCGTCTGGGCCGTGGCGGCGTCGAAAACGTGGACGACGCCGTCCACACTGCCGCAAACGATGCGACGGCCGTCCGCCGACCACGCGAGGCCGCGCACTTCGCCGACGCCGCGGTAAGTGCGGACCTCCTTGCCTGTCTCCAAATCCCAAAGGCGCAGCGTGCCGTCGGCGCTGCCGGAGAGCGCCTGCCGGCCGTCGCGCGAAAAGACGATGCGGAAAATGGCGCCGGTATGGCCGCGAAAACGTCGCAGTTCCCGACCCGTCCGCGCGTCCCACAGGCGCAGCTCGTTCTCGGCTCCCCGGTAATATTTGCCGTCGGCGAACTTGGTGCCGCTGCCGGTCAGGACGCGGCGACCGTCGGGCGCGACGGCGACGCACGTGATCGGGTCGCGGTGGCCGGTGAAGCGCGCGACCTCGCCGGGCGCTCGTTCGGGAGCCGTTTCGGGCGGGACCGGAAGCGACGGCGGTGCCGGCCGGTCCGGCGCGGCCAGCTGCCACAGACGAACGACGGGATCGTGGTGGCCTGTAGTGAGGAAGCGGTCGCCGGGGGCGAAGGCGATGCCGGTGATGATGCCCGGATGGGCGGCGCAGAAACCCAATTCGCGTCCGCTGTCCAGTTCCCAGCACAGAGCCACGCCGTCCCAGCCCGAGGAGAGAACGCGCTTGCCGTCGGCCGACAGCACGATGTCCTCGACCGCCTGCGTGTGTCCCTCGAATTTGCGTTCTTCTTTTCCGGTGGCCGCGTCCCAGATGCGGATGGTGCGATCGTGTCCGCCGGACAGAATGCGGCGTCCGTCGGGGGAGAAAAGCACACTCTGCACGCCCGCTGTGTGTCCTTCCAGCAGTCCCGGTTCCCTGTCGAGGACTTCGACCCGGCCGAGGTACGGCACGGCTGCGGCGGCCAAGGGCGAAGGTCCGGCGGCGAGAAGGGCGGCCAGTTTCCGCGGCGCGCCGATGCCGGAATCCGGCACGTCGCGCAGATCCCACCGGCGAAGAACCTTGTCGTTGCTGCCGCACGAGATGGCGCTGCGACCGTCCGGAGCCAGCGCCACACGGCGCGCTTCCGTCTGGAGTCCGGTGAAGCGACGCAGTTCCTGTCCGGTCGTCAGATCCCACAGGCGAATCGTCCGATCCTGCCCGCCGGAGAGGGCGCGTCGGCCATCGGCCGACAGAACGACACTCCACACTCGCCCCTGGTGTCCCGGACAGTGGAGCCGTTGCTCGCCCGTTCGCGCGTCCCAAAGACGGACGCTGCCGTCGTCGCCGCCCGTAACGATGTGCCGGCCGTCGGCCGACCAGGCAAGTCCCCACACTTCGCCGCTATGTCCGACGAGCCGGCCGCGCTCCTGCCCACTCTCCAGATCCCACAGGCGCAGCGTGCCGTCGCGGCCGGACGAGACCAGGAACCGGCCGTCCGGCGATACCACGGCACCGTCCACCCCGGTCGCATGCCCCTCGAACCGCCGCACTTCGACGGCTGGCGCGCTGGATGGTCCGGAGGGAGGTGCGAGGGAGTGAGGCAGGCCCCAGAGCCGAATGGCGAAGTCGTTGCCGGGCGTCCATTTCTTTTCCCAATTGCCGCCGCCGCCGGAGAGGATGCGATGGCCGTCCGGCGTGAAGGCCACGGCGCGGATGCCGTCGGCATGGCCCTCGAAACAGTGCAACTCCGCGCCGCTGGCCACGTCCCACAGGCGCACCGTGCGGTCCATGCTGCCGGAGACGAGATGTCGGCCGTCCGGCGAGAACGCCAACGTACCGATCACGCTCGTATGGCCCAGGAACCGGCGGACGAGGCGGCCCGTGGTCACGTCCCACAGGCGGATGCAGGTGTCGTATCCGGGTGCCGCCGCCAGCCGGCCGTCCGGCGACACGGCGACGCACTCCGTCGCTTGACCGTTCGCCTCGAATCGCCGCACCTCGATGCCGCTGTCCAGTTCCCACAGTCGAACGGTGTGGTCGTGCGCGGAGGAGATAATGTGTTTGCCGTCCGGCAGGAACGTCGCCCAGGTGACCATCGAGATGTGGTTGTCGAACAGGCCGAGTTGCTCGCCGCTGTCGGCGTCCCACAGCCGCACGGTGCTGTCGTGGGCGCCGGTCAGGATGCGCCGGCCGTCGGGGGAGAAGGCGCCCGAACTCAACTCAGCCGTGTGGCCCTCGAAGCGGCGCAGCTCCTGACCGGTGGCGACGTCCCACAGGCGCGCCGTGTTGTCGGTGCTGCCGGAGAGAGCGCGCTTGCCGTCGGGCGAGAAGGCCACACACATCACTTGCCCGGTATGTCCCTCGAAGCGGCGCAGCTCCTGCCCGGTGCGCAGATCCCACAGGCGCACGGTGGCATCGCCCTCGGGGAAGCCGCTGCACGACAAAAGCAGCCGGCCGTCCGGCGAGACGGCCAGTCCGTGGACGGCGCCGGTGTGACCCTCGAAACGGCGGATCTCGCCTTCCGGGATGTGTCGCAGCTGCACCACTTGCCGGCCGTTGCGCGTCAGCGTCAGCCGTTCGTCGGATAACTCCAGTCCTTCCGGCCCCCCGGAGAGCGTGAGCGTGTACGACCCGGCAGGCAGCGTCAACGCCGCGCGAGTGCCGACCTCGACCGTCGTGGCCAGCCCGTTTTCCGGCTGAATGTGGACCCGCGCACCGGGGGCGGTCGATTCCAGCACGAGCTGCCCGCGGTTGGTCGTCAAGCGGTACAGGTCCGGCGCGTACAGGCCGATGACCAGAGACAGAGCGCCCAGCAGCAGCAATAGACAGACTGTTGTCAGAGGGTGCCGCCGCACCCAGCGTCCGGCCCGCTCGCGGACGGTGGCGCGGCGGGCGTGGATCGACTCGCCGCGAAGGAATCGCCGCAAGTCGTCGGCGAGAGCCTCAGCCGAGTCGTAGCGTTTGCCCTGCTCCTTTTCCAGACATTTCAGACAAATCGTCTCCAGATCGCGCGGACAGCGCGGCACCAGCGCGCGCGGCGCGGCCGCCTGCTTCGACACGAGCAGGAGCATGGTTTCGACCGGCGTATCGGCGAGGAAGGGCGGCCGGCCGGTCAGCAGTTCATAGAGGAGCGCGCCCAGGGCGTAGACGTCCGTGGCGGGACCGATCGCGCGGTTCTTGCCGCCGGCCTGTTCGGGAGCCATGTAGCTGGGTGTGCCCAGGATCGTGCCCGACTGCGTCTGCCCCTGTGTCGTGTCGAGCTGCTTCGCCAGTCCAAAGTCGGCGATCTTCGGCTCGCAGGCGGCGAGCGGATGGTGGGCGGGCGTCGCGCCTGGCTCAGCGCTGGCCAACAGCACGTTGGCTGGCTTGAGGTCGCGGTGGACGATGTGGTGCTGGTGGGCGTAATGCACCGCTCGGGCCAGCTTCTCGACCAGTTCGGCGGCCAGTTGGGGAGGCAGCGGCCGACCGTCAAGGTGCTGGGCCAGACTGCCCCTGTCGGCATATTCCAGGGCGAAGAAGGGTCGGCCCTCGTGTTCGCCGATGTCGTAAATCCGCACGATGTGCGGGTGACGCAGACGCGCCACCGCCTCCGCCTCCCGATGGAAGCGGGCCATCTCGCGCGTGCCGGCGTGCGCGCCGGCCAGGATCATCTTCAGCGCCACCACCCGGCGCAGGTGGATCTGCCGCGCTTTGTAGACGACGCCCATGCCGCCGCGGCCGATCTCTTCGAGGATCTCATAGCCGGCCACCGCCAACGACTCGGCCGGCAGCGGCTGGAAGACATTGGGGCCGGACGGAGGCAGCGTTATCGCCTGTGAATCGGCGGTGCCGGCCGGACCCGGCGTCAGGGTCAGCGTCTCGGCGGGGGGCGGCTCGCCGGTCTCCGTAACGTCCGGCGCGGGAGAAGGCGGCACGAACGCCGTGGTGTGACCTGAGGCCTCGGCGGCCAGCGCCGGCGGCGCGACCGAAAGCGCCTCGGTCCTGTCCGGCGGCGCGACGGCCGCGCCGCACACGGGACAGACACCGGCTCCGGACGTCGGCGCCTCCCAGCGATGGCCGTGCAGACAGGTCAACCAAGTGGACATCAGATGGCCCTCTTGCGTCACCCTGGCAAGTCGATGTCGCCTTTCCCTTGTTCGTCGCCGTTCACGGTTTCTTGTTTTCGTTCGGCGTTCGCCGCAGGATGGACACCAAACAGCGGTTGTGACGGACGGCGAGGAAACGGCCATCGGGGCTGTACCCCACCTGCGCGATGGCATTCAGCTGAAAGAACGAATCCGTCGAGGGGAGCTGGATCGAATCATCCAGTCCGGTTTCAAGATCCCACAAGACGATGGTGCCGTCAGTGAAGGCGCCGGCGACTTCGCGGCCATCCGGACGGAAGGCCAGGCAGCGGAGAGCAGAGGGCCGCGTACCGTACAGAACACGGGATGAGCCCCCCGGAGAGGAGTTCCCCCACAAGGTCAGCGCGTTGCTGCCGCCGACTGTGCCCACGAGCGCGCCGTCCGGACTGAACGCCAGCCCGTGCGCCTGACGCCGGATGGTGGACCACGAGCGCTTGATCGTTCCCGCCGCCACATTCCACAAGCGAATGCGGTTGTTGCTGCTGCCTGAGAGCAACAGACTGCCATCGGGACTGAATTCCAGATCGGTCACGCGGTCCTTTTCCTCACCCAAGCTCTTCCACAATTCCCCGTCAGCCACGCGCCACAGGCGAATCGCGCGCTCGCCGCTGCTGCCGGTCGCCAGGGTCTGACCGTCCGGACTGAAGGCGACCGCCCCAACCGGACCATCGTGTCGGCTCAATTCCCGCACTTTCTTGCCCGTCGCCGGATCCCACAGCACCACCCGGCGATCGTCGCTGGCGGTTGCCAGCAGCCGATCGTCGGGGCTAAAGGCCACGGCCTGCACCGCGCTGCTGTGTGCGGTCCACGAACGCAGCTCCTTACCGTCGGCCAGGCTCCACAACTTGAGCAAACCTCCACTGCTTCCGGCGGCCAGCGCGGCGCCGTCGCCGCGGAAAGCGAAGGCGGACACTGGCGCCCGAACTCCGTCGCCGTTGCGGAAATCCAGGACGGCGACCAGTTCGGGCGGCGCCTCCGCCGCTTTTCCGCCGCCGACCAGGGACAGCAACGCGGCAGGGATGCGGTCGCGCTGCAATCCGTCCGGCGGCGACGGCAGGCGTCGCAGCGTCTCCGCCGCCGAGAGGGCCGGCGGCAGGCCGCGATAACGCCGCGCCAGGTCCAGCAGATCGGCCCGCAGCCGCGCGCGCTCCGCCACGGTTACGGACTTTCGCTCCAGCAACGCCTTCAGTTCGCGCTCCCCCTCGGCCACTCGCCGCGCATCGGCCTTCACCCACGGCTCCAGCACGCGTCGGAGATGCACCACCTGCACCCCGCCCGCCTGGATTTTCACCTTCTGTGCCGACAACCGCATCCCCGAAGTGAAGCCGCGCGGCAACTCCAACTCATAATCCCCTGGCTTCAGATCGACCACCTGAGGAGCGCCGGCGTAGACCGAACGTTCCACGACCTTCCCCTCGCCCTTGATTTTCACCATCGCTGCCATGCCGTCGGACTCGAAAGCCAGCTGCCCCTCGGCGTGGTCTTTGCCCGGCAGTTGCCGCACGATCAGCGACTGTGAATTGCTCAGGAGGAGACGCCCTCTGTCCAGGAAAATCAAGGCCGAAGGACCGTTGAGACTGGCGAAGCGATAGACCTCCTCGCACGTCTCCACGTCCCACGCGCGGACACTTCCATCCCAGGACGCCACAAGAAACCGCCGCCCGTCCGGCGTAAAGGTCATGCTGGAGGCGGGTCCTCTCCCCAGCCGGATGCGGGCTTTCTCCTTCCTATCTTGCACGTCCCACAAGCGCACCACGCCGCCCTGGTCCGCCGAGAGGGCGAGCCGGCCGTTGGGCGCGAAGGCCGTCTGGGTCACGGGAGCCGTGCGGCCCGGCAAGGCACCTTCTTCCTTGCCGGCGGCGACGTCCCACAATTTGACGGTGCCGTCGCTATGGCCCGTCAGCGCCCGGCGTCCGTCGGGCGAGAGCGCGACGCTCTGGGCGGACTGAGCCGCCGTCACGGGGAAGCGGCGTATCACGGCGGCGGTGTTCGCGTCCAGAAGCAGGAAACGATCACCGTTGACACACAGCACTTGTTTTCCGTCCGGCGATAGGGCCAACTCTTTCCGATATTGGCTGGATAGCTCGTTACAACGCGCCCGTTCCTTGCCGGTAGCGATGTCCCACACGCGCAGCGTGCCGTCCTGGCCTGCCGAGACAGCGCGCTTGCCGTCGGGCGTCACGCATAGCCCCCAGACAGATCCCGTGTGTCCCTTGTCAAAGCGGCGCACCGCGCGGCCGGACTCCAAATCGCTCAGAAAGAGGGTGCCCTCCGCGCGGGCGGCGAGAAAATGCCGGCCGTCGGCCATCGGGACCGTCCCTCCCAGCCCCAGATCCATCGCCAGACGCCGCACCTCGCCGACGAACTGCGCCCCGCGACGTATGCCGACCACCTGCTGCTCGCCCTTCTTCAAGGTGAAGCGAGCCGGCGATAGGTCGGTCCCAGGCGGCCCGCCGTCCAGTTCGACCTCGTACTCTCCGGCCGTCAGCGGTACCGCCGTATTCTGCCAGGGCTGAACCGGATTTACCGTGCGGACCACCTGCCCCTTTTGAAGAACCCGCACCGAACCGGGGAGGCCTTCGAGATGTACGATCAATTCCGCTTCTCCCGCAGGCGGCCCGTTGGCTCCCCCGGCGGGAGGGTACGGAACTTGCCACACATGGATGAGAGCGTTCGTTTCCCCCCACGCGGCCAGAGCGGCGCTGCCGGGCACGGAGGCGGGCGCCGGCGCCACCGCCATGAGGCTCACGGAGATCGGGGGGAGCCACGAGGAGTGCAAGGGCCGCCCGCTCGGCACCTCCCAGAGGATGAAGCCCGGCTGCCCCGTTCCCCACGACAGAACATGCCGGCCGTCCGGCAGAAAAGCGGCGCCGAGGGTCATCCATTTGTGGCCGACGAGACGCCGCAGTTGTTTGCCGGTCTCGACATCCCACAGGAACACCGCGCCGTCGCGGTTGCTGACCGACAACGCCAGCTTGCCGTCCGGGGACAGAGCCACGCTGCCGAGTTCGGCATGACGCCCCGCGAAAAGACGAATTACCTCGCCCTTTTCCACATCCCACAATGCCAACGTGCCGTCCCTGCTTCCTGCCAGGATGCGCTTCCCATCGCGGGAGACGGTCAGCGCGGTCGGCCAGGAATTGTCGCCGTCGAGACAACGCAATTCCTTGCCGGTCGCCGCGTCCCACAGGCGCAGTCGGCCATCCTGCTCGGCCGACAGCACGCGGTCGCCGTCGGGCAGGAACGCGATCGCCGTTATGTTGATCGTGCTCTTGCCAAGCTGGCTTACCTTCGCGCCGCTCTCGGCGTCCCTCACCCAAAGGCCGACAATCCGACTCGCGATCGCGACGCGCCGACCATCGGGAGAGAAAGCCAGCAGAGGTCCGCCCTCGTTGGCCAGCGTCCACAAGGGCTTGCCGCTGCGCAGATCCCACATCCGCAACTGGTTGTCGTAGGTCGTCGAAAGCAGTCGATCACCCTTGGGCGCGGCGGCCAGAGCCATGACGCCGAACGAGTGCTCCTCCAGACGCATGATCTCGCCGGCGAAGTCCGGCTTGCGGCGCACCTCGATTCGCTGCGTCGCTCCCTCCGCCAGGGAGAATGGAGCCGGCGAAATCTGCAAGCCGGGCCGATTCTCGGCCGGATCGACGGTGTATCCTTCGCCTGCCGGAAGAGGAACAGGACGGGTAGCGGGCGGGTTGAGCCGGCGCACCACGCGTCCCGCGCGGCTGATATAGAGTGGTACGGTGGGAGTATCCGTGTCCAGCACTAGCCAGCCGAGCGGTTCGCGTTGATCGCTGCTCGGCGGCAGTTGCCAGACACGAACGGTGCGATCGCGGCCGCCGGTCGCCACCCGGCTGCCGTCCGGGGCGAACGAGACGGATACCACCTCGCCCTGATGTCCCTTAAAACTGCTGACCTCCTGACCGCTCACCAGGTTCCACACGCGCACCGTGCCGTCGTGGCCCGCCGAGACGGCACGGCGACCGTTGGGGGAGAAAGCCACCGCATTGACAAATCCCTGATGTCCCACCATGCAGAGCAATTCCTCGCCGCTCTCCGCGTCCCAGAGTCGCACCGTGCTGTCGTCGCTGGTCGATAACACGCGCTTGCCGTCCGGGGAAAAGACCGCGCCGCGGACCCTCTGCTCGTGTCCGGTGAAGCGGCGCAACTCCCTGCCCGTCCCCAGATCCCATAGGCGGATGGTGCGATCAAAGCTGCCGGTCAGCGCGCGTTTGCCGTCGGGCGAGAAGGCCACGCTTTCCACCGGCCCGACGTGGCCGTTGAATCGCCGTCGAATCGCGCCGGTGGCCGCGTCCCACATCAAGAACGCGGACTGTCTGGTGTCCCCTGTCAGGATGTGCTTGCCGTCCGATGAGAAGGCAATACTGGAGACCTCCCCGAACAGTCCCGTCCAGCGGCGCATGTCCTTACCGGTCGCCACGTCCCACGAACGCAGGCTGCCGGCGTTACTGCCTACCAGCGCGTACTTGCCGTCGGGGGAGAACGCCAGCGACTGTACCTTCCCCGTCGCGCCGGCGAAACGCCGGATCTCCTCTCCCGTTTCGGCGTCCCACAGGCGCACCGTGGAGTCCCAGCCGCCCGACAGGATGTACTCGCCGCCGGGAGAGAAGGCCACCGGCTGAACCTCCGCCGTGTGTCCTCTGAGGACCAACAGTTCGCCCACCGGTTCACTCGGCTGGCTGAGCGGTTTGGGTGACACACGCGGCAAGGCCCACCAGCGGAGGCTGAAATCGCGGCCCTTGACCCATTGCTCGTCGAGGTTGGCTCCTCCGGCCGAGAGGACGTGCCGTCCGTCTGGGGCCAGCGCCAGCGCCAGCACGCCGTCGGTGTGGCCGGTCAGCTTCCGCAACTCGCGCCCGGCAGCCGCATCCCAGAGTCGTATGGTCCGGTCGGCGCTGCTCGAGACGATGTGCCGGCCGTCGGGAGTGAACGCGACGCGCGTCACTGCCTTGGTGTGGCCGCGCAGCCGCCGCGTGATTTTTCCCGTCCGCGCGTCCCATATCCGCACCAGCCCGTCCACGCTCCCCGACGCGAGGACGTGGCCGTCCGGATGGAAGGCCACGCACACCACCCAGCCGGCATGGAGTTTCGGAAAGTCCGCCCGCTCCTTGCCGCTCGCCGTGTCCCACAGTCGCAGCGTCCGGTCGGCGCCCGCCGAAACGATCCGATCGCCGTCCGGATGGAACGCCGCGCTCCACACCACATCGGTGTGTCCCTCCAGCGTGCGGATTGCATTTCCGGTGGCCGCGTCCCACAGCCGCAGCGTCTTGTCGGCGCCGCACGATAGAACCTGCCGTCCGTCCGGCGAGAAGACGACGCCGTGGACCGCTCCCTTGTGTCCCTCGAAAGTCCGGACCATCTCGCCGGTCTGGACATCCCACAGGCGGACGATGCCGTCCGACCCGGCGGACAGGGCGGATCGACCGTCCGGCGCGAAGGCGACGGTTTCCACGTCGGTGTCCTGACGCCCCAGGCGACGCAATTCGTGTCCCGTGGCCACGTCCCATAGACGCAGGGTCCGATCGCTTCCTGGCTGGCCGCTGCCGGACAGGGCGATTCGGCCATCCGGCGACAGCGCCAGGGCATGCACCGGGCCGCGGTGGCCGTCGAAGCGCCGCAGTTCGCCGACGACCTCCTTGCGCACCTGAATCACTTCGCGCCCGTTGCGGGTCACGGTGAAGTGTTCCGCCGATAGCTCCAACCCTTCCGGGGCATCGACCACTTCGATGTCGTAATCGCCGGCGTCGAGAGTGAGCGGCTTCTCTCGGCCCGGTTCCAGAACGGCCACCTCCCGCCCCTCGCGGCGGATGAGCAAGCGAACGCCGGGATCGATGCTTTCGACGACGACTTGGCCGCGGTTGGCGACCACGCGGTAGAGGGTCTTTGAGTACAAAATGCCGACAACGCTCAGAACCGCCAGCAGCAGCACGATCGCGGCCAGCGCGGCGGGCCGCCGCCATAGCCATCTCCAACTGCGTTCCCAGGCCGGCGTCGGCCGCGCCAGAATCGGCACTCCTTCCTGAAACCGCCGCAGATCCTCGGCCAGTGCCTGGGCCGTGCCGTAGCGGCGCGGCGGCTCCTTATGAAGACATTTGAGACAAATTGTCTCCAGATCGCGCGGGATCTTCGGCTGCAACCGCCGCGGGGGAGTGACCTGACCGGCGATCACTTCGAGCACGGTATCGAGGGGCGAATCGGCCTTGAAGGGAGGTTTGCCGGTCAGGCACTCGTAGAGAATGGCGCCCAGGGAGTAAACATCGGCGGCGGGACCGAGGTTTTTTTTGCCGCCGGCCTGTTCGGGAGACATATAGCTGGGCGTGCCCAGGATGGCGCCGGTGCGCGTCTTGCCGTGGTCGGCGTCGAGTTGCTTGGCCAGGCCGAAGTCGGCGATCTTCGGCAAGTACGACGTATCCAGTACGAAGGACCAAGCGGAAGTCTGCTTTTCCCCGTTGGCACTTTGTTCTTCGTTCTTGGTACTTAAAAGGATGTTGGCCGGTTTGAGGTCGCGGTGAATGATGCCGTGCTGGTGGGCGGCGTGGATGCCGCGCGCCAGCATTTCAAGGAGATGGGCGGCGGCGACCGGCGCCAGCGGGCTGTCGAGTTTCTGCGCCAGGGTGCCGCCGTCCACGAACTCCAAGACGAAGAAAGGCCGGCCGCCGTGCTCGCCCACACTGTAGATTTCCACGATGTGGGGGTGGCGCAGCTGGGCGATGGCTTCCGCCTCGGCGCGGAAACGCTCCAGGTCGGCGACACCGGCGTGACCGCCGGACAGAATCATCTTCAGCGCCACCAGGCGATTGAGTTTCGTCTGCCGAGCCAGGTAGACGACCGCCATGCCGCCGCGGCCCAGTTCGCGCAGGATCTCGAACCCCGGTACGCGCGGACCGACCGCAAGCGGTCCGACCGGAGCCTCCGCCGACGCCGGCAGCGTGCGATCTTCCGGTGGGTTCGCCTCCGCGCCCTGCGTCAAGTCGGGCGGCGGCTCCGCTTCGTAGGAGACCGTCTCACCGCCGGGCGGGGTGACGGCGGCCTGACCGCAGACGGGGCAGTTCCGAAGGGCGTCGTCGGAAGCATCCCACTGATGGCCCTGCGGACAGTGGAGGTTCTCAAGCATGGGCGTCTCGGTGTGAATGAGGGAACCGCGCCGCGATCAACGAGAGTGAGGCGCCGTTTCTCACAACATCGGCACGCGTCGTTGCGAACCGGCAAACCATCCTAAAAGGGGTCGCACCGCCGGCCGGGCGATTCAACAGGATTGGCCGGAGATCCGAGGAGCGTCGAGGATTGATTCTACCATCCTGCCAGGACGATACTAGAGTGGAGGCGTACCCCCTGCTTAATGAGTAACTCCACGGGCGGCCGTCCCCGGACCTCTCCAATGCAACACAGAGGGAACTCCAGGTATCGACAAGGGATGTCGCCGACGCCCCGCTCGTTTACACGTTCAGCACGCGATCCCGTCCCACGATGTCCCAGGCGCCGGCGAGTTGGCCGTTCTCGATGACGTAGGCCGAGCGGTGCAGCGCGCACGTCGGGCAGATGTGCGTCGGCACAGCGAAGATCTCGTCGCCGGGTCGATAGCGCTCGGCGGCGGGCGTTTCCAGGACGAAATGCTCCTCGTTCTGCAAGATCGGCTGATAATCGGGAACGTCGAACAGCACGCATCGCTTTCCGGCCGGCGGATCGCTGGCGATTGCCTTGTAACCGAGATCGAGCGTCAGGCGCGTCGGCGTCGGCCGGCTGATGACGCGCGTCAGCAGCAGGGCGGCGGGCGTGAAGGCGGACATATCGGCGAAGCGTGAGCCGTAGCCGTGATCGTGCAGGATGAGCGTGCCCGGCGAGCATTCCAGACCGGGCAGATCCATGCGCGCGAAAACAGGGAAGGTCGGCGTGCCGCCCGCGATGAGGCGCGGCGTCGGTAAACCTTTCTGATCGAGGGCCACACGCAACTTGAGGACAGGTTCGAGTTGAGTACGGACGGCGTTCTGCCGTTCGACGAAACTCTCTTGATGGTTGTGGCCGTCGTAGACGTGCAGTCCGTCGGCGCGAAGTCCCGGCGAGCGGTGGATCATCTCGTACAATTCGACCGCCTCGGCCCCGGGCGCGGCCCCGGTACGGTGCTGGCCCACGTCAATGTCGAGCAGCACGTCTACTTGCTGACCGGCGGCGGACATGGCCTGCGATAGTCCCATGATCCCTGCCGGATGATCGGCGAGGACGGAGAAACGACAGCGAGGATACGCCTGCATGAGTCGCGCGAGCCGCCCGCAGTTGGGTCCGACGAGGGGATAAGCGATCAGCACGTCGGGCGCGCCGCAGGAGGCGACCATCTCCGCCTCGGCGATGGTGGCGACCTTGTGTTTGCCGATGCCGGCATCCAGTTCCATGCGGACGATCTCGCGCGTTTTGTGCGTCTTGACGTGCGGGCGCAGACGCTCCGCGGAGCCGGCCAACTCGACGGCGTGAGCGATGTTGGCGCGGATCAGGTCTTGGTAGAAGAGCAGGGCGGGACTGAAGATCGCGGACGTATCGCGGACGGCGTAGTGAGGATTCATGGAGAGGATCTCGCGGGATGGAATTACAGATCGGCGAACAAGGTACACAACGGGCAGGTAAAACCGGCGACGACATCCTCGCCGGAGAGGTCTTGTGTTTCCGTCAGCCGGGCCGCGGTCCCATCGCGGCGAACTATCCAGACGGAACGGGTGGACACATAGATTATCCACAACAGCCTGACGCCGACCGACAGATAGTCGTTCACCCGTTCCTCCAGATCCTCCGCGAGATCGTTCGGAGAAACGACTTCGATTTCCAAATCCGGCGGAATCTTCATGTGACCGTCCGGAACCTGGTCATTTGGCAAACGGCCACCCATCACGAAGGATACATCCGGAAATCGGACTCTCCTAGGCTCGTTCGGGAAAGCTTGATAGCCGCATTCCTGCGTGAAAACCAGTCCCAGATGGTTCGCCCGTGCATGAGCATCCAGAAAACCGGCCAATACGGTCGCAACCCGATTTGCTTTAGCACCCATGCACGACTTCTCCTTGAGCTGCCCATCGACCCACTCGAAGCGTTGCTCGGCGCCGAGTGTCCGCAGCCATTCGGCGTCCACATCGATGTCCGGAGGGATGAGATTCATGGGTTCTCTCCTCGTATAGCGTCTGTCCTGGATAAAACCTGCCTGGATTATACTTCGGTTGCTTGCAAGTCCCAGCTTTTCTCGCCCATACTCTTGCACTTCTCGCGCTGGGCGTTACCATCAGGCCATCTACCCGCCCTCGCTCACCGGAGCCATCCTTATGCCGCGTCGATTCATCCTCCTGTCGATTCTGTTGATCGTTCAAGCTCCCCGGCTCAACGCGGCGGATGCGCCGACCGACACGGCCCGCGGCGATCGTTTGCGCGACGCCTATTTCCGCCGACAAACGCAACTCATCGCCGACGCGGACCTCGCGGACATCAAGACGCGCGCCGACTGGGAGAAGAAGCGGCCGGAATATCGCCGTCAGTTCCTCGACATGCTCGGCCTGTGGCCGCTGCCGCCGCGCACCGACCTGCACGCCGCTGTTACCGGGAAACTCGAGACGGACCTGTTCACCGTCGAGAAACTGCATTTTCAGTCGAGTCCCGGTTTGTACGTGACGGCGAACCTCTACGTGCCCAAACGCGCGAAACTGCCTGCGCCGGCGGTGCTGTACGTCTGCGGTCACGCCAACACCGTGATCGACAAGGTGTCCTACGGCAGCAAGGTCAATTATCAGCATCATCCCGCCTGGTTCGCCGAGCACGGCTACGTCTGCATGATCCTGGACACGCTGGAACTGAGCGAGATCCAGGGCGAGCATCACGGCACGTATCGGCGCGGCATGTGGTGGTGGCAGGCGTTGGGATATACGCCCGCCGGCATCGAGTGCTGGAACGCCATGCGAGCGCTCGATTACCTGGAGACGCGCAAGGAAGTGGATGCGAAGCGAATCGGCGTGACGGGGCGCTCCGGCGGCGGGGCGACGTCGTGGTGGATCGCGGCGGCGGACGATCGGCCGCAGTGCATCATCCCCGTGGCCGGCCTCGCCGACCTGTACGCCCACGTCGTTGAGGGCGTCGCGCCGCGTTTGCGAGACGGCGTCATTTCCGGCCACTGCGATTGCATGTATTTTGTGAACACCTATCGATGGGACTTCGGACGGGTCATGGCGCTGTGCGCGCCGCGGTCGCTGCTGCTGGGCAACAGCGACGCGGATGACATCTTTCCCGTGGCGGGCTATCGTCGCCCGGCCGACAAGGCGCGGCGCATTTATGGACTGTACGGAGCCGCGGACCACTTCGAGCTGATGGAGACGAAAGGACCGCACAAGGACACGCCGGAATTGCGGCTGGGAGCGTATCGCTGGATGAATCGCTGGTTGAAGGACGACAAAGGCGAGGTAACTGAGCGCGACGTGCCGAAGCTGACACCGCAGCAGTTGAAGGTGTTCGAGCGGTTGCCGGGCGACGCCATCAATGCCGCGATTCACGATTCGTTTTTGAAAGCGGCCCGGATCGAGCAACCGCACGCGCCGACCGTGACGCGCGAGTGGTGGAAGGGCCGTGCCCCGGAACTGATGGACGAACTGCGAACGCGCGTCTTCCGCGCTTGGCCGGAGAAGCCGCCGGCGCTGAACCTGCGACTGGCCCAGGATGTCAAGCACAACGGCCTGCGCCTGCGCGCGTATGATTTTGTCAGCGAGGAAGAGGTCGAGCTGCGTTTGTGGCTGATGACGGCGGACAAAGTCGAAAAACCGACTCTGGTTGTCCTCAATGCTCTCGACGAAGAGGGATGGCGGGAATGGATCGCGGACCTGGGTCCGGCGTTCAAGGAAGCGCTGCAATTGCCGGCGGAACCGAAGCTGGATGCGGCGCGTTTCGATCAGAACGTGAAGACGCTGCAATTCCATCGCTGGGCGTTCGCGGCGGTCGCGCCGCGCGGCGTGGGACCGACGCGCTGGTCGGAAGTCAGTCCTTTCGACGGCAAACCCGCCGGACATCAGATTCGTCGCCGCTTCGCGCTTCTGGGCCAGACGCTCGACGGCCAGCATGTCTGGGACGTGCGCCGCGCGCTGGCGTGCCTGCGTACCCTGCCGGATTTGAAGAACGTGCCGTTGTGGCTGCAAGGCAAGCACGACATGGCCGGCATCTCCCTGTACGCGGCGCTGTTCGAGCCGGACGTGGCGCGATTGGATCTGTGGCATCCGCCGGCGTCGCATCGACAGGGGCCGATTTTTCTGAACGTGCTGCGCATCCTCGACATGCCGCAGGCGATGGCACTCGCCTTTCCGCGCAAAGTGCGTCTGTACGTCAAGGACGACGCCGAGGCGAAGGCGTGGGAATGGCCCGTGAAGTTGCAGAAGGCGCTGGGGCAGGAGCATTTGCAGATACGCGCGGTGGGAGAATAACCTGCGCGATCAACCTTCGTCTTTCGGTTTTGTCATACCTTCCAGAGCCGCGTTGATTTCTCGGCGAAGTGCTTCGAGTTCGTCCCAACTTGCGCCCAATCGGGTTGAAAACTCCGGGATGTCGAGTCCGTGGCATACTTCGTTCAGGGCGTTGTTGAGGAGGATCAACTCGTTGTGGGTCAGGTTGAGGAGGATGTTCGATTGATTGCTCTTTTGGACTTGCATCGTTCTCCTCTCTTCTCCGCCTTTGATTGGCGAACGCGAACACACCGTCTATTGTAACTCGGCAGTTTTCCCCTCATCAAGCGAGGCCGTGCCACGCAGACTGTACGGCACCTCCAGACCGTGCGCTTCCATCAAGGTCGGGTCGGCCAGCACGGCGCGGGCGGGTCCATCGGCGACGATGCGCCCACGATCGAGGACCAGCACGCGACCGCAGGTTTGCAGGATCATTTCCAGATCGTGCGAGGCGATCAAGCGCGTGCCGCCCAGCGCGTGCAACAGGTGAATCAACTCGCGCCGGCCGCGTGGGTCGAGATACATGGACGGTTCGTCGAGAAGCAGGATGCTCGGCCGCATCGCCAGAATGCCGGCCAGGGCGACGCGCCGCTTCTCGCCGCCGGAGAGGTGAAATGGAACGCGCTCCTCCAGTCCGCTCAGGCCGACGCGCTGCAGCGCCTCGGCGACGCGATTGCGCACCTCATCGGGAGGTAATTCCAGGTTGAGCGGACCAAACGCGACGTCGTCGAAGACGGTTGCGTTGAAGAGTTGATCGTCGCTGTTCTGAAAGACGATGCCGACGTGTTCGGGCAGCCGGCGGCGCTGGGCGGAGTCGTGCAGATCGAGGCCGGCAACGCGGAGAACGCTGGATTTCGGCTTGAGGACGCCGCTGAGACAGAGGAACAGGCTCGTTTTTCCCGCGCCGTTGGGTCCGACGAGTCCGACGCTGTCGCCGGAGGAAATGTCGAAGGAGACGGCGCTGAGAGCGGGTGCGCCGTCGGGATAGACGAAGGTGAGATCGCGCACCTGGATGGCGAGGTCGGATGGCACGGCGATCACCCGGAGAGTCGCGGCAGCCAGTCCCATGCGGCCAGGGCCGCGGCGCTCGCCACGATGAGGACGAAGGCGAGGACATCGACGGGACGAGTGCGGAACGCGGTGAGGGAGCGGAATCGTCCCTCGAAGCCACGGCAGCGCATGGCTTGGCCGACGCGCTCGGCGCGTTCGTAGCCGCGTACCAGGAGAGTACCGGCGACGTGGCCGGCCGTGCGGTAGCTGTGGCGACGGACGCGATTGCGGTAGCCGCGGACGCGCAGGGCGATACGAAGCCGGCCCAACTCATCGGCGAGCACGAAGACGTATCGGTAGGTCAGCAGGCCCAGCTGCACGAACAGGCCGGGGATGCGCAAGGCATGGGCGGCCTTCAGGGTATCCTCCAACGGAGTGGTCGCCTGCAAGACTAGCAGAAGGGTGACGATCGCGACGGCCCGAGCCGCCAGACCCAGGGCGACCTCGACACCGTGCAACGAGAAATGGAGGCGGCCGAACGTCCAGCCGGGTCCGTTGTCGCCGAGGAGCCAGGGCAGAGGCAGGGTGAAGAGAGCGAGGAAGAGCGCAAGCGCGGCCAGGCGTTCAAGAAACCAGCGGGCCGGCAAGCGCGCGAGCAGGGCAAGCAGCAGGGTAGCGACGAGCGCCACGCCTGCGGCCGGCAACGTGTGCAGCGTGGCGGCAACCGCGGCGGCGAGCAGCAGCGCCGCCAATTTCCAGCGCGGGTCGAGACGACTGAGGAACGACCGGGTGCGGGGAGGCGCCGAGAAGGCCAGGGTCATCGCTGCAACCCGTGGGAATGCAAAGCCCCCGCCACTTGTGGCGGGGGCTGGAGGTCTTATCCTCGACGATCGGTCCCGCGTCGCGGCGACGGGGAACCCGGAGAAAGCGTCAACGCTTGGATGATGTCCGGATCATCTCGGCCTTCAGTTCGTTCTCGGCTTCCACCCAATCTTGCAAATCGGTCCCTTGGGGCCGGCCACGCTTGACCCACTTCTCGTAAGCCCGCATGGCAATCTTGTCGTGCGGAATCTTCATCGGCGAGTTGCTGGTCGGCTGAGCCAGAGGTGGCGTGACGACGCGAGACATGGAAGTCCCTCCTTGAATGGTTGATCGGACCAACAGCACAGACTCAAAGGTGGTATTGCACCAGATCGACAGGCCGCCCGCAAGTTTTTTCCGGCAAAAAATGTAATCCTGGATACGGAAACGAATGTTGGTTTCGGTAGGGTGTGCCGACGCGGGACGCCCACGAACGGGATGTGGTGGGCGTCCCGCGTCGGTCCACCTACGGTCGCGGCCGCTTGCATCGCCGCGGATCTGGGGTAAAATCGCGGACACCCGCTCCACACCGCAAAAGGATCTCTTCATGCTCCTGGCCCTCTATCAGCAGCGACTCAATCCCCTGGCCGACAAACTCCCCGGCTCATCGCTGCTGTCTCTGATCTTCGCCGCTCTGCCCGTGGTTGTGTTGTTTTGGCTGCTGGTCCCGCGGCGCTGGCTGGCGCCGAAAGCCGGGGCGATGGCGGCGATGACGGCGATCGTCATCGCCATCCTCGTTTACGGCATGCCGCCGGTGATGGCGGGCATGGCCTTCGTCAATGGGGCGCTGTTCGGTCTGCTGCCGGTCGGCTGGACCATCTTCAACGCCATGCTGCTGTACAACATCACCGTGCAGACCGGCAAGTTCGACATCGTGCGGCGTTCGGTGGCGGGCCTGTCCGGCGACGCGCGCATCCAGGCGATTTTGATAGCCTTCGCCTTCGGAGCGTTTCTCGAAGGGGCGGCGGGCGGAGGCACGCCGGTCGCCATCTGCGGCGCGATCATGGTCGGACTCGGCTTCGATCCATTCCTGGCGGCGGTGCTGTGCCTGATCGCCAACACGTCGCCGGTTGCCTACGGCGGCCTCGGCACGCCGCTCATCACGCTCTCCGGCGTCACCGGGCTGCCCACCGAGACGCTCAGCGTCATGGCCGGACATCAGCTCCCTCTTATGTCGCTTATTATTCCGCTGTACATGGTTAAGTGCATGTGTACGTGGCGGCAGACGTGGCAAGTCTGGCCCGCCTTGCTGGTCGCGGGCGGCTCGTTCGCCGGCTTCCAGTACACCTTCGCCACCATTCATTCCTGGCCTGGCATGTCGCGCATCGTGCTGTATCCCATGACGGACATCGGCGGGGGCATTTTTTCGCTGGTGGTTACGGCGATCTTTCTCCGCTTCTGGAAGCCGAAGAAAGAATGGCATTTCGACAAAACATCCACCGAGAAACCGCCCGAGAAGCCGGTCGGACTCGATCCGAACGATCCGCATGCGGCGGAAGCGCAGGCGCTTCTGGGCGGCACGCCGACCGGCGAGACGCCGGTCCCGCCGGGTGAGACGCCGGTCCCACCGGGCAAGGAGCCGCCGCTGACGGCGTGGAGCATCACCGTGGCGTGGTTTCCGTTCGTGTTGATGTCGATTCTGTTGCTGCTGACGGGCCTCGTCCGCCAGCGCGAAGGGCTGCGGAACACGGTCAATCCGGAGACGGGGGAGAAGTACGGCCCGGCCATGATCGGTCCCATCGAGACAAATTACATTGTACCCATCCCGTGGCTGGACAAACTGTCTTTCCGCGATGAGCGCCTGCACGAAGGCGACAAGGAGGAGGTCAAACCGGAGAGCGCTACCTTCAATTTCGCCTGGCTGACGGCGCCGGGCACCTCGGTGTTCGCGGCGGCGCTGCTGTCGATGGCGTTGTTGCGCATGAACGGCCGGCAAATCGCCTGGGTGTTCAAGCGAACATTCTTTCAGATGAAGATACCCATTCCGACCATCTGCTTCATGCTCGGTCTCAGTTACGTGACACGCTACGCCGGCATGGACGCGACGCTCGGTTTCGCTTTCGCCGGCACGGGCGTGTTGTATCCGTTCTTCGCGCCGCTGCTCGGTTGGCTAGGAGTGTTCCTGACCGGCACCGACGCCGGCAGCAATGCGCTGTTCGGCAGTCTACAGAAGATCACGGCCACACAGATTCACAACGCGGGCGTGTTCGGCGGGAACCTGGATTTGGGACAGGCACAGGTGCTTATTTGCACGTCGAACAGCACCGGCGGCGTCATGGGCAAGATGATCGACGCCCAGAGCATCGTGGTGGCGACGGCGGCGACGAATCAGCTCGGCAAAGAGGCGGACATCTTCAAGGCGGTGCTGTGGCACAGCATTCTGCTGGCGGTGATCGTCGGCATCATCACGCTGTTGCAAGCGTATGTGTTTCCCTTCACGAGCCTGGTGCCGTCGCTGCCGAAGTGAACTGCGCCCAAAACGCTCCTTCCCGCGCGGAGCGCGGGAAGGAGCGAAGTCACTTTCTGCCGAGGATCGCGTCCAACAGCCAGCAGCCGCGCGCGTGCGGTGAGTCCACGCGGCAATGCCACAGGATCTCCTCATCCTCGCAGCCGGCCTCTTCCAGCGCGTCGGCCAGGATCGGCATTTCCTCGAAACGCCGCTCCTCGTAGATCGTCCGGGCCATGGTCACGACACAGCCCTCGTGCCAGCGCAGCCAGGCGGGATTGAGCGCGAGCGCACGGAAGGGATTGCCGAAGGCGTCGCGAAGCAAATCGCACTGGATGCGGCGCTCCTGGAGTCGGGAGCCGTTGCAGGCGCGGGCGACCGATGTCGCCGCGTTGCGCGCGACGTCCCAACCGGTGTCCTCGACGGTGGCCTCAGCTGCTCGCGCCGCCCAGACGGCCGAACCGTTATCCCCCGCCTCGCCGCGACTCGCCACGGCGTCGAGCGATTGTCCGGCGCTGCGCGCCGCGGCCCGGACGGGGGACAGCCGGGTGAACCCGACCGGACGATCGGCATATTCCTCCGCCACCTGCACCGCGACTCGGCTGCGCTCATCCCGCAGCATCGACCAGACCCGGCGGACGCAGGCGCAAGCGAACAAACGCAACTTGCGATCGCCGGTCTTGCCGAGCATGTAGCGCAGCATCATCTCCGGTTCATTGCAGTTCAACCATCTCGCCTCGAACATGCCCTCACCCTTTGATTTCGCTCTCCCGCTCCCTCAGTTTACCAACCGTCTCGAAAATGAACATGAGTTCAGAGCACCAATCGTGCGGGAATCGCCCTTGGCCGGGGCGGGGACCACGGCTATAAGACCCGATCGCGCGGCGGGCCGTTCGGTCCGGCGTGGTATTTTGCGCTCTGGGAGCATCGGAGGAGAGGGATGATGCGGAACAATCGATCGGCCCGCCGCTGGCTGGTGTGTGTAGGCGTGACACTGCTGTTGGCCGGCAGCGCCGGCGTGCGCGCCGCGGACAGCGAGACGCGCGAGTTCGCCGTTCTTGTCGATGGCAAACAGGCCGGCACCGCCAGCATGAACATTCAAAAGCAGGACGACGGCAGCACGGTCGTCTCCTCGCAGACGAACGTGGTGGTGAAGGTGCTCTTCAAGAAATACGTCTACACCTGCGAGGCCCGCGAAGTGTGGAAAGACGGGCGCTTGCGCGAGGCCGCCAGCCGATGCAACGACGACGGCAAGGCCTATCAGGTATCGGCCGTGGCGCAGGCCGACGGCGTCCACGTCCGCGCCAACGGACGCGAACGCACGACAAAGCCGGAAGTGTGGTTGTCGAGTTACTGGACGCTGCCCGATGCGAAGATTCGCAACCAGGTGGTTCCGGTCCTCGACATCGACAATGGCCGCGACATGCAGGTGCGCTTGCAACACATCGGGGCGCAACAAATCCCCGTGGCGGGTGAGATGCGGAACGTGCAGCACTATCGGCTGACGGGTACGGTACGGGTCGAGTTGTATTACGACGCCAACGAGCGGCTCGTTCGGCAGGAGTGGGTCGAAGACGGACATCCGACCGTCCTCCAGTTGACGGGAGTGAGGAAATAGATGGAAAGGGCCGCTTGCGGCTTAGCCTTCCTCGCCGCGAAGCCGCAAGCGGCTAATCGGACTTGTCAAAAATGCCGCGACAAGGTTACTCTAGCCGCACTGGAGCGACCTCGGCGGCTGACGCGGGCGCGATCCCGGCAGCGAGGTCCACTCCCACAAGGACGTTCTCAAGCCAGGAAGGTAAAGTCATGCAGGACCGCGCATTCATCCGCCGTACCCTAATCGAACTGCTCGAAGCCGACACCGGGGAAAAGCACGGCGATCTGGAGGAATCCGTCAACCTCCGCGAAGGTCTCGGTCTCGACTCGGTCGATGTGGTCAGCATCGTTTCGCAGATCGAACGCCGCTTCCACATTCGGATGACGCATCAGGAACTGGAAAAGCTCGTCACCGTCGCGGACGTTCTCGACCTGCTGCAAGCCAAATTGGCCGAGGTTCCGGCCTCCTCGCCGTCGGCGGCCGCATAACGAAGAACTAACCCCAGAGTCACAGAGAACACCGAGAAAAAAAGAAGAGAGAGGATGGTCTTGGACGACCATCTTCTCTCTTCTTTTTTCTCTTTTTCTCTTCTCTGTGTTCTCTGTGACTCTGGGGTTAGTTTTTTTTCCCTTGCATCAGGCCGCCGGGCGTGGGGCGGACTCGGGACCGGGCAGACGGATCTTCTGAGCGAGTTTCGTCATGGCGTCGAGCAAGCCGGTGATCGATTCGCTCAGGTGATTGGCGTTGACCTGGATGCGCAGGACGCCCGCGTGGTAAGGGACCGCCGGAAACGTCACCGACTGAACGTAGTAACCTTGCTCGAAGAGGAAATTGCCGGCGTTGAGGGTGTCTTCCTCGTCGCCGATCAGCACCGACAGGATCGGCGTTTGCCCACCGAGGACGACCAGGCCAAGGCCGGTCAGGCCATCGCTCAGCTGGCGGATGTTGCGCTGCAAACGCGCGGAGAGGAGCTCGTATTCCGGTGAGTTCAGGATTTCGCAAACTACACAGACGGCATCCAAATAGCAAGGGGCGACGGGCCCGCCGAAGATGTAGGTGTTGGAACGCATTTTAAGCAGCAGCTTGAACTCGTTGGTGCAGCCGATGAAGCCGCCCATGCACGAGAAGCCCTTCGACAGCGAACCGACGACGAGCGTATTGTCGTAGTTGCCCAGCGCGTCGAGGACGGTGCCACGGCCTTGCCGGCCCATGACGCCGGTACCGTGGGCGTCATCGACGTAAAGGACGGCCCGACGCCGCAAGCAGACCTGATTCAACTCGGCCAGCGGCGGCAGCTCGCCGGACATGCTGTAGACGCCATCGATGGCGACGACGGCGCAGCGGTAGTCGCCGGCCTCCGCGAGCACTTTTTCGAGCGCTTGCGGATTACAGTGCGAGAAGAAGAAGACGCGCGTGCCGTTCGCTTTCGCGATCTTGGCGCCTTCCTGAATCGAGTTATGGGCCTGCTCATCCACGACCAACACGTCCTGCCGGCCGACCAGGCCGGGAATGGCGCCGACGTTGGCCAGGGTGACGGAGGGGTAAATCAACGTCGCCTCGGTGCCGAGCCAGGCGGCGAGCTTGTCCTCGGCCTCGATGTTGGAGCGGACGCTGGAGAAAGCGCGCGAGGCGCCGTTGTGCGAACCCCAGCGGCGGATGCCGCGACGCAGGGCGTCCACCACGCGCGGATCCTGGTCCAGCCCCAGAAAACTATCGGATCCGAAGTTGACGACCTTCTTGTCCGCCACCTCGATGATTCGGTTTGGCCCCATGCAATCGACGACCATGTCCTTCATGTGCGTCGTGGGGAACAGTTCGGCGAAGTGCTCGATGAAGCGAATCAAGCCGTTCTGGCGCAGCGCGCTGGCCAGCTGCTGCATCGGGGAGAGACTCATACGGACCTTCTTTACCACGTTATGGGTGTTCCGACACCCGGATTGCGGCGGAGGTGTGGATCGCGGAGCGGGCACATCAAACCAAAAACGATGAGAGCGGGCAAGCACAATCGCCGCCACGTTCCTGCGCCGGCGCCTTACCCGCGGGGCATGTCCGCGACCATCATCGGATGCGGAAGCTTGGTGGTTTGAGTTTTTGTTGGCCGGTTATGCGGAATCGGACAATTTCGATTGCGTAGGGAGGTGCATCGCTTCGCTGGCTTGCCCATCCTCCCCTGTTAGCAGTGAATGACCAACCCCTCATGCGTGATGCGTCCCTGGCAGCTCGCCTCGGGACGGCCGGCACGGCGCAATTCCTCCCGAAGATGCTCCTGAAGGAAGACCTCCAGCCGGGCGAGATCGGCGTCGCTGCGGGCGGGATCGCGGTGCCCCAGGTGCAATTCGCGCACGCCGGCCGCGACGGCGGTACGAACGCAGGCCTCGATAGTGCTGTGGCCCCATCCCTGGCGCGCCAGCGGTCGAACGCCGCCGAGGCTTTGAAGTCCTTCGTACTCGGCCATCAAATACTGGCCCTCGGTGTAGAGGATGTCGGCGTCGCGCGCGAAGGCGACCAGGCCGCTATCGGGCACCTCCAGGTGCTCGTGATCGGTGGCGAAGACGAAGACCCGGCCCGCGTTCTCCAGCCGGAACGCGACACAACCGCCCGGATGCGACAGGGCATGAGTGCGGATGTGCGTCGAACCGATGTGGAAGGCGCCGCCGGGTGCGATGGATTGAAAGGCTTCCAGCGCCTTCATCTGATCGTAGGTCGGGGGGAAATAGCGACGGCTCAACTCGGAGTCGGGGTTGAACAACAGACCAAGGTTGTGAATCGCGTCCGGCGAACCCCAGATAGTGAAGCGGTTGGCGGGATCGTAGTATGGAGCAAAATAGGGCGTGGCGTAAATGTGGTCGATGTGCGGATGGCTGACGAGAACGTGGGCGGTCCGCTCGACGCCGGGAGGCAGCCCGCGCCAGCGCTCCTCCAGCGACAAACCGAGTTCGCGGAAACCGCTGCCGCAATCGAGGATCAATAGGGCATCAGGCGTCCGCACTTCCACGCAGGTGGTGTTGCCGCCGTAACTGCTGCGCAGATGGAAGGGCAACTCCTCGTCGAGTCTGCGGCGAATGACGGACTCCAGGTCCGGCCCAACGGCGAGATCGGCCAACCGACCGCGCTCCGCCAGGTGCTTGATGGCGGCGACGAGTTTGTCGGTCACCTCTGCCGGCCGCAGCGGTGCCGACAAGGTTCCGGTGACGCCCCAGTAGATGATCGTGAAAATGGGAGGCGTCATGAGCCGATTCCTCGACCTGGAATTCTCCTGGGGAGCGTACCGGGGAACGCGGACGGCCGACAAGACGAAAATGTTTGCCTACCGTCCCCCGCCGCTTATGCTACACCATACCTGCCACCCTCCGCGAGGTGTCCAACCATGCCAGGCCGTTTTCACGCGATCCTTCTCGTCCTCCTCCTGGGCGCTCCTCTACAGGCCGCGCCGACGCCGCCAATTTACCTGTGGCTGGAGGCGGAATGGTTCGACGGCGTGTCCGGGTCGTTCGCCTACTGGACGGGCACGGCGAAACCGACGGGCGCATGGGGCGTGGCCGGACCGGGCATCAGCCCGGAGTGGACGCAGGGCGGCGAGAGCGAGTGGAACTCGATGGGCGCGCCGGCGGCCGAGACGAAGGCGGAGTGTCACCGCGATGTCATCGTGCCGCGCGCTGGCAAGTATCGCATTTGGGTCCGTTACGTTGATCACCGCAAGAAGACCGAGCCGTTTACCGCCGTAGTCGAGCAGGGCGGCCGAAGCGCGAAGGCAGAGATGGGTGTCAAGCCGGTGGTGCCGGCCAACGACGAGTATCAGTTGTACTGGGGGTTCTCGTTCGGCTGGGGTTCGTTCGATGCGGAACTGGCGCGCGGGCCGGCGCGGGTGCGGTTGGTCATCGACAAGGCCGGCGAGGCATGGCGGCAACTCGATGCCGTGGTCTTGACGGATGATCTGGAGTGGGTGCCGGTTGGGCGAGAGAAACCGCCCTTCGGCTACCTGGCGACGATGACCCTCCGGCCGGAGAACGACGCGAAATGGCGCGGTTCGGCGAAGGAACTCCTCTCAGCGCCCGCGAGCGCGCGTCTACGGTTGGCGGGCCGGGATTTCTCCATGTGGACCGGCATCGGAGCGGATGCGAAATGGTGGGCGGCACAGAAATTACCTTCTTTGAAACTCGGCGATGTCTTTTATCAATTCAGTCCACCGGCGGACATCCGAACGCAATTTCACAAGCAGTTCAAGCAACCGAGCGAAGCGGCTTTCATCAACTGGCCGCATTTGCTGCCGGGCTTGTATCTCGGCGAGAGTCCCGACCTCTCGCCCAGCAGTCCTTTGCGAAAGTGGCTGGAGCAGACCAAGACGCCATTTTACATCATGACCAATTACGCCGCCGGCGCGTACAAGGAGAAGAACGGTCCGGAGACGTACAAGGCGCTGACGGGACCGCTGGCGCCGCAGTTTCTTGGCTACATCCACGGAGAGGCAATCGGCACGGTCGGCGTCGGCGGCGTCGATAACCCGCTGGGAAAAACGCGAGCCGAGCATCTGGCCGCGCTGAGCAAACGCCTGCACGCACGGCAGGCGGAGCAATGGAGCAAGATCTACAAAACGAAGGTGGCGGAGGAACACTGGGACAAGGGCATTCCCTGCCTATCGGTCGATAGCATTGCCTTGGCGCATTTCTTCCACGGCATGGGATCGCGCGTGGTCGGCTACGAGGAGGATTCGACGAATTATCATGTGCCCATGCGAATCGCCTTCGAGCGCGGGGCGGCGCGGCAGTACGGCGGGGCGTGGATCAATTACGCCAGCGGCAATTTCGGCGATGCCTGCAATTACTTCTCGCAGGAGCCGCAGGTACCGCGCGGGGCCAAGAGTTGGTTTCACAGCAAGTACGCCGTGACCGACGGCGTGTCGGCGAGTTGGTATCGCAAGATGTATTATCTGAATTACCTCGGCGGCGCCTCGGCCATCTACTGGGAGCAAAGCCTGGCGAACCAGTGGATCTTGCCCGGACCCGGAACGCATCCGATTCAGCTTTCGCCGTTCGGCCGGGCGACCGAGGACTTTCAGGCGTTCGTGTCGCGGCTGCCCGATCGCGGCGAGCCGATCGCGCCCATTGCCTTGCTGCTGAGTCACGCCCACGGTTACGAGCCGGTCAACTACCGCTGCAAGATGTTGGACGTGTTCCCGATGAATCGCGCGGACCTGGAACTGCGCGAGTTGTTCAACGTGTGCTGGCATCCGGCCGGCATCCTGGAAGGCAAGCCCGCCGCGCCGGATGTGCAGAGCATGCCCAGCGGGGTGTACGGCAACATTTTCGACGTGCTGGTCGATCGCCCGGAACGAGGACGAGCGATCTTTCATTATCCGGTCGTCTGGATCACCGGCGATGTGGAGCTTGGCGAGCCGTGGCCGGCATTGCTGGAAGAATACGTCCGCAAGGGCGGAACGCTGGTGCTGTCCATCGAGGCGGCCCGAAGGCTGCCGTCGAAGTTGCTCGGACTGCGACCGACGGGCAAGACTGCCATCGCCGAGGCGTGGCATCCGGAAGGCGATGACGTGCGTCCGGCGACGCCTTTTGAAGTGGCGGAGATCGAGCGCGCGGGAGCCGACGTGCTGGCGTGGGCGAAGCCGAAGACGCCGCTGCTGACACGCAATGCTCTCGGAGCGGGGGCGGTGATTGTCGCGATGGTGCCGCGTTTGCTGGGGCAAGATGAGCGAGCGCACTCAATGCTGCCTTATTTGATGAACGGCCTGACGGCGAACTTGCTGCCGGTCGAGGTGCGACGCGGCGACGGCTCTCCGCTGCGCGGCGAAGTGATGTATCAGATCAACAAAACCAAGGACGGCTATCTCGTATTGCTGGTCAATAATCGGGGCGTGGACAAGACGCAGAACGGAGTGGCGCGCGTCGATCGCCGGGCGTTCGCCGACGTGATGGTGAGGACGACTCTGCCGGTGACGTCGGTGCGCGAGTACACGGAGCCGCGCGATTTGACGGCGGTGCACGGGGAAAAAGGGACGACGGTGAGTCTGCGCGTGCATCCGGGGGATGTGCAGGTCGTTTCCATCAAGACGGTGGTTGGTCGGTGATGCCGCGTTCGGGCGGAGTCGGCGGTTGGTCGGTGAAATTGAAGTTCGGATCGGGCGGGCCGGCCGGCTCGGAATGCCGGCGCTGTCGCTCCCATTCGCGCCTGGCCTGAGCGAGTTCCGCGGCGCGCTGCTCGGCCCGATAAGATCGCGTGCTCCACCAGCGCACCAGGTTGTAAACCGCCAGCACGAGCATCAGCCAGGCCGCGGAAAAAGAGGTATCGCCCATGCGGAGACGAAAACGCGTCTCGCCGATGTAATGCTCGTAAGCGAGCAGCACCACGGCGCAAATCAACCAGATCAGGGCCAGGAAGAGATTCATACCGTCATTCTCCGGCGCCCATGCGATCTTGACAACAGGCGTTTTCCTCTTGGTAATGGGCGACGCCGGGCCGTACCATGCTGCCTGACTGCTTTGTTTCCAACCACCCCGTTGAGGTTTCCGCGATGCCGACTCCCGCCGTTTCCGCCGCCGATCTGGATCTGCTGCGCCGCTACGACACGCCGACTGTTTGCAACGTGATCGAACTGTTCGACCTGTATCCGCGCACGGCCGGATACATGGATCGCCGCATTCAGGCGTGCTATCCGAAGCTGCCGCCGATGGTCGGCTTCGCCAGCACGGCCACGTTCCGCTCGGCAGCCTCGCCGCGCAGCGGCTCGGCGTACTCAGGACTGGTCGAACAGATCGAGTCGTTCGCGCAGGGCAGCAAGCCGCCCGTCGTCGTCTTTCAGGACATCGACAATCCGCCTGTGGCCGCGACGTTCGGCGAGGTGATGTGTACCACTTACAAGGCGTTCGGGGCGATCGGACTCATCACCAGCGGCGCGGGACGCGATCTCGATCAGGTGGAGGCGCTGCAATTTCCGTGCTTCTGCGACGGTGTCATCAGCGCCCACGGCTACTGCCATTTCCCACAGATCAATGTGCCGGTCCACGTCGGCGGGGTGACGATTTATCCCGGCGATTTGCTGCACGCCGACCGCAACGGCGTGACGACCATTCCGCTGGAGATCGCCTCGACCGTGGCCCACGCCTGCGACGAGTACATGGCCGCGGAGGCGGTCGTCCTCGATTACCTGAAATCGGGGCACGTTGATGCGAAGGGATACGCGAAGGCGCGGAACGAGTGCCGCGACCGCATCGATGCGCTGGCGAAACGGCTGACCGGGCACAAGGTATTGAAGGGCCGCTGACAACGGCCTGTCAGGCGGCGAGCGGCCGGTCGCTCTGGCGCTGGCGAATCAGCGTCAGCACGGCATCGGCCGCGCGCTCGCAGGCACCAGGAGTGGCGACGCGCTCGCGGAGCGATGCCAGTTCCCCGCACAGCGACTCGTAGACGCCCCGATCGTTGAGCCAATGCAGCACATGGGCCGCCATCGAATCGGCGGGGCAGCCGACGCCGAAATACTCCGGGAACAATTCCTTGTTCGCCAGCAGATTGACGAGCGTAATGAACGGCACGCGCTTCAGAATGTGAGCCAGCGCGATGCTGATCCATCGGTGACGATACTGCACCGTCGAGGGCTTGCCGCGATAGAGCAACTCCAGGCTGACCGAGCCGGACACCGCCAGACACGAATGCGCGAGGTGAATGATCTCCGGGGTTCGTCCGACGTGAATTTCGATTGGCAGACCGAGGCCGCGCGCGCCATCCTCGACTTGCCGACGATGCCGATCGCGGAAACAGCCGACGAGGAAACGAGTATCGGGACGCCGCGCATGGATGAGTGTGGCGGCGCGCAGCAGCGACGAGAGGTTGAAGCGCAACTCGGAGTCGCGCGAGCCGGGCAGCACCGCGAGGATAACGCCCGGTTTCTCGCGCTGTTCTTGCACGAACGCGCTGTCGAGTCGCTGCTCGCGCAACTCGTCGAAGTAGGGATGGCCGATGTACTCGGCGGCGACGTTGCGCTGACGATACCAGTCTTCCTCGAAGCGCAGGTTGCAAAGAACGCGGTCGGTCAGGCGGCGCATCTTGTGGACGCGATAGGTCAACCAGCCCCAGATTTGCGGGGGCACGAAGTAGATCACCGGCACTCCCCAGGCCCGCGCGCGGCGCGCAAGCCACCAATGAAAACCGGGGTAGTCGATCATCACAAGGGCATCGGGCCGCTGCTCTTGAAAGAAACGATCGGCCATGCCAAGAAGCCGCCAGAAGCGCGGCAGGTTGGCGACGACGGGTGCTATACCCACGACGGCGAGATCGCAAAGTGGGTAGAGGAGCCGGCAGCCGGCGGCAGCCATGCGATCCCCGCCGAATCCGTAGATGTCGAGGTTTGGTTGACGCCGACGAAGGGCGTGGATGAGATTGGCGCCGTGAAGATCGCCGCTGGGTTCGCCCGCGCTGACGAACAATCGCATAGAGAGCATCCTGCTTTGGGAGGGACAGGCGGTCCTTCTGGCCGCCGAAGGTCGCCGCAGAGTACCAGGGGAAGGACGAGGAAGACAAGCCCGTTTGCGGCGTCCTCGTTCCCACGTTCAGCGTGGGAACGCCGTGTTTGCCGCTCCGCGGCCCGACAGGTCGCGGCTCGGAAAATACCCTTCTTGGGGCCGTCGCTAACCGATCACTCCTACCAGTAGGAACAGTGTCAAGCCGATTGCTAGTGCCAACAGCACGCTTCGCAAAATGCGCGACCGATTGATCCAATGCTGGGCCGGGAACCATCCACAACAAAGTCCTCCAGTAGCGAACAACACAGCCCCTACGGCGCAGATGACCACGACGACGATTCGCTCGGATTCCGCATCAGGCACCATCGTGACGAGCGAAAACAGCACACAGGTCAGGCTCAGTAAACCGCTGAGATACCAAGCCAGAAACCGGACGCTCATCGGACATCCTCTCATCGCACTTGTTCTTCGAGCGCGCCGGTCGGTTGCGCGGACGCTCCGCTTTGCTCTCGCGTTTCAATTTCGGGTCGCCCCTCGCCGTTTCGAGGAGACGAAATCCGCTGGGTTCTCCTCAATCTCCTCAACGTGATGTTCCGCCGTCCCCGAAACCTGAGAGACCGCTTCCTCCAATAGATGGGCGGCCGCCTGCATTGGACTGATCTTCCGCTCGGGGGTGCTCATTGCCTCGGCGATCTCAACCAGTGTTCGGTAAGTGTCCTCGCTCATCGGCACCTTGGGGCGATGAACCCAGTTCGCATCCGTCGGTCGGCCGGGTCTTTCGCCTTGGCTGGGCGTCAGCCGTTGGTGAAGGAAGTGAGCCAACCGCGCCATGCCGAACGCTCCGCCGCCCACATCGGGGACTTCGCCCACGATCTTGGCTCCGAGCAAGTTCGCTAACTTCTCGCGGTTTTTCGCCATTACCGTGCTCCTTCCAGTGGGAACTGAATCTCATAGTAGTCTCGATCAATCACGAAGCCGACGGCGCCTTGGCGAGTTTGCGTTCCCATCTCAACCAGGAACTGCCGCAGGGGAGCAGCCTGTTGTTCCAACGTCTCCTCCGCAGTGTAGCATTGGATCAGCACGGGCTTGTCCCAAACCAACTCGCCGCCTTGAGCATCATCTCGCCACACGCCCAGTCCACGAGGGAAGGCCGTCGCGCCACCCATGCCCTCTCCAAGCACCTTCAGGGCTTTGCGAACCCAGGTTTTTGTTTTTTCTTCCCCAGCGATTCGCCATAGCGATCGGCACTGGGGATGAACAGCACCAACAAGGTCGATTGCTTTTTGTGGGCATCCATGTCTGGCACGTTTTGTCCTCCAATAGCATCATCGGACTTTCTGCCCCATAAGTAAAGTCCCAAAAAAAGCCGGGAGTTGATGGCGGTCAACCCCCGGCCCTTCTTTGCTTGAGCGGCTCAGTCGTTTACACCAGTTCCGCGATCGGTTCGCCGTCGTCGAGCAGGCGGCGCGGACGGCCGGTGAAGTCGGGCAGCGATTGCTCCGAATCGATGCCGAGGACGTGATACAGAGTGCCCAGCACATTCTGCGCGCCGAGCGGCCGGTTGCGCGGACGCTCCGCCTTGCTGTCGGTTTCACCGACCACCACGCCGGTACGCAGACCGCCGCCCGCGAACAGCGCGAAGCCGGCCTGCGGCCAGTGATCGCGACCCTGCACGTTGTTGATCTTGGGCGTGCGGCCGAACTCGCCCCATACCAGCACCGCAACCTCCTTGTCCAATCCCCGATCGTGCAGGTCGCTCACCAGGGCGTGGATTGAGCGGTCCAACAACGGCAGTTGCGAACGCAAACCGACGAAGATGTTACCGGTGCCGGAAGTCTTGCCGTGATAGTCCCAGGTGCCGATGCGCATCGTCACCACCGACACGCCGGCCTCGACCAACCGCCGCGCCAGCAGGAACTTGTCGCTCGGCCAGGGATTCGTCGGCTTGGGATCGTTGCCGTAGATGTACTTGTCCGTCTTGTTGCCGTAGCGCTCGCGTACCCGATCCGGTTCGCGGCTGAGATCGAACGCCTGCCGCGCCTTCGGCGAGGTAATCATCTCCAGCGCCTGCGCCGAGAACGTGTCCAGTGACTCGAAATCGCCGCGCGCGTCGAGGTCGCGGCGGAGCGTGTCGAAGGCGCCGCGCAGTTGTTTGCGGTCGTCGAGGCGGTCGAGCGTCAACCCCGGCGTCAGGCTGAGATCCTTGACGCCCTCACTGCCGTAGAGAAACGCCCGGTGCGCGGCGCCGACATAGCGCGGGTTCTCCAACTCGGCGTGGTTGGCGTAGTATTGATCGAGACTGACGTAGCGCGGAACGCGGCGGTCGCCATCTTCCTGATAGCGGCTGACGATCGAGCCGAAGGCCGGCCGCTTCTCCGACTTGGGGAAGCCGGTGTAGCACTCCTCCAGTTCGTGCTGCATCGGCTCGACGAACTGCACGGTACGCACCAGGGCCAACTTGTCGGCGATTTGCGCCTGACGCGGGAAGTGTTCGCAGATGTCGAAGCCGGGGACGTTCGTCTTGATGGGTTTGAAGTCGCCGCGATACTCGGTCGAGGCGTTGGGTTTCAGGTCGTACATGTCGAGGTGGCTGGGACCGCCGGCCAGGCACACCATGATGACCGAACGAGCCGGTGTGCGGTTGCCCGTCTCGGCGCGGAGACGCAGCACGTCGGCCAGCGTCAAGCCGCCCAGACCCAACGCACCGACGCGCAGAAAATCACGCCGGCTGACCCGATCGCAGAATCGTCGGCTCGGTCCCCAAAACGTCAGCATGAGAGATCCCTTTTTGGCGAGCGGGGGGGCGTCAGCCCCCTGTTTCGCGCTCGCAACAGGAGGCTGACGCCCCCCGCTCGCCGAGGTTATCGGTCATTTCTTGCGGGCGGCCTTCCACGTCTTCCACTTCTCGAACGCCTTGGTCCGCCGCTCCTCGCTGCTGAAGCCGAGACAGTTAGCATAATCCATCAAATGGTCCAGCGCCGGTTGAATCTCCGTGATGGCGAAACCGTAGTCCTTGGCCGACTGCTTCGTCAGGCGGACCAGCATCGCCAGAGCGGCGTCGCGCACCTGTGTGTTGCCGCCGACGTTGCCGCCGTTGGCCCGGCCGAAGTTGAAACCGCCGATCGCCGTCTTATCGTCCAGGAACGACTCCATCAACTCCACATGCTCCTTGTCGCCGAACTTCCCGATCGTGACGAGCGCTCCCGCCAGCCCCGGACCCTTCAGTTTTTTGCTCCGAACGGCCTTCAGGGCCATGTCCAGACCTTCCTTCAATCCCAGCTGATTGATGACGTGGAACAACGATCCGGAGGTCGTCTCGTCGTAGACCTCGTGCTCCATCCATGCCAGGACGATTTTCTTGAACGGCGAGATGCCGCTCTTGCGCAGGTTTTCTTGGACGGCCGGCTGATACAGAAGGTTGGTGAACAGATAGCGCTGCTGAACGGGGATACGGACGTGCGCGTCGGCGGCGACCAGCAACATAGGAGCGATCTCCGTTAGCGGAATCTGCGTGGACTCGACCCGGCCATTGCGGAACTGAAAGGCTTGTTGTCTCTGGATCAGGAGTTGACACAGGGCGCCGCAGCGCTCGCCGGCGTGGTCAGGATCTTTCTCCGCGTCGCGGAGGAAGGCGACATCGCCCTTCTGGATGTCGGCGAAGAAACGGCGGGCGGCGTCGTCCTCGCCGGCGATCTTGCGGTAGCGCTCCCAGCCCGGCAGATCGTGCTTGAGCTTGCCGTCCGTATCGGCGAGAAAGGCCGCCAGCTTGGCCTGCCGATCCGCCTCCAGGATGCGCGGCAGCAGGTCGCGGCAGCGGCGCCGCACTTCTGGGTCGGGATCGTTGGCGCCTTCCAGCAGAGGCTGCTTGGCGGGCAGGCCGATGCGAAACAGTTCGCGGCTCGCCAGTTCGCGCACCTTGAAGTCGGTCGAGCCGAGCCGCCGCACTAATCCGGCGATGTCCGGCGTTTCCGGCCGGGTGGCCGCCTCGCTCTGAGCGAGGTGCGTCAGGAGAAGTCCGATCGCCAGGATAATGAAACGGCTGAACAAGGTTCGCGGTGGATTCATGAGGTCGTTCTTCCTGCGGCTGGGGCGCGGGAGAGAATTCGGGTAGGTTGTAATTATCATGCAGGGCGACGGCGCGAGTTTCAAGCGGATTTCCTCGCCGCGACGCAAATCCGCGGGCGAGACGGTGCGATCGAATGCTCTTTCCGGCCGCCTGGCCACGCGTCATGATGGCAGAGGTCCGAGTGGATGGAGGAATGCGTCGATGAGCGATGCGATGTGGCTGCGGCAAGCGCTCGACAAGGCACGGGAGGGCATGGCCGCTGGGCAATCGCCGTTTGGTGCGGTGATCGTGCGCGGCGGGCAGCTAATCTGTGCGGCCCACAACACCGTTTGGCGCGACACCGACCCGACGGCCCACGCGGAGGTGAACTGCATCCGCCTAGCCGCGAAGCTGCTCGCGACCATCGGCCTTCAGGGGTGCGAAATGTTCACGACTTGCGAACCGTGTCCGATGTGCCTGTCGGCGATCCACTGGGCCAAGATCGACCGCGTGGTTTTCGGCGCGGAGATCGCCGACGCGACGGAGGTGGGGTTTTCCGCGCTGAGGATGCCGGCGCAGGTGCTCGCCGCGACCGCCGGCAGTCCGTTGTGCGTCGAGGGTGGACTGTTGACGAACGAATGCCGCGAACTGTTCCAGCGCTGGCAGCAAACGCCCGGAAAACGGTTGTACTAATCGTCGTGGCTGGACGGGGTGAAGTCATGTCCGCCGATGCGTCCGCACAAACCGAAGTCCGCTGCCTGATCTCCGAGCAGCAGATCCGCGAGCGTGTCGGCGAGCTGGCCCGACAGATTTCGGCGGATTATGCCGGCAAACCGCTGCTCGTCGTCGGCGTCCTCAAAGGCGCCTGGGTGTTCATGGCCGATCTGGTTCGCCGCTTGACTATTCCGGTTCGCTGCGATTTCGTCAAGCTGTCCAGCTACGGCGACCGGACCACCACGAGCGGCAACGTGCAACTCCATCTCGATGTGTCCGCGCCGATCGAGGGACAGAACATTTTGGTTCTCGACGACATCATCGACACCGGCACGTGCAGCCATTGGCTGCTCGATCATTTGCGACGGAAGAACCCGGCAAGCGTTCGTTTCTGCGCGCTGCTCGACAAACCCGCCCGGCGCATCGCGCCCGTGGCAATCGATTACGTCGGCTTCACCATCCCTGATTGCTTCGTGGCCGGCTACGGCATCGACTGGAAGGAACGGTATCGCGAATTGCCCTACATCGCCCGTATCAACGTGGATGAGGTGGCGTAGGGTGGGGCGGCCC
>DATBGU010000440.1:0-26676 GCA_036557825.1 Gemmataceae bacterium
AACGCAACAGGGGGCGGACGCCCCCGCTCGCCGGAAAGGATTGGTATCGGAACCGTGAACGCATCTGAATCACCCGAGGTTTCCACCATGCTCAAATGTCCCTTCTGCCACTTTGATAACGAAGACGGCGCTCTTTTCTGCGAGCAGTGCAAATCCGACCTCGCCGGCGCGGTCGCCGCTCCCGTGGCCCACGCGGAACCGGCCCCCGTCGAGGCCATTCCGACGGCCGAACCGCTGCCGGCCGAACCGTACGAGGGCATTCCGATTGCGGCGGAGACGATCCCGCTGGCCGGCGAACCGGTCATGGCGGAACCGCTGCCGGCCATGCCGATCGGTCTCGAAGCGACCATCGCCGAGGCCCATCCGATTGAAGCGCAACCGATTGAAGCGCATCCGGTCGAGGCCGCTCCGGTCGCCGAGGCGCATCCGGTTACGCCGTCGGCGCCCCCCGCGCCGGTACATGTGGCTCCGCCGCCGGTTCCGGCCGCGCCGGCGCCGGAACCCGTTGCTCCGCCTCCGCAACCGGCGGTTGCCGCTCCGGCTCCCGCCGCGGCCGCTCCGGCGCCCGCCGCTCCGGCCGCGGCCCCGGTCGCTCTGCCCGCCGGCGCGCAGCCGCGCCTGCTCGTGTTGCGCGGCCAGAAACGCAACGTCGAGTACCCCGTTTACGAGGGACTCAATTTCATCGGCCGCGCCGATGAGAAGCCGGTGGACATCGACCTGGAGGACCAGGAGCCGCCCGATCGCATTTGGTGCTCGCGCCAGCACGCCTGCCTCAGCTTCGAGAACAACGAGTTGGCCGTCGAAGATCTGAACAGCGCCAACGGCACCTACGTCAACCGGACGCGCATCTATCCGGGACAGAAACGGCAGCTGTCTCCCAACGACATCATTCAGATCGGCAACGTCCAGTTGAAAGTTGTCGTCTGAAATGCGGTGTTTCCCTACCAGCCCGACGCGCCAGCGAGGGCGGCCCTCGCTGGCGCGTCGGGCTGGTAAACGAAGTTTTGAATCCGCTGCGAAACAAGATACGGATGCCTTCCTCCCTTCCCGCGCTCAGGCTGGCGGCCCAAAAGGACTCCGATACACGGTTGAACGGCGCTGCCAACCGTGCCATAATCAACGGAGCGAATCGCTTCCAACCTGACAGGAGTCGCTCCTCGACGCGGCCTGACGCGCCGGCGCGGGTTGTTCGCATGGACCACCCGGCTGCCCGTCCGGGCTAGTGTGCATCGGATGACGTCAATGGTTCAGACATGCAGCAAATGTTCGCGCGCCAACCCCTCCGACGCCGTCTATTGTTACTTTGACGGCTTCGTCCTCGGCGGGCATTCGCGTAACGGCGGCCCGGTCGCCGTCGGCGCGCAGGCGTTCGCCAACCCCTTCGTCTTTCCCGGCGGCCGGCAGTGCCGCAACTTCGACGAATTGGCCGTGGCCTGTCAGGACGAATGGTCCTCCGCCCGCGACCTGCTCAAGAAGGGCTACCTGGAAACCTTCTTCGGCGGGCTGGGCCGCGTCGATCTCGCCCTGGCCGCCAAGGAGTCCGCCAAGTTCCCCGACCCGGACCTCGGCCTCAATCAGCTCCTCGACAAGCTGCCCAGCGACGTGCTCGCCGAGCCGGAGCTGGCCCTGGAGACGCAGGAGTTCAACCTCGGCACCTTACCAATCGGCAGCGAGCGCGAGTTCCAGCTGCGCATGGAGAACCGCGGAATGCGGCTCATCTCCGGCACCGTCACCAGCGCCGACGCTCCCTGGTTGGCGCTGGGCGATGCGGCCGGCAATCAGAAGCATTTCCAGTTCCAGCACGACTTCGCCCTGCCGATCCGCGTTCGCCCCGACAAGCTCCGCGCCAACAACAAGCCGCTGGAAGCGAACCTGGAGGTCGAGTCCAACGGCGGCTCGTTCATCGTCGCCGTCAAGGCGCAAGTGCCGGTCAAACCGTTTCCCTCCGGCGCGCTGGCCGGCGCCAAAAGTCCGCGCCAGGCCGCCGAGAAGGCCAAGGCCAACTCCAAGGAGGCGGCCCTTTTGTTCGAGAACGGCGCCGTCGCCGAGTGGTACAAGTCCAACGGCTGGACCTATCCGGTTCAGGGTCCGGCGGCGTCCGGCTTGGGCGCGGTGCAGCAGTTCTTCGAGGCGCTGGGACTGACCGCTCCGCCCAAGGTCGAGATCAGCACCAACCGCATCGACCTGACCGGCACCCCCGGCGAGCAGCTGCGCGCCAACATCGAGATCAAGAGTCAGGAGAAGCGGCCCGTCTACGCGCACGCCACCAGCAATCAGCCGTGGCTGGAGGTCAGCCGCGCCAAGCTCAACGGCCGCGTCGCCTCCATCAATCTGTCGGTGCCGGCGGTGCCCAACAAGGAGGGCGAGACGCTGACGGCCAAGCTGATCGTGCAGTCCAACGGCAATCAGCGCTTCGTCGTGCCGGTGTCGCTGCAAATCGGCAACAACCTCGTCTTCGGCGATCCGACGCCCCTTCCGGTCGTCGAGTCCGTCTCGAAGACGCCGTCGGCGCCGGCACTGATCGTGCCGCCGATCGTCTCCTCGCGCCGCTCCGGCGAGTATCGCCGCCGTCGCGCCAAGGGAACGCCGGCCTGGGTGCATGCGCTGCCGGCCCTCCTGCTGCTGCTCGTCATGCTCGTCGCCGTCCTCGTCGATCATTTGCTGAAACCGGCCGCCGTCGCCAATCGCGATACGGACATCGAGGAGCAGGAGAAGAAAGCCCCCGTCGATCCGTGGTCGTACAACCTCAAGGACGCCGACCCGCTGCTCTCCGCCCTGTCGCGCGACCAGGACGAGAGGTTCGGGCTGGTGATGACCAAGAGCAAAGACCCCAATTACGCCGACAAATATAAGCGGCTGACCTACGACGACCACGGTGCCAGCAACAACACGCGCATCAAGATCGACGATTTCGATTACGTTTTCGGCAAGAAAACCTCGTCCAACATCTGGGCGGGCCGCAACGGATCGCTCAAGCATCAACCCATCCCCGGCCGCAAGGGCTGGACTTCCACGATGGAGTTCAGCCGGGAAAAGATTCTCGTCAAGCAGCACGTCGAGGTCGTCCCCGGCCAGTCGGGTTACCTCGATACCTTGCTCGTCTGGTACACCGTCGAGAACAAGGACGACGGCAAGCACAAGGTCGGCGTCCGCGTGATGCTCGACACCTTCATCGGCGCCAACGACGGCGTGCCGTTCACCATCCCCGGCAAGAAGGGCTTCGTCGATACCAAGGCCGAGTTTCTCCAGAAACAGATCCCCGATTACATCGAGGTCGTCGAGAAGCCGGACGATCCCAAGGATCCCGGCACCGTGGCCCGCATGGGTCTGCATCTCAAACTGCCCGGCGGCATCCAGTTGGAGGACATGGACAAGCTGCGGATTTGCCGATTTCCCGGCGCCACGGCACCCTGGGAGCCGGACGTGGTGGAATCGATGAGGCCCGACCAGCCCGGAGAAAAAGCGGATTCGTGCGTGTTTCTGTATTGGCCCTACGAGAACATGAATCCCAATGACATTCGGCACATGGCCTTCACCTACGGACTGGGTTCGCTGGAGATCGGCGAGGGCGGCGGCGGCGGCGGCGTGTCGCTGGCCCTGAGCGTGCCGGCCTCGGTGCAGCCCGATCACGATTTCGTGGCCACCGCCTACGTCTGGAAGGCCAAGAAGGGCGACAAGGTGAAGCTGGAGGTGCCGCGCGGTCTCAAGCTGGCGGACGGCGAAAGCGTCGAGAAGACGATTGAGGAGGGCGGGGCGCGCAGTCAGGTGTTCTGGCACGTGCGCAGCGGCAGGACGGGCGAGTACACGCTGAAAGCCACGTCCGGAAGCGCCAAGTCGAAGCCCAAGCAGGTGGTCGTCAAGACGACGAGTATCTTTGGTTAACATTGCCAGCCCGCAGCGCCAGCAAGGGACAATGGCATATTGGGGAGCGGCGGATGTCGTTCAAACTGTTCATCTACTACTGTGCGCTCTTGGGCGGCTGGGCCGCCTTTCTGAGTTGGGGCGTCGCGCAGGGAAGCGGCATTCGGAGCATCAACAACGAGTATGGCCGCGCCGCCTTGATCGCCGCCGTTCTTGGGCTGCTCGTGGCCGGCGCTATCGGCCTCGTCGATGCCGTGCTCAACGCGGTCGGCTTTCAGCGCATCGTCCGCATTTTCGTTTGCCTCAGTGTCGGCCTCTTCGGCGGCATGATTGGCGGCCTGGCCGGTCAGGCGATGATGTCGCTGCATCCCAAGTTGCTTTTCATCGGCTGGATTTTCACCGGCGTCGGCATCGGTATGTCCATCGGCATCTACGACCTGATGCGGGCCATGATGACCGGCGGAGACATTCGCATGGCGATCAAGAAGACGCTGAACGGCATTTACGGCGGCTTCCTCGGCGGTTGTCTCGGCGGCATCCTCTTCCAGATCCTCTTCCCCAACACCGAGATCCCGCGAACCGACCTGGCGGTCGGCCTGGTGATCCTCGGCCTGTGCATCGGGCTGATGGTCGGTCTGGCGCAGGTGGTCCTCAAGGAGGCGTGGATCAAGGTTGCTCAGGGCTTTCGTGCGGGCCGCGAATTGCTGCTGGCCAAGGATGAAACCACCATCGGCCGGGCCGAGGGCTGCGATCTCGGTTTGTTCGGCGACAACACCATCGAGCGTTTGCACGCGCGCATCCAACTCAAGAACAATCGTTACTTGCTCGCCGACGCGGACACGCCCGGCGGCACGTTCCTCAATGATGAACGCATAAGCAGGCCCACGCCGTTGAAGTCCGGCGACGTCATCCGGGTGGGCAATAGTGTGATCGAATTTGGTGAGAGACAGAAAAGGAAATAGTCGCTGACATGGGTGCGGGCGGGACGCCCGCGCTCCGGAGCGCGGGCGTCCCGCCCGCACCCATGTCAGCGAAGATAACAGGATTGACCCCCATGCCGCTCGTGATCCGGTGCCCGCATTGTCAGAAACCGATGCAACTGGCCGACAACTCGGCCGGCAAGCAATTCCGCTGTCCCAGCTGCCACAATCCTTTCACGGTCGGCGGCGGACAGCCGGCCTCCGTCGGCGCCGCCGCAGCCGGTGGCGCCGGTGCCGCCGTGGCGACCAAGCCTGCCGCCCCGCCCGCGCCGCGACCGCCTTCGACGCCGGATGTGCCGCCTTCGCCCGGCAAGGCCGCCACTGTGCCGACCACGCCGACCGAGTGCCCCGCCTGCAAGGCGGCGCTGTTGCCCGGCGCCATCGCCTGCATGGACTGCGGCTATTTGATCCAGCCGGAGACGACCGCCGCCGAGATGGAGGGCGCGCCGAACCTGTGCCCCAATCCGGCCTGCGGCGTCGCCAATCCGCCCAACGAACGCAACTGCCAGCGCTGTGGCACCGTCCTGCCGACCGCGCCGGGCACCGTCCTGCACGGCCGGTACAAGATCGAGCGCCTGCTGGCGATGGGCGGCTTCGGCGCTGTCTATCTCGCCAGCGACACCAAGTCCGGCAATCGGCCGGTCGCCATCAAGGACATGATCTGCGCCGATCCGCAGGAGTTCGCCATCCGCCTGAATTTCTTCCGCCGCGAGGCCGAGATCCTGCGCTCGCTCGAAAGCATTCCCATCGTGCCGCGCGTCCACGATCTGATCGAGCAAGGGCAGAGCGCGCATCTGGTGCTCGAATTCATCCGCGGTCAGGATCTTCTGAAACTGATGGAGGCCCATAACAACAAGCCGTTCAGCCTCGATCAGGTCATCGAGTGGAGCAAGAGCATTTGCGACGTGCTGACGCACATGCACACGCAGTCGCCGCCCCTGGTCCACCGCGACCTGAAGCCGGACAACATCATGCTTCTGGAGGACCACCGCTCCATCAAGATGATCGACTTCGGCACGGCCCGCGACCTGGGACGGACCGTCAAGGAGAAAATGGCGGCCAAGACGCGCGTCTATACCGAGGGTTACGCCCCGCCGGAGCAAATCGTCGGCAAACCGGAGCCGCGCAGCGACTTATTCGCCCTCGCCGGGACGATGTATCATTTGGCCACCGGCAAGGCGCCGGAAGGCTTTTACACCGCCCGCGAACTGGAAACGCAGCTGAGCGAAGCGAACAGCCCGATCCCAGCGGAGCAGCGCTGGTTCTACGAGCTGATCAAGCTGAACCTGGCGGAGGACGTCAACGACCGTTATTTCTCGGCGCGCGAGATCAAGGCCGACCTGGAGCGTCGCCGCGTCACGCGCGAGATCGCGTGCCCCAAGTGCCAGCAGACCAACAAAGTCCGCGAGCCGTACTGCTCCAAGTGCGCCGAGCCGTTGACCGATCCGACGCCGTCGTGCTATCACTGCGGCAAAACCAATCGCATGGGCAGCCGCTGCTGTATCCACTGCGGCAACCGCTTACGGTAGTTCGGAGTTCTGAGTTCCGCGTTCTGAGGAAACGACTCAGATATGGAGACTCAGAACTCGGAACGCAGAACTCAGAACTTGCTATGCCAACGACGCCATCAAATCCCAATGCTCCGCGCGCGGGTGGTTTACTGGCCCGCTTGAAGGGTCTGGTCGAGAACATGAAACCCAACGACGATGTCTCCTCGCCGGAAGAAGTGCTGCCGACCTGGGATGTGAAACTGCCGCCGGCTCCCGGTGCGCCGGCGGACGAGCCGGTGGCTGTCCCGGAGTCGCCCCAGGCCGACGAGGCCATCCCCGTGGTGGAATCGGTCCCCTCCGACGAGCCGAACGCCGCCGTTCCCGTGGCCCAACCTGCGCCGGAGGAAGCGCCCGCCGTGCAACCGGCCGAGGCCGCCGAAGCTGCGCCGGCGGTCGAACCGTTGCAGGAAACCCTTCCCGAAATACCGTCGCCGCTGGTCGATGCCGCCGCCCCGCCGACGATCCTCTGTCCCATCTGCGGCGCCGCGCGCAAGGGCGACTCCTCGTCCTGCGACGATTGCGGCTATTACTTTTCGGCGGCCGACCTCGCCCGCGGCACCGTCGCCGCGCCGGCAGCGGCCGCGGAGGCTCCCGCCGTGCGCCTTCAAAATCGCTATGAGGTTGGCGAGCAGGTCAGCGATCGCTTCGGGGTGGTCCGCTTCCGCGGCCTGGATCACGGCGATGGCTCCTCACCGCCGGCGCCGGTGGTCATCGTCCGCCAAGCCGCGCCGCGCCCCGCCGAGGAGATTCCCATCGCCGAGGCCGCCCCCGTCGAGGCCGTCCTCGCCGAGGAAGACGAAGAAATAGTCCCCGTTTTCGATGATGTCCTCCCCGTGGCCACTACCACCCCCGAGAGCCAATCGGGGCAGCCGGTTTGGCCGAGCCTGGAATGGGAGCAGGGTCTGCTCTCCAACCTCGAAAACGCCGGCCTGCCGGCCGTCCTCGATCGTTTCACCGAGGGCGAGTTCGAGTATCTGGTGGAGGAGGTTCCGGCCGGGACTTCGCTGTGGGAAGCCTGGGACGACCCCGACGCCGATTCGCGGCAGCGTTACGGCTACCTCGCCTCGGTGGCGGAAATCCTGCACCAGCTGCATCAGTACAACACCATCCTCGAAGGGCTGCGCCCCGAGATCATCGTCATCGCGCCGGAGGGCCGCGCCCGCCTGACCGACCTGGGCGATCTGCTGCCGCTGCCGCTGCCCGCCGACCTACCGCTGCGGCGCACGCTGTACACGGCCCCGGAAGTGCTGGCCGGCAAGGCCGACGCCCGCGCCGACCTCTACAGTTTCGGCGCCATGCTCTATGCCCTGCACGTCGGCCGCGATGTCAACGAGATCGACTTCAACCGCGACGGCACGCCCAAACCGTTCATCCCGCGTTTCCCCGACATTCATCCCGCTTTCGGCCGGCTCATGTCGAAGACGTTCCGCAAGGACGTTGAGGGCCGCTTCCCCAGCGACGAGGCTGCCCGCGAGGATGTCACCGGCTGCGTGGAGCTGATTCGCACTCTGCAAACGATTGGCCGCACACTCGACAACGTCCGCCTGGAGATCGCCGCCTGGACGACGACCGGCATGGTCCGTACCGGCAACGAGGATGCCTTCGCGCTGTTGCACGCCTGCGAATCGCGCCAGGACGACTTGAGCGAAACCGCCCTGGTCCTGCTATGCGACGGCATGGGCGGCTACGAGGCCGGCGAGGTCGCCGCCGCGCTGGCGATTCAGATCATGCGGCAGAACTTGGTGAAGCTGAAACCGTTCGCTCCCCTGTCCGGCGTCTCGTCGTTCCCCGGCGACGTGCTGAGCCAGCCCGCAGCGCCGGCAAGGGAGGGCCACGCCGCGCCGCCGATCGACGTGGAGGAGATGAAGAAGACGCTGAAGGCCGCGCTGAAGGAGGCGAACAAGCAGATTTACACCGCCTCGCGCACGCCCGGCTCGAAGCGCCGCGGCATGGGCTGCACCGCCGAGGCCGTCTACATCGACGGCCGCAACATCGTCGTCGGCCACGTCGGCGACAGCCGCACCTATCACCTGCACGAGGGCCGTCTGATCCAGATGACGCGCGATCAAACGCTGGTCAACCGTCTCGTCGAGCTGGGCACGCTATCGCCGGAGGAAGCCGAGACGCATCCGCGCCGCAACGAATTGCAGCAGGCCATCGGCGGTCAGCCCGACGTGGAGCCGGGCGTCTATTCCGGCACCATCAAGGCCGGCGATTGGGTCGTCGTCTGCTCCGACGGTCTGACCAACCACGTTACGAACGCCGATTTGGAGCAGATGCTGCGCGGCGAGGGCTATTCCGCCGAGACGGTGGCACGTCGCCTGGTCAACCTGGCGAACCTGCAAGGGGCGACCGATAACGCGACCGTGGTGGTCATCCGGGCGACATGAGGCCCTGCGGAATCGCACCGGATAAATGAGACGGGTCGAGGGTGACAAGCGTACAGAACGAGATTCCGTCCGAACAGTGACCGTGGCTGTAGTTCCCTGGAGAACGGCGGGGAGGGAAGCGGCCATGCAATCGGGGGAAATGGAACGAGGGGGTCATCCCTTCCCCCTCGCCCAGATGGGCGAGCGTCCGGTCACTCCTCGGCAGCCGTGGATTCCGGGATCTCGATCTTGACCCGGGTGTCCTCGCCGGCGCGGACAGCCACCTCCTTCGTGACGGTTTCGGTCTTACCGTCGCGAACGACCGTCGCTTTCAGCACGTAGAAGAAGGTCTTGCCCGGGGTCAAACTGGGCGACTCGAAGACGCGTGTCTCCGAGGTAGAAACGGTGGGCGTGCCGCCGATGGTGAGCTTCGCGTCCGCGGGCAGGGTCACGTGGAGTTTCGCCGTGTTGGTCGGGGCCTGTACCGGCATCGGCCGGTACGTGACTGGGGCCGCATAACCGCCGAAGCCGCCGAAGCCGCCGAAGCCGCCGAAGCCGCCTCCCAAACTGGGAGCGCATCCGCCGCCGCCTCAGCTGAAGCCTTGCACGAAGTTCGCCGTCCCGATCCACAGGACGCCTGCCATTGCCGCCATTCCTAGCGCACGACGCATCTTGTCCTCCTTTTTCCATATAAAGGGTTGAAACAGTCTGCCGTTCGTCCTTCCGCGGACGAAGCGGGTCCTCCGCTCTTGCTCCGCTTCTCCAGCTTTCCTGTCTCACGAAAAGCATTGATATTGACCCAGCTTACCAGGGTCAACCCAAAAAACTGGACTGGCGGTCAGTGACGGGGGAGGCAGGGAGACGCTAGGAGGCACTAACAAGTTGGCAAGCTGGGAGCGTCAGCGACCGGAGTAGGCGCAACCTCCAGAAGTTAAAGGACATCCTCCGGTCACTGACGCTCCCAGCTCGCCAGGGATCGCGTTTGATCCGGCAGCTCTCAGGCTCGATCCTTATCTGTACGTTTGTTCCAATCGGCTCGTAAACGGTTACTTCCCAAGAGCTAATCCGAGATGAGCCGCTGTAATCGCGCCCAGTATCCGCCGTCGGCGGGACGGCCGGGTGCCGCCTCTTCCTCCACCTCCAGCCGTAGATCCGGACATTCGCGCAACACGGACTCGACCACTTGCCGGTTCTCTTCCGGTTCGATGCTGCACGTCGAATAGACAATCGCGCCGCCGGAGCGGACACATTCCCTGGCTCGCCGCAGCAGGCGCGTTTGCAGTGCCACCAGTTGCCGCAGATCGTCGGGACAAAGACGCCAGCGCGCCTCGGGACGCTTGCCCAGCACGCCGGTGTTGCTGCACGGCACATCCGCCAGCACACGATCGAACGGGCCGTCCGGCAGTCCCGCGCCGTCGGCGGAGATCGTACGTGGTTCAATGATCGTCAGGCCGAGCCGTTGCGCCAGGGTGGCAACCGTCTGCAAGCGCCGGGCGTCCACGTCGCAGGCGATGATCCGTCCGGTGTTGCGCATCAACGCCGCGAGATGGGTCGTCTTGCCGCCGGGAGCGGCGCACAGATCGAGGATGGTTTCGCCCGGTTCGGGCGCCAGCGCCGAGGCGACGCGCATGGCGGACTCGTCCTGCACGCTGAACCAGCCCTCGGCGTAGCCGGGCAGGTCGCGGAGAGGACCGGATTCGTGCAGTCGGACCGCTTGCGGATGCTCGCCGGCCTCCGCGCTGTGTCCCGCCTGTCGCAGTGCCGCCAGCAATTGCTCGCGCTCGGCCCGCAGAGGATTGCAGCGCAGCGTCAGGCCAGCGGGTCCGGCGAACCAGAAACCCAGACGCCGGCACTCCTCGACGCCGTAACGCGGCAGCCAGCGCCGCACCAGCCAGTCGGGCAGGCCGAACGCCGCCGATAGATAATCCTGAGGATGGGCCGATGGATCGGGAAGAACGGGCCGGGTCAATCGGCGATACTCGCCGTGTTCCAGCGGCAGCGCGTCGGGGGCGGCCGTGGTCGTGCGCTCGTCGGTGATGAGTTCGGCCAGCCGGCGCAGCACGCCGTTGAGGAAGCCGCGCGCGGCGGGACGGCCGAAGTGGACGGCCAGCTCGACAGTTTCATGCACGGCGGCGTGCGGCGGGACGTGTGTGAGCAGGGCGAGCTGGCACGCGCCCAGGGCGAGGGCGTCCCACAGCCAGAATTCGACCTTGTGAGCGGGGCGGTTCACCAGTGGTTCCAGCAGCGCCCGCAGTGTGCCGCGGCGGCGCAGCACGCCGTAAACGAGCTGTGTCACGAGCCGGCGATCCGGCTCGGCGAGCGGCCGGCGTGAGCCGGCTGTTGCGACAAACCAACGATCGAGGATTTCCTGAACGAAGGCATCGTGCTTGCGGCAATCGAGGAGGATTTGCAGGGCGAGGCTGCGGGCGTTGTGCTGAGATCCGCGGAACGACGGCAGGGCGCGCTTCATGGCGTCTCCGGTCCGAGCCGGTCGCCGGCCTGCGGTTTCCGGCCGCGCAGGAACTCCTCGGCGGTCATGCGCCGCTTGCCCGCCGGTTGCAGGTCGAGGATCTCAACGATGCCGTTCTCGCCGGCCGCGACACTGAAACGTTTGGGATCGCCGGGCACGAGAATTTCACCCGCCTGCGCCGCTCGTTCCGCATCGGCGCGCGGACGGCAGACGGCTTTCAGAACGAGCAGACGCAGCGACGGCTGACCGGGCCGGTGCCAAAATGTATAAGCGGTCGGCCACGGCTGCATCGCCCGGATTTGATTGCACACCTGCTCGGCGCTGCGCCCCCAGTCGATCAGCCCGTTCTCTTTCTTTAACTTCGGCGCTTTCGTCACCTGACTCGGATCTTGCTTATGGCCCTCGACCGGACCCCTCTGCATCTGCTCGATCACCTGCAACGCCAGCCGCGCCCCCAGCGGTGCCAGGCGGGCCTCGATCTCACCGGCCGTCTCCTCGGGTCCGATGTCGGTGGCTTCCTGGGCCATCATGTCGCCGGCGTCGAGGGAGATGGACATGCGGATGATGGTGACGCCGGTGCGCGTCTCGCCGTGATAGATGGCCCAGGCGATCGGGGCGGCGCCGCGGTATTTCGGCAACAGCGAGGCGTGGACGTTGATACCGCCCTGCGGCGGCACGGCCAGCACGTCGCGCGACAAAATCTGTCCGTAGGCGGCGACGACGAGCAGGTCCGGTTGCAGCGCCTGCAAATCGCGGACGCCTTCCGGCGTGTTGATGCTCTCCGGTTGCAGGACAGGGACGTTATGCTCCTGCGCGATGGTCTTCATGCCGCGGCCGGTCTGCCGCGTCGAGCCGCGCTCCGAGCCGATTGTCCGGTCGGGCTGCGTGACTAGGCCGGCGACGGAATGCGGGCTGGACAGCAACGCCTCGAACGTCGGCTCGGCGAACAGGCCGGTGCCCATCATGACGACGCGCATACGAGATAATCCGTAGGTCAAATGGGCGGCGGTTCATCCGGCGGCGGCTGGCCGGTCTTGTCCATCGCCTCGGCCCGCACTTTCAGGAGGCGTTCAAGCTCGGCCGTCGGGGGAATCTCGCCCTTCTCCTGGCCGCGCTGGAACTCCTGCTCGAACTCGCGCAGGGCGTTGCGGCTGGCCAGGCGAGCGATGGTGCCCATCTTGTCGATGAACAGAATGCCGTCGAGGTGATCGATCTCGTGCTGCCACAGCCGCGACTCCAGCTCGCTGACCACCTTGTCGATGACCTCGCCGCGGAGGTTGTAGGCCTGCACGCTGATCGTCTTGGCCCGGCGAATCTTCTGATACAGACCGGGAAAACTCAGACAGCCTTCCTCGCCCTCGATGGTGCCCTTGCGCTCCAGAATGACCGGATTGAGCAGCACTTCCTCGCGGTCGCGCTGCTGCGGGTCGCCGGTCGGATTGATGACGACGATCCGATAGGGCAGGAAGACCTGATTGGCGGCCAATCCTAGTCCCTTGTTTGCGTACATCAGCTCGAGCATACGGCCCGCATCCAGATGGACCTGCCGATCGATGGCGGCCAGCGGCTTGGCCGGCTGGCGCAGGGCGGGATGCGGATACTGGACAATCTTCATACAAACTCACCGGCGAAAAAACGAACGGCGCGGAACAGAAGGATTATATCGCACCGGAGGGACGGCACAAAGTGGGAGCCGCCCGTCCCTCCGCGTCCGGTGTTTCTCGCCCGTCTTGCCCCCTTTTACCTTGACATTAACTCTTACCCCCTTTACAGTTGACACACTCCATGATGGCTTGGCCGGCGCGACCGGCACGTTCTGCAGGAGAAGGGACCCGTGACCAAGAAAGAGATCGTCAAGCAAATATCCGAACGCATCGGCCTGACCCAGCTGAAGACCAAAGAGATCGTGCAGCAGACCTTCGACGCGATCGTGGAAACCCTGCTGGAGGTCGGCCGCATCGAACTGCGCAACTTCGGTGTCTTTGAAGTCAAACAGCGCAAGGCCCGCAAGGCGCGCAACCCGCGCACCGGCGCCCGCGTGGACGTCCCGCCCAAGAACGTCGTCACCTTCAAACCCGGCAAGGAGATGGAAGAGAAGGTGCGCAACATGACCAACGTGCCGGCGCTCCAGACGGACGAGGAGGAGTTGGTGGCCGAGACCGCCAACGGAATGGGCGATCATACCGCCGATTCGGTCGGCAAGGGCCGCGGCAAGCCCCATCGGTCGCGCAAGGCGACGTAGTCGTCACGAACGTCACGAACCGTCTCAAGATCACCGCCGTTTCAACCGATAAAACCTGCGGGGTTCGTTTGCTCCGCCGGCGTTCCCGCCGGGACACGCCAGGCGATCGCGACGACTCTTCTCACGGGAGCCGGGGAGGTTGACATGCGGCGCTTGCTGCTTCTGATCGCGGTGTCGGGATTCATCCTCAGCCAGACGGGATGCCTGATCAACATCTACTCGTCCGATCCGAATCGTCGGGTTCTCGAACTGCTCAATCAATCGGAAGATCTCCGGCAGATCGAGTACGAGTGGGAGCGCGCCTGGTTCACCGACATGCCGTCGCACCTGACGCCTGAGCGCGTCCACGGCGGACTGGCGCCGTAAGCGAGAGAGCCACCAGCCCGCAGCGCCAGCAAGGGTTGTCCCTTGTTGGCGCTGCGGGCTGGGCCGATACTGTCTCAGCGCTCGCCAAGCGCGCGCAACGCCTTGAGGACCGCGTCTCGTTCGGACGCCGACCGGTCGTCTTTCAGCATGTCGGTCAGCAGACCAATCGCACGAGTCAAACGCATCTTCTCGACGGCCGCGATCACGGCGGCGCGGAGGCGAGTTTCTTCGTCGCGCGCGATCATTCCCTCCTTGACCGCCCGCTCCGCCCACGACGGCAAGCCCAGCAGCCAATCCTCCGTCTTGCGTTCCTTGACGGTCCCACCGGCCGCCAGCAATTCCACCCCCGCCAGTTTCACCCGCAGCGGCTCGCCCGCCTTGGTGTTCAGATAAGCGACAATCGGATCGAGCGAAATGGGCGGATCGAGCAGGTAATTGCCGCAGGAGCGGAGCAGCTTGACGCGCTGCTCGACCTTCAAATGCGGATACTTGAGCAGGACGGGCAAGCCCTCGTAAGCCGCCCGAGTGCGCAGGGCGGCGAACGCCTCCACGACGCTATCGGTGTCCTTGGCCACGCCGGACTCGGCCAGGGCGAGCAAGCGGTCGATGCCCGGCTTGCCCAGTTCTTCAATCCCCCGCAGAATGCCGTCGCGCAGGAACACATCGCCGCTGTCGTCGAAGGCCAGCGCGTTGACCAGCGCATCCGCCGCTCCCGGCGCGGCCAGGCGACCCATGGCCAGGGCGACGGCCCGCCGCACGGACAGATCGTTGTCAGCCAGCGCTTTCAGCAGGCAATCGTGTACGATCCGGTCGCCGCGCGGCGCGTTGCGTCCCAGTCCCTCGGCCGCCAGGCGGCGCAGCGGCTCCTCGCCATTTTCCAGCACCTGCTGAAACACCGTCCGCACGGCCTCGTTCCAGAACGATTCGAGAACGCCCAACGCGGCGACGCGGCACGTCACCGGCTGTTCGCCGTCGCCCAGCAGTTTGAGCAAGGCCGGCCGGTTCCGCTCGCCGCGCCGCACCAGTTCGCGCTGCGCCTTCGTCCGATCGCTCGCCTCGTTGCCCGCCAATGTCTTCAGCAAGTCGTCGTCGCTTTGCCGAACCACCCGCATCCAACTATCCATCGACCGCGGCGGCAGGGCGGGCTTCTCCTTCGTGCCGGCCCACGAGATGCGATAGATACGGCCATGTGCTCCGTCGCCGGACAGTTTTCCGGCGCCGCTTGAGTCCGTGCGCCAGTCCACGACGTACATGGCCCCATCCGGTCCCGCCACCATCTGACACGGCCGGAAAAGCGGGTCATCGCTCTTCAGAAACTCGAACTCCTCCGTGACGGCGAAGCTCGCGCCGCGCGGCTCAACCTTGTAGGCGCGGATGAGCTTGCGCAAGACATCCGGGTAGTAGAGCAGACCGCCGTACTCCTCCGGGAATCGCGTGTCGTTGTAGATGAGCAGCCCCGCCGGCGCGCCGCGGCCGGTCCCCAGCAGCGGCGGCATCTTGCCGGGCAGCTCGCCGTGGACGGCGCTGCGCAACTTGTCCGGCCGGCCGAGGCGAGCGCCCTGGCGCAGACGCCAACCGAAGTCGCCGCCGTCGGCGACGTGCAGGAGGCGGCAGCCGGTGTACTTCTCGCCGTCCTTGCTGTCGTTGTCGGCGTGAAACATATTGCCGTGCAGGTCGAACGCCACATCGCGATAAGGGTTCTGAAAGCCGACGGCGAACGTCCGAATCTGTGAGCCGTCCGGCCGGCAGCGAAACACCGCGCCGGTACGCAACACCGTCGCCCGGCTGCCGTCGGAACCCTCGACGTAATTGTCTCCGTCGCCGGTGCTGATGTACAACAAGCCGTCGCCGCCGATCGTCAGACCGGAAACCTGGTGCTGATGGAAGCCGCCGAATCCCTGGGCGACGACTTCCTTGACGCTCGCGCCACCCGACTCGTTCGGCCTGAAACGCCGCACCGTGCCGCGACCGGACAGGTAGATCCAGCCGTCGTGCAGCAGAATGCCGGACGGCATTTCGTCTTCGAGGATGACCTTCGATTGATCGTAAACGCCCTTGTCCTTCGTGTCCTGCAAGACCTTGACCGCGTCCTTGACCTTCTTCTTCATGGCGGCGACACTGCGCTTGGTGCCGTCCTTGTAGGTGAATGTTTCCTGCGTCTCGCGGCCGTCGTCGCCGGGGCTGGGCCGCCATTCGAGAACGTACGACGTCCCGTCGTCGCCGAACGCCATGCCGACGGGATTGATGACAACCGGCTCCTCAGCGACGATCTCAACTTTGACACCTGCCGGAGTGAAATAGCCCTTCAGGCGCGGATCGTTGCCGCCCTGGTCGATGATTTTGAGCCATTTCGGCGCAGGCCTGGACGGCGATTGCGGCGCCGTGATGTCCGTGTCCTTAGCGGATTGTGCTCGTGCGGCTTGGGGCCGGTAGGAACCGGCGAGTGGGAGCATGGTCGTAAGCGCCAGGACGACGGCGGCCCGGAGAGCAAGAGATTTCACGCGCGCGTTCTCCTTGGGGAGCGAGGGAGCGGTTTATTCAAATGTAAACCATATCTCGCCACGGCACTGCGTGAAAGAGTGTCCTCCGCTATTTCGGCGCGGGGTGCGGCCCCGTCCGTATTGCTCGCGTTCACTCCATCGGGTAAGGTTCGCGCGCCGGCGCGTCCTGGCGCTGGCATCGATCGAGAAGGATCGACTTCGGGAGGAGAAAAAGTGTTATCCCACCTTGCCTGGACGATAGTTTTGCTGACCGCCCCGATGGGGCAGCCCGGTCAAGCCTCGCCGGAAAGTAATTTTGCTTCCGATAGACAGCTTCCAGAACCGTTCTACGAGAGTCAGCCCGAAACTGGCGGCCTCTTCATCTTCGGCGGCTCCCGTTGGGGAGGTGGATGGAAGTTCGGGGATGGTTCGGCCATCACCGCATGTTGGGACCGCAGTGTCCGAGTTCCCGAGTTTAGTTACCGCAAGCCCATTCATGAGACGGAGTACACTCGCTCCTCCGTGACGTTCGGAACGCGGATCAGCCTCGTTCATGAGTGGTATCTGGGCTGGGGCGTCGCCTCGCGACTGGACTTTTCTTGCTCGCCTCCCCTCGTGCAACTGGAACTGGATTGGTTTCCGGTTGAAACCGTCGCCCTGACAATCGGCTTCGACCCGTTGCACCGGCGCTGGAGTTGGTTTTGGAGTTTCATCATGTAGTTCTCCGCTCCTAGCCGCGAAGCATGCAAAGGGCTGGGGTTGACCACACGCGCGCCGCCGCTACACTCCTCGGCGCGTCGGGCGGTCCCCTCTTGATTCGCACGTCCGCTGAGGCCCGGCACGCCCATCCTTGAGGGCCGGATGACATGCAGTTTTGTTCGCAGAAGTTCTTCCTCTTTTTCCTCGTGATCTTCGCGCTGTACTGGGCGCTGCCGGCGCGTCGGCCCCGCGTGTGGCTGCTGCTGGGGGCGAGTTTCTATTTCTACGCCAGCTGGAACAAAATGCTGGCTCTGCTCATCTGCGTCTCTACCTTGCTGGATTACCTGCTCGCCCTCGGCATCGAGCGCTCGTCTCTCGTCTGGCGCCGCCGGCTGCTCCTGAGTGTGAGCCTGCTCGCCAACCTGGGACTGCTGTGCTATTTCAAATACGCCAATTTCTTCCTCGAATCGCTCGACGAATTGCTGATCGCCGGCGGCTCGCCGACGTGGTTTCGCACGCTGGGCGTCCTCGTGCCGGTCGGCATCTCGTTCTACACCTTCGAGGCCATCAACTACATGGTGGATGTCTATCGCCGGCGCATTCCCGCCGAGCGCAATCTCGGCGATTTCATGCTGTTCATCCTGTTCTTTCCGCACCTCGTCGCCGGACCCATCGTCCGCGCCAAGGATTTTTTGCCGCAGATCAAGCGGACGAAATCGTGGAGTTGGCCGCGCATGTACCTGGGGACGGGCTACGTCCTGATGGGCTTGCTGAAGAAAATGGCGATCGCGGACCGCATGGCGGAGTACGTCGATCCGGTTTTCGCGGACCCGTTGCTGTTTCGCGCCTCGGCCATTTTGTTCGCGCTGGTCGCCTACGCGGTGCAAATTTATTGTGACTTCTCCGGCTACTCCGACATGGCCATTGGCCTGGCCCACATGCTCGGCTACAAGCTGTCGCTGAACTTCAACATGCCCTACCTGGCGGCGAACATCGCCGAGTTCTGGCATCGCTGGCACATTTCGCTGTCGAGTTGGCTGCGCGATTATCTGTTCATCCCGCTGGGCGGCAGCCGCGGCGGATCTTGGCGGACCGCTCGCAACCTGATGATAACCATGACGCTGGGCGGCCTGTGGCACGGGGCCAGTTGGACCTTCGTGTTCTGGGGCGTCCTGCACGGCGCGTTCCTGGTCGGCCATCGCGTTTTCCGTGGATTCTGCGCGGGTCGGCCGCTGCTGGATCGAACCCTGCGGAGCATCCCCGGCACCGGCCTGCGAATGCTGCTGACGTTCGTATGTGTCGCCTTCGGCTGGTTGTTCTTCCGCGCCGCCACCTTCGACAGTGCGCTGACGCTGCTGCATCGGGTGATCGACTGGAGTCCGGGGTTAGGAACGCCGTTGCCGCGCCTCAGCCTGGTAAGCACGCTGATTTTCATGTGGATCTGTCACGCGGCGGCTTGCTGGGCGCCCTGGAAAAAAATGTGGCGGCTGCCGGCGCCGATCCAGGGATTCGCCTACGCGGCGGCGCTGGTGCTGGCCCAGGTGCTGACGCCCGATACCGGCAAGGCATTCATCTACTTCCAGTTCTGAGTCGAAAACAGAACTAACCACAGAGACACAGAGAACACAGAGAAGAAAAGAAGAGAGAGAGATAAAAGCAAAAGAGAAAGCAAGCCGCTCCTGTTCTATTCTTTTTTTTGTTTTTTCTGTGTCTTCTCTCTGTGTTCTCTGTGACTCTGTGGTTAGTTCTTCTTGGGAGGGGGAGAAAGCACCATGTCCGCGCGGCGCTCGCGAATGGCCAAGCAGACACGCGCTTGTCTGCTGTGGATGCTGGCCTTTTTCGCCCTCGCTCATCTCGGCATGTTGATCGCGACGCAGGGATGCTGGCCGCATCTGCGCGATCCGGAGTTCGGCTACAAATTGACTCTGCTGCGCAAACATCGGGCGGCCGAACCGAACCGGCCGCTGCTCGTCTTGCTCGGTTCCTCTCGCACCGGACAGGGGATGCGGCCGGGCGTCTTGCCCCCCCTAAAGACTGCCGACGGCCGCACGGCGTTCGTGTTCAACTTCAGCCAGGTCGGCTCCGGTCCGCTCGCCGAGTTGGTGACGTTGTGCCGTCTTCTCGACGCCGGCATCCGTCCCGACTGGCTGGCCATCGAGGTACTACCCGCTCTGCTGGGCCGATCCAACGATGCTTGCGGCGAGGCCGGCGGCGGCGTCAGCCGCATCGGCTGGAACGATCTACGCCTGCTGAGCAAGTACGTGCCGGACCCGGGGACCATGACGCGCCGCTGGTACAACGTGCAGCTGGCCCCCTGGCACGCCCACCGCTTCTCGCTGATGAACCATTGCGCCGCCGATTGTGTTCCCTGGCGCAAGCGCGTGGATCACTGGAAGTGTAATGACGACTGGGGCTGGTCGGACCTCGGCGACGATTCGCAACCCCTCGTGCTCGTTCCAAGTGCCCTGGAACTGGCCCGGCAGACTTACTACGAGGAACTCCAGCACTATCACATCGCCGAGATGCAGGACCGCGCGCTGCACGACCTGCTGGCCCTGTGCCGGCGCGAAGGCATCCCGACCGTCCTCTACCTCATGCCCGAAGGAAGCATCTATCGCGGCTGGTACGCCCCCGAGACGCGCGCCTGCGTGGACGATTATCTGAAGCGCCTCACACGAGAAACCGGGGTGCCGATCGTCGATGCCCGCGACTGGATGCCGGATAAATACTTCGGCGACAGTCATCATCTCTATCGGCTGGGTGCCACGCGCTTCACCCGCACGATCGGCGAGAAAGTCTTCACGCACCTCGTCCGCGGCCAACTCGACGCGATCCGGCCCGTTCTGGTCCCGCCGTCGGAAACGTACCCGCCGCAACCGCGCGAGCAAGGACCGCTCGCGCGCACCCACGACGCTCCCGCCTCACCGGCCTCGCCTACCCTGTCGATCAATGGCGGAACACCGCCAGCAGGACCTCCAGGAAAATCAGGAAAATGACGATCGCCTCCATCAACTCCAGGCGAAAGGTGGCGGTCTGGTCGGAGACGACGCGGTAGACGCCTTCGATCACTTCCAGCTTGCGCTGAATGCTGCGCTCCCATTCGCTGAGATGGAAGCGCGTCGCCAGCAGCCGATAAACCCGAGCCAGGTATTGATCGCCGATCAGCTTGAATACGTTGCCCGTGCGCTCGAACAATCCGTTGGCCTCGACTTTGAACTCGCCGAGAATCCGTAACGGCGTGGAGGGCGAGCGCCAGAACGGGAGACGCGATCGCGCCACGCGACGCAGCAGCTGATCGGCCCGCGCCAGGATAATGTCGAGCCGGTCGTCGATGTGGCGATATTCCAGCAATTGCAGGTTGGCGAACTCGATGGTTTGCAGGGTTTCGATGGCCCCCTGTTCGTCGTCAAACAGCAACGCCGCCGCCCAGTCGGGCAGGAACAGATCGCCGCGGCCGTAGCGCAGCGGCAGACGCACCGCTTCGGCGATTTCCTCCTCGCTAAGAGGCTGATCCTCCAGGCGGAGCAAACTCGCCAGCCATCCCGCTTCGTCCTTGAGGAGGACGGCCGGCTCGTCCGGCGCGGCGGGCGGGAACTGGAAGACCACGAATTCCTCCCAGAGATCGTCGTGCCACAACGGCTTCTGGATCGCCGGCCGCAGCTTGGCATGCAGCGATTCCAGAGCGCGGCGGGCGCTCTGAACCAGAGACAAGACGATGGCGGGATCCGAGAGCTGTCCGGCCAGGGCCGTCAGTTCATCCGCCGTCGTCCGAAACGGAGCATGCAAACCCACGCTCACGGCGGCGAAGTCGAAAACCGTCGCCCCGACCGCGGTGAGAGGAGCGCCGCCGAGGACCGGCAGGTCCAGCGTCAACGGTTCAAGATGGAAGCGCAACGGCGGCGGTTTGTAAGTGATCGACGACGGCGTGCGCGGCCGGCGGGCCAGCTTCAGCACCGCAGCGGGGGCCAATCGGGCGGCATGGTCGAGGTCGATCTCCTCGCCCCAGTCGAAGGCTACGTACAGGTGCAGGCGGCCGGTCAGTGGATCAGTACGGTCGGTAATGGCCATGACTTCCGTACGAACGAACGAATACGAGCGGTAGACTTTCCGCGGAGCCTCGCTCCGCTCCTTGCCCTCTGAGCGAGCGATTCGGCCGAGGGCTACGGCCAAAGAATTACGCGAAAACCGAGGTCCGCGTCACGATGCGACGGTGTGCAGCGGCCAAAGCGATGCGCGGCGCGGCAGTAGCTTGCTTCACGGCTCCAGCCGCCGCCGCGGATCACGCGGCCGTCGCCCGCAGGGGGACCAGGCGGGTTCTTCTTCACGCGCTGCCTGTAGTAATCGGCCGTATACCAATCCGCCGTCCACTCCCAGACATTGCCGTGCATGTCGAACAGTCCCCAGGCATTCGCTTTTTTCTCGCCCACACGATGCGTTCGCCAGTCCGCGTTGCCTTCGTGCCAGCCGTAGCGGTCCAGATCCTCCGGCGCGTCGCCGAAGGAGAAGCGTTTTGGCGAGCCGGCGCGGCAGGCATACTCCCACTGCGCCTCGGTGGGTAGGCTGTATCGCTTTCCTTCCCGCGCGCTCAGCCAGTCGCAGAAGGCTTGGGCGTCGTTCCAACTGACGCACACGACCGGGTGGGCGTCCGTTTGCTCGAAGCCGGGGTTCCGCCAGTTGGCCTGGGGGACATTCCTCCATTTGCCATCCGGGAAGCGACGCCTGGCCCCGCCGCCTTTCTCCGCCTCGGTCTTGTACCCACTGGCTTGCGCGAACTGCCGGAACTGACCGACCGTCACTTCGCAGATACCCATGTGGAACAGCCGAGTGATAATCACCTCATGGAGGGGGCCTTCGTGGGGTACGCGGTCCGGCTCGTCCTCGGGGGAACCCATCAGGAAGTTGCCGGCGGGGATGGGGGCCAGCTTCATGCCGATGCTGTTGGTCGAGATCGGTAAGGATTGGTCGTCCTCGTCGGGAACCCCCTCCTTGACCCGGTTTCGCTGCGTTTCCGTGCCCGGCCGCAGCCTCAGCGCCAGCACAAGGCAGACCAGTGCCAGTCCCGCCAGCGCAGCGGCCGTTCCAACCAGCAACCAAAAGAGGCCCCTCCGTCGCGGGGACGGTTGGTGGTGAATCGGCTCGTAGGCGACTGTCTTGTCTGGATCGACGACCTCGGCCCAGTCGGGAACCGTGTTCTCGGACTCCGACGCCACGCGCGCCGCGGAGATCGGCTCGCCGCCCTGGGCCAGCACCTTGGCCACCTCGGCGGGACTCTGATAGCGCTGCTCCGGCTGCTTGACCATCAGTTTGCGGACGACGGCGGCGAAGCGGGGCGGCACGTCCGGCCGCAGCCGCTGCACCGGTATCGGCTCGTCCAGCAGATGATGGGCGATCTTCTCGCCGAGAGTGCCGCCGGGGAAAGGCACGCGGCCGGTCAACAGAAAGTAGAACGTGCAGCCCAGACTGTACAGGTCGGCGCGGATGTCCACGTCGTGCGCGCGGCGGGCCTGCTCCGGAGCCAGGAAGTCCGGCGTGCCCATGATGATGCCGCTCTCGGTCATGGTGCTGGAGCTGTCGTCCTCGGCGCCGGCCTGAAAGCGGGCCAGCCCCAGATCGAGGAGCTTGACCCGTCCCGCACCCGTCAGCAGCAGGTTGGACGGCTTGATGTCGCGGTGGACCATGCCTTTCTCGTGCGCGTGGGCCAGCGCCAGCGCCGTTTGCCGGATGCAGTCGGCGGCCAACGGCGGCAGCAGCGGTCCCTTGTCCGCGACGTACCGGGCCAGGTCGATGCCTTCGACGTATTCCATGACAAGCAGTTGGCTGCCGCCCACCTCGTCGGCGTCGAGGGCATGGACGATGTTGGGGTGCCGCAGCAGGGCGGCGGCGCGGATCTCGCGCTGGAAACGGCGGATGCTGTTGGTGTTGTTCAGCCGTTCCTTGCGGATGAGCTTGATCGCCACCACGCGATCCAGTTTCCCGTCGCGCGCCTTGAAGACGGTGCCCATGCCGCCTTCGCCCAGCCGCTCCAGCAGCACGTAGGAGCCGAGCAGTAAGTCCTGGCCGCGGCCCAGGTGAATTTGATTCGCCTGAAACGGCGTGAGCCAGCCGCGCTCGATCAATTCGCAGGCAAGGGTGCGTGGGCCGAGGTCGCGGCCCTGGAGTTTTTGAGACAATTCCTCAAGATGGATGGAGTCCAGCAGACCCCATTTCCTCAGTTCGTCCAGGAAATCGCTGATGCTCAGCATTCGGTGGACTCCACCGGAACGCAGGGAGATGCCCTGGCGACGACGAAAGGATTATAAAGGATAAAGCTACCCGCCGCGAGTCCCGCGCGCACGTCGGCGGACGCGAGGGAACCGTCGGTCTACAATGCCCGTAGGAATCGCCCCGGAGAGGATGCACGATCATGGCAGGCAGCTACGACGCGATCATCATTGGGGCCGGCCACAACGGGCTCGTCACGGCGTGTTATCTGGCCCGTGCCGGATGGAAAGTGCTGGTGCTGGAGCGCCGCCACATCGTCGGCGGCGCCTGCGTCACCGAAGAGGTCTTCCCCGGCTTCAAGGTTTCCACCGCCGCCTACGTCAACAGTCTGTTCCGCAAGGAAATCATCCACGATCTGCGCCTCGCCGATCACGGCTTCGCCCAACTCGAACGCAATCCGTCGTCCTTCTCCCCCTTTCACGATGGCCGTTATCTCTTTATCGGACCCGACAGCGCGCTCAATCGCGGCGAGATCGCCAAGTTCAGCCCGCGCGATGCGGAGAATTATCCCAAGTACGAGGCGATGATGGAGCGCGTCGCCGACGTGATCGAGCCGACCTTGACGATGCGTCCGCCGAACCTGCTGCGGCCGGGCCTACGCGACTTGTGGCGCCTGTTCAAGCTTGGCCGCGCGTTTCAGAAGATGGGTGCCGGCATGAGCGAGGCCGTCGAGATTCTGACGGGTGCGGCCCGCCCGATCCTCGACCGCTGGTTTGAGTCGGAGCAGTTGAAGGCGACGCTGGCCACCGACGCGATCATCGGCGCCATGGCCGCGCCGAGCATGCCGGGCACGGCCTACGTGCTGTTCCATCACGTCATGGGCGAAACGAACGGCAAGCGCGGCGTGTGGGCCTACGTCCGCGGCGGCATGGGCGGTCTGACGCAAGCGCTCGCCCGCGCCGGCAAGGCGCTGGGCGTCGCGCTCCGCACCGAGGCCGAGGTCGCCCGCATTCTCGTCAAGGACGGCGCCGTCGAGGGCGTCGCTCTCGCCGACGGCACGGAGATCCGCGCCCGCGTCGTCGCCAGCAACGCCGACGCCAACGTCACCTTCAATCGGCTGCTGGACAACCGCTTGCTGCCGCCCGCCTTCGCCGAGGCGATCAACCGCATCAGCTACGACAGCGCCTCGCTGAAAATCAACGTCGCCCTGTCGGAGTTGCCGGACTTCACGGCGTATCCCGGTTCGCAGCCGGGTCCGCAGCATCGCGGCACCATCCACCTTTGCCCCGATCAGGATTACATCGAGCACGCCTACGACGATGCCAAGTACGGCCGTCCTTCGCGGAACCCCGTCCTCGAATGCACTCTGCCCTCGGCGGTCGATACCACCGTCGCCCCGCCCGGTCAGCATCTGATGTCGATGTTCGTCCAATATGCCCCGTACCGGCTACGCGAGGGCAACTGGGACGACTTGAAGGAGAGCTTCGCGGATCGCTGCTTCGACATCCTCAACGAGTACGCGCCGAACTTCAAGCGCTCGGTGATCGCTCGCCAAGTTCTGTCGCCGCTGGACATTGAACGCATATATGGCCTGACCGGCGGCAACATTTTCCAGGGAGTGATGACGCTGAATCAGCTCTTTTTCCTGCGTCCGGTTCCGGGCTTCGCCGGCTATCGCACGCCGATCCGCGGTCTGTTCCTGTGCGGCGCGGCGGCGCATCCCGGCGGCGGCGTCATCGGTGCCGCCGGTTGGAACGCGGCTCGGACCATCTTGGGCAAGGCATAAGGAGCATCTTCGCGAAATCGGCAAAGCTGGAGGAGATCCACATCTATGGGAGGTTAAGTGATGCTGACGCGGGAGGATATTCGGCGGCTCGCCTTGGAGGCCAAGGGACGCCTCGGCCTGACCTGGCCTCAGCTGGGCGAGTCGGTTGGTCGCAGCCCCGTATACGCGGCGCTGCTTGTCTACGGCTATGGTCAGGCCAGTCAAGAGGAGGCCGAAGCGCTGACCCGCACCCTCAACCTGCCCCAGGAGGTCAAGGGCGTGTTGACGCAGGCTCCGCATCGGACACCGGCGCAGCCCTGGCCGCCGACGGACCCGTTCGTCTACCGCCTCTATGAGGTGGTTCTGCTTTACGGCCCGGTCTTCAAGGATGTGGCCCACGAACTGTTCGGCGACGGCATCATGAGCGCCATCGACATGGCGGTGGAGATTCGGAAGATTGAAGACGCGCCCGGCGTGCCGCGCATGGTCTTGAGCCTGGACGGCAAATGGTTGCAGTACAAAAAGGTCTAGCCACCGACCGCGACGACCAACATCTCCACATCGGCCCACTGGGAAGTTGGCGCCGAGTTCGCCAATCCTAGGAGAAAACGGTGCTAGGAACCTTTTTCGATCCGAAAAGGTTCCTGGCAACATTTCCATGACCTTTTTCCTGACTACTTGGCTGGCTGCGAACCCACACCCGAAGAGATCGAGGAAGCGCGACGAGAGTGAGAGAGTGAGAGTGGCGAGAGCAACCTTGAAGATGGCCACGGGCATGAGATGGAGTGAAGTGGTGTAACAGGCTCGCCGCCTGAGTAGGCGTCACACAATAAGCCACATCGAGCAGATCACTTGACAACATTACTTTTTCGCAAGCTTTTTCCTTGCTTGTTGCCAGCAGACCATCAAAGTAGTACCGTCAGCAGACGCAGATGAAATTCCGGCCCCAAAGGGTACCCATCTGCTGAGGGGTGGTTATCCGTTTTTGGTGCCCCAGACCACGCCCGATGCTCGCCGAATCCGTTACAACTCGAGAGGCCAACGATGTCGCTCTCCGTCGCCTGCTCGTCCTGCGGTGCCAAGCTCCGCGCCCCCGACAACGCCGCTGGACGGTCCTTCAAGTGCCCGAAATGTGGCAACCAGCTTACCGTGGCCGCACTGACTCCCTCTCACGTCATGCGATCCGACCCACCGCGAGCGACGGAAGCCCCTGACGACATGCCAATCAAGCGGCGCACCGATCTCGCAGATGAAGTCGTCTCCGCCTCCAAGGTGCCACTCGGCTTCGGCATTGCCTCGGTGGCCCTCAGCGTCATCGGCTTGGTGTTCAGCCTCATTCCCTGTATCGGTACATGGTTCGCTATACCTCTGTGCGGCCTGGGCCTGCTGCTTGGCGGCGTCGGTGCCGTGTTTGCCTTGATTCGACAGGGACGGGGCATCGGTTTTCCGCTCGCAGGGTCAATCACCGGATTTGCTGGCTTGGGCATTGCAGTGTTGTGGCTCACGATTTGTAGCGGGATATTCACTAGCGCTGACAAGAGCCTCAAAGAAGCGGTAGTGGCCCTCCGTGCGGCATGATGGTATACTGACGGAATGAACACTACAACCACCGAACCGACCCCCATCCCGCCCTGCCCACGCTGTGCCGCCACGCACGTCGTCCGTAACGGACCCAACGCCGCCGGAACCCTCT
>DATBGU010000441.1:0-10345 GCA_036557825.1 Gemmataceae bacterium
CGCGCTCCGCTGCGCGTCGCGGCTAAGACGTAGTTTCAAAACCTGGTGGGACCGGCGTCCCGCGGGTCCAAACCCCTGGACCGGCGGGACGCCGGTCCCACCAGGTAGGGGTTTTGAAACTAGGTCTAAACGGAGGCAATCTATCAGGGGATGGGTGGGCCGCCCAGTTCCTTGAGCGCCTGGCGGCGACTCTCCCAGGATGGCGCCTCCAGCCAGTGGGCGACGCCGAGTCCATCCAACTCCAGCCCGGTGCTGACCTCAACGCACAAACGCACGCGCTTGGCGTCGTTCGTCCACGGCGGTGGGATTCGCCAGAGACAAGCCGTCTTGTCGTCGCTGCCGGTCAGCACCGATCGACTGGCGGGGTGGCAGGCCACCGCCCAGACGATCCCCTCGTGGACCCAGGGAGGACCGACCGGCGTTCGCGTCGGCACATCCCAAAGGCGGACCCGTCCGTCGCGGCAGGCCGTCACCAAGGTTCGCTCATCGGCCCAGGCCACGCCCCACACGGCCCCGGCATGATCGAACGGCTCGTCCACCGCCTCTCCGGTGTCGGCCTTCCAAACGCGGGCCGTCTTGTCGGTGCTTGCGGTGGCGAGAAAGCGGCCATCCGGGCTGAAGTCCAGGCCGACCACCCGATTCTGATGCAGCAGCGGCGGACCGAACGGCTCGCGGCGTTCCAGGTTCCAAAGCCGCGCTGTCTCGTCGCCGCTGGCGATCGCCGCCGTCCGTCGGTCGGGACTGAAGGCCACCTGCCAAACAACTTCTCCTTGCACAAGGGGATTGTCGCGCCGCGGACCGGCGGGAGAAATCGGAAAGTCCAATAACCATGCTCCTCCGGCGGGCATCTCGCCGTCGGCGTTGCCGCCGCCGGTGAGGAGGAACCGTCCATCGGGACTGAAGGCGCCCGTGCGGCCCCGGAAGCCGAGATCGATCACGGCGGGCTTGCCCGGCGCGAACTCCACCGGCCGGCGCGTCTCCACGTCCCAAAGCCGGGCGGCGCCTTCCCGGCCTTCGGTGAGCAGGAACCGTCCATCGCGGCTGAAGGCCACGGCCCAGACGTCGCCGCGGTGGCTATCGTCCTCGTTCACGGCACGGAGCGATTTTTTCGATTCTCCCGTTTGAACGTCCCAAAGCCAGGCATCGTGACCGCTGCCGGTGGCCACCAGTCCGCCGTCGGGACTGATGGCCACCGCCATGACCTCGACGGGGTTGGTGAACTCGCGGAACCAGAACTTCTCCGGCGGCGGCAGCCACAGCCGGGCCAAACCATCCCGTCCTCGGCTGGCCGTCAGGAGCGTTCCGTCGGGACGAAACATCACCACCTCGACCGCCGCAGGGTGCTCCACGACCGGGCCAATCGTTCGGCCTGTGTCCGCATCCCACAGTTGGGCCGTGCGATCGGCGCTGCCGGTCAATATCTTTTTGCCGTCGGGGCTGAACGCCACGGCTTCCACCGAATCCTGGTGCGGCAGCGAGGGGAAAAACACTTTCTTCCCGTCCTTGTCCGAATAAAACGGCTCCCCCGTGGCGGCGTCCCAGATCTGCGCCGCTTGGTCCTCGCTGCCGCTGACCAGCCGCGTTCCGTCGGGACTGAAGGCCAAGGCGCGCACGGCGTAATGGTGCGATTGCCCACCCATCTCCTGTCCCCGGCACGTCTTCACGACATTCCATTGTTTCGTGTCCCACAGCCGCACCGTCTTGTCATCGCCCGCGGAGGCGAGCAGTCCGCCCTGGGGAGTGAAAGCCAGGGCGTAGATCTTGCCCTCGTGCCCTTCCAGCGGGCGCATCCGTTCGCCTGTCCTCGGCTCCCAGACGAGGATTTTCCAGACTTTCCCGACCTCGACAGCCGCAACCACCCAACCCTGCGAGTTGACGGCCGCAACGCGGATTGGACCGGGACGCGCGCCGTCCGGCACCTCCAGAGCGCGCAGCGATTCTCCTTCGTCGAGGCTGCGCACACGGATCGTCCCATCCGCGCCGCAGAGCACCACCCAGCGCGCGTCCGAACTGAACGCCGCCGCGGCCAACGGGTTCGTGTGCTCCAGGACCGTCTCGGTGGGAGTGGCGGCGTCCGCGTCCCAGAGGCGGAGCCGTCCGCTCGCATCGACCGTGTACAACCGCTGTCCATCGGGGCTGCTGGCGGCGGCCAGCACCCGCGCGGAGTGCGGTAACAGACTGCGAAGCGGGCACAGCCGGCCGTACCATGCCGCCAGGTTGGCCAGCACCGGCCGGCGCAGATCCTCGGCCTTCTCCGCCCGCAGTCCCGCGCGATCGATGCTCTCCAGCGTGTTGGTCAGCCACAACATCCCGCGCGGAAGCTGTCCACGCCCCAGCAGATCGACCCCCTTCTGCAACGACAGGTGGATCAGCAAGCGCTCGTTGGTCCGCTGCACGCTCTCCTTCTCGCGTCGCTCCGTCACCGCCTGGGACCAATGCCAACTCACCAACACCAGCGCCGACAGGGAGATGGCGGCGAGGGCGGCGGCCAGCGCCGCCACCGCCGGACGCCGCCGCGCCCACTTCGCCAGCCGTTCCCCCACACCGACCGGACGTGCCTGGATCGGTTCATTGCCCAGCCAGCGCGTCAGGTCGTCGGCCAGCGCTTCGGCTGAACTGTAGCGGTTTTGCGGCTCCTTGCGGAGACACTTCAAGCAAATGGTCTCCAAGTCGCGATCGACACGCGGATTGATCGCGCGCGGCCGTTCCGGCTCCTCCTCGCGCACCTTCCGCAGCACCTCCAAGGTATGCTCGGCCCGGAAGGGCGGCCGTCCGGTCAGCAACTCGTAGAGGACTGCTCCCAGGCCCCAGACATCCACCGCCGTCGTCAGCATCCGCGAACCGGACGCCTGCTCGGGCGCCATGTAGTTCGGCGTTCCGGCGATCACGCCCGAGCGCGTCGGAGTCCCGTCGCCCTCGACGTGCTTGGCCAGTCCGAAATCGCTGACCATCGGGATTGCGGATTGCGGATCGCGGATCGCGGATTGAAGAACGGAAGGAGCGGCCATCTCCGCTGTCTTGGAATCGGAGGCTCGCGCTCCGGAATCGGCGCGTTGCAGGAGGATGTTGGCCGGCTTGAGGTCGCGATGAAGGATGCCGTGCTGGTGCGCGTAATGCACCGCCCGCGCGATGGCAGCAACGAGACGGGCCGCCGCGCGGGGATCGGCGCCCAGAGCGGCCACCTGATTCGTCAGGCTGCCGCCCTCGATCCACTTCATGCTGAAATAATAATGGCCCTCGTGCTGGCCGACCTCGTAGACGGGGACGATGTGCGGATGTTCCAGACCGGCCGCCGCCTCCGCCTCGCGGCGGAAGCGCTCCACTTCCTCGACAGAGGCGAGGCGGCTGTCGCGGATCATCTTCAAAGCGACGATGCGGTTGAGGCTGATTTGCCGTGCCCGAAAGACAACTCCCATGCCGCCGCGCGCTACTTCCGCCTCCAGTTCATAATCGCCGAAGCGACTGCCCGGACCCGGCAGAGCGGCGGCGGTCGAATCTCCGGCGGTGATTTTGCTGCGGACGGTCGGCGGCACCGCGGGGGTCGCCAGCGCCTCGATCAGCCAGGACGGTGGAGCTTCGGAGCAAAGGTCGGGGTAGTCTTGCGGACCAATGAGTTCGCCGCGGAGATGACGGTAACAAATGTCCAGCGGAACCAATTCGCGGAGGAGCGCTTCGCGCTGCGGCCCGGTGGCGGCTTCGAGATAGTCGTCGAGGCGCGGCGGCGCGCCGTCCAAACCAGCCGCCTTCCACGCCTCCTCGAAGCGATCGCAGGCCTGGTCCACCCGCCGTGCCAAACTGAGGTGCGACACGCGATCGATCGGCGCCGTGCTCACGGCTCGACCTCCCAGATCTCTCGGATCAGCCGCAGTTTCCGCTCCACCGTGCGCGGAACGCAAGCGAGTTGGACGGCGATTTCCTCGTTAGTGTAGCCCTCCATCTTCCAGAGCACGACGGACCGCAGCGTATCATCTTCCAGCCGGCTCAGCAGCCGGCAGCACTCCTCGGCCACCTCCGCAACCAGTTCCGGACCCGGCTCCGCGCCGGCAAGCAGGTCGAGATCCACCTCATCTTCGCCGGCGCGAACGCACCGCGCCGCGCCTCCCCGCTTGAGTCGGTTGCCGTCGCGCACCAAGTGCGCGGCCTTGCGGGTGGTGAGGACCACCAGCAACCGCCAGAGATCGTCGCGGTCGTCGAGCTTGGGGAAGCGTCCCTGTTCGGCGGCGCGGCAGAAGCTGTGAAAGGCGCTCAGGGCGACGTCTTCCTCGTCGGCCGCTCGTCGCGGCGCGCGCAGCAACCGGACGCGCGCCAGCGCCACCAGCCGCTCGAAATAACGCCCCCAAAGAGGCCCAGCCGCGGTCTGGTCCCCGGCCTGAAGCTGGGTGATCCAGCAAGTTACCGATCCTTGCGACAAGCCAACACTCCTCACGGCGCCGGGCGGGCTACCTCAAAGCGCTTTCATTCTACGCCGAACGATTCCCGCACGCTATGAAGAACCTTTTCAAGAATTGGCATTTTTTCCTGTCGGGTTCCAGGGACCGAGGGGCATTTAACAGAGGGGATGGTGTGTATCATCGCTTCCCGATTCAAGAAAGTCACAAAAACGGTGGTTTATGCAACTGTGGCGGTTGTGGGTGTTGAAGGGTCCGAACATCTGGGCGGCTTGTCCGGTCCTTGAGGCCGGCGTGGATTTGAAGGAATGGGCCGACGAATCCCGACCCCAGACGGTCAGGGCAATTCAGCGCATCCTGACCTGGCTGCCCGCGGTCGGACTGGACCTCGACGGCGACAGTAGGGTCGCCGGCATGGCGCACGTTCTTGAACGGGTGGCGCTGCACCTGCAAGTGCTGGCCGGAAATCCCGTATCGTTCGCCCAAACCCGCCGAACGTCGCATCGCCATCGCTATCGGGTGGCGGTGGAACATCAGGAGGAGCCGGTCGGCCGCGCTTGCCTGCAAACCGCTGTGGAAATCTGCCGGGCCGCCTGGGAAGGCCGGGCCTTCGCGGTCGAGGCGGAACTGTCGCGTTTGCGAACGCTGGCGGACGATCAGCGGCTGGGACCGAGCACGCACGCCGTGGTGGAGGCGGCGCGGGCGCGCGGCATCCCGGTGGCCCATCTCAACCCCGAGGACGGCCGCTATCTACAACTGGGCTACGGAGCGCAGCAGCGCCGCAGCCTGGCCACGGAAACCGAGGACATCAGCGCCGTCGCCCGCTCCATCACCACGGACAAGCACCTGACCAAGCAGCTTCTCCGCGAAGCCGGCGTTCCCGTGCCGTGGGGCCGACCCGCCCGCGACGCCGAGGACGCCTGGGCGGCGGCCTGCGAGATCGGTCTGCCCGTCGCCGTCAAGCCGCAGGACCGCGATTTGGCCCAGGGCGTTGGACTGAATCTGCGCACGCGCGATCAGGTCATGGCCGCTTACCAGGCCGCGCGCGAAAAAAGTTTCTACGTCATGGTGGAGCGCTTCGCGCCGGGCACGGAACATCGCGTGCTGGTGATCGACGATCGCGTCATCGCGGTGGCGCACATCGAACCGCCCCACGTCGTCGGCGACGGCGTCTCGCGCGTGACCGAGTTGGTGGAGGCGGTGAACCGCGATCCGCGCCGCGGCGACGCCTATCCCTCGCCGCTGCGCCGCATCAAGCTCGATGCCGTCGCGCTCGACGTGCTGGCCGCGCAGGACTTCACGCCCGATTCGGTCCCAGCCAGGGGCGAGCGCGTGCTGCTGCGCCGCAATCCGCCGCACATCGAAAACGGCGGCTATTTGCGCGACGTGACCGAGCGCGTTCATCCCGAAGTGGCGGCCTGCGCCGTGGCCGCCGTCCGGGCGCTGCGCATCCGCGTCGCCGGCGTGGACGTGGTGGCGGAGGACATCAGCCGGCCGCTGGAATCCCAGGGGGGCGTCATCGTCGAGATCAACACCGGACCCGGTATGGGGTTGCACACCGCTCCTTGGAGCGAAAATCCGCGTCCCGTCGGCGAGGCCATTGTCGCTTCCCTTTTCCCGCCCGGTAACGATGGGCGCATCCCGATCTTCGCCGTCACCGGGGGGCGGGCGCGCGCAGCCGGTCGCTGCCTCGCGGCCTTGCTGACCGAACGCGGGTTCCGCGTCGGCCGCGTCTACCGCAACGGCATCTGCGTCGCCGGTCGAAAGATCGCCCTGGAGGGTACGACGACGTCGGAGAAGACGCGGGCGCTGCTGAGGAGCACTCTGATCGACGTTGCTATCCTGGAACTGAGCGCCCGCGATTTGCTGCGCGAGGGCGTGGGCTGCGATCGCTGCGACGTGGCGCTGGTGACAGGCTCTCTGGAGCCGTGCGACAGGGACGCCCCGGCCTGCGCCGACGCCGACGCCAGCGCCGACGAGTTGGCCGAGGCGTCCGTTGCCGTGCTGCGAGCGCTGGGAACGAACGGCCGAGCGGTACTGAATGCCGACACACCGTCGCTGCTCGCCGCCGCTCTTCCCTCGGCCGATCGCGTGATCTGGTTTTCGCAGAGCGATGAGCATCCGTGCCTGATCGACCATCGGGCAGCCGGCGGCACGGCCGTCTTCCTGAGCGACGATTCCCTGGTGTTGGCACGCGGCAGCGAGGAGCAGCGTCTGGCCTTCGGCGGTCATCCCATCGAGAAAGAGCCAGGCGAGCAATTGGGGTTGCTGGCGGCGATGGCCGGCGCCACGGTGCTGAATCTGTGCGGCGACGAGGGACCGGCTGCTGTCGCGCCTCCGCCGCCGATCCGAAAAATCGAGCCGAGTTTGTCGGCCGTGTAGCTCGGCCGGATATGGCATCCTCGCATTGTTCGGCGTTTTGAATCAGCGGAGAGGAGTCGCATCATGCGTAAGAAACTGATTGCGGTCACGGTGACCGTCCTGGCCGCCTTGCCATCGTACGGCGGAATCCGCAGCAATGTGACCCGCGTGAATGGCTTGCAGATCGATGGCGTGAGTTACGGCGGATCATGGGATGTCAGTTCGCCGACGCTGCGAAACCGTTTTTTCTGTTACTTGGCCTATGACGTTTCCGGAGAGTCGCGGAAAGTCCTCTATAGTTTCCAGAAGGGGCCGCAAACAACCTGGGCATTTGTGGAAATGCAACCTTTCACAAGCGAACAGCGAGGGAAGGGGAGCAAACGCGGCCTCGACCTTGAACAGAGAGGGTATACGCTGAAACTTCGTGCCACGGCAGGACCATTCAAGGGCTGGTATCTCGGTCGGGTGGACGGTTCCCTGGTGCTGGTGAAGAATCCCAAGGATGCAGCCACCTTGCGATTACAGGAGACGAGAGCTGATATCGAGCATAAGTAAGGGCTGAGACGACAAGAAACACGGCGATTCATGGCTCTCGTTCGCGGGAGGAGGGATTTCATGTCAAACCGCATTCTCCTTGGCGCCTCTGCTGCTTTGGCCGTACTGCTCTTGTCCGGCAGCATCAAAATCAGTGAGGTCAACCTGGAGTCGATGGAGGTCGGAGGGGTGACGGTGCCGGGAAAGTGGAAGGCCAGTTCTCCCACCGTGCAGTCCACTGAGGGCAAGTACTTGGCCTACGAGGTCGCCGGCGATTCGCCCCGCGTGTACTTCACCAAGGAGAAGGGGCCGCACACCGCTTGGGCGTTCGTCGATAGAAAACCATTCACGAATCACAGCTTAGGACACTATGACAGGGCTCCTGGTTGGGGGTTGTCGGTAGATGAAGAGGGCTTCACCCTCCGGCTGCGCGCTACCGAGGGGTCTTTTCGGGGCTGGTTTCTATCGCGGACGAACAAAGGAGACCTCGTGCTGACGAAAGAGGCCGGCCGCGCCGCCGAGGTGAAGTTCCTGTTGAAGCGGACCAAGTCAAAGTTCAAGTGACCGCAGATAGGGTAAAGCGCACATCCCGTTCCCGAACCGGGTGGAAGGTCCGAGCTTCGGTGATTGCTTGCTCCCGGTTAGCGATGCTTCCGCGAAGCGTCGCTAACCGGGAACATCGCGCTTCATCCAGCCCCCCGCCCCGTTTCCAACTCGCGGGCCAGACGCGCCATGTTGATGTTCTCCAACTCCTGATCCGGGTGCGCGGCGATGGATTTGATCGCCGTGTCGATGTAGCGTCCCAGCCAATCGCCGAAACGCACTCCGTGCGAACGATGCTCGTAGTCCTCGAAGGCACAGAGAAACACGTCCTCGACGATGTCGCCGATTTGCAGCCCGTGACCTAGACGGCTGGCCACCTCCGGGTAGCGCTCGACCCAGCGGCCGACTTGCGTGGCGACCGGCGTATCATAGCCGGAGACGGCAGCGCGGAACGCCGCGTAATCGCCGGCGGCCACGGCGGACTCGACGGCTTCCGGGTCGGGCGGAAGGGTCGGCAACAGGTCGTGATGGGTGCCCTCTTGCTGCTTGGCCTGCTCCGCCACGTTGCCCAGGCGGTCCTTGTAGCGCCGCACTTCCCGCACGAGGTTGTCGATGCAGTGCTCGAAGGCGGCATGAACCTGCTCATGGTGCTCGCTGGCGACGAGTGTATCGCCGGACAGGATCAGGCTGGTGCGGACGGAGTAATCGTTGGTGCGGTCGCGGTAGGTGACGACCACGTGCAGCTTGGACACCGGAAAGTGTCGCACCATGTCGCCCAGCGGCGAGAGCGAAGCTTCCATCTTGGTCAACGCGCCCGCCCGCAACTTGCAGTGCTTCATGTCGAGATCGACGAGCAGATTGTAACTCTCATCGGAGAACTTCATGATTGGCCTCCTGATGTGGTGACGGATTTGTTGGTTCGAGGGAGAATGTAGCAAATCGGATACCGCCGAGGCTTGATTCACCATCTTCGGATCGAGAATCCGGCAGGCGCATTGCGCTACTGCTTGTCCGCCCCAGCCATGCTCTCCCTTTCATCCCGACGAGTCCTAAAATCAATTGCGATGCTCCAACCGCGACACATCTTCCTTCGCAGGAGAAAGCGAGCATGGACGACAATCACCCCGCCAATCCGGTACGGCCCGACAAGGCGACGGCAGAAATAAGTCCAGGCGCCATACGTCCGACGCCACCGTCCGCAACTCCCGCCCCGCCGAACGAGGCGCCTGCCCCACCCCATCCGCCCCCCGCGCGCCGCGCATGGGGAAAACGAGTGCTGCTCTGGGGGCTGCTCGCCGCGGCACTGGCGGCGGGCGGTTATTTCGCCATCCCCTGGCTCAAGGACGCCCTCAACACGGTTTCGACCGACGACGCCTACGTCAACAGCCACCCCACGTTCGTTGCGCCGCGCGTCCAGGGCCAGGTCGTTAACGTGCTGGTCGATGACAACAACCGCGTCCAGGCGGGCGATCTGCTGGTGCAGCTGGACAAAGAGCCATATCAGGTCGCGGTCGATCGCAAGAAGGCGGCGCTGGACGTGGCCGAGGCCAAGCTGAAGCAGGCGCGGGCCACTACGCAGGCCACCGCGGCCACGGCGCGCGGCTTGCGCTATCAGATGCTCAATGCCATGCAGCAAGTGCGCGGCCAGGTCCAGCAGCTGCAAGGGGACGTGGCCACGCTGAAGAAATATCGCGCCGCCCTGGAGAACGCCGACAAGGAATACCGCCGCGTCCTGCGGCTGAAGGGCGGCGAGTCGGTTTCCCGCGAGGAAATCGACGCCCGCCGCGCCGCTTTCCTGGAGGCCGACGCCGAGGTCCGCGCCGCCCAGGAAAACATTCGCAAGACCCGCGCCGCCCTCAGCCTTCCGATCGCACCGCCCGAGGGCAAGGAACTCGGCTACACGCCGCCGGACCTGGACCAGAGCCATCCGACCGTCCGCGCCGCTCTCGCGCAGATGATCCAGATGGGGGCCCAGCTCGGCCTCGATCTCCCCCGCGATGCCGATACGCCGCAGAAGGTTCTGGAGACCTTCCACCTCCTCCATGCCGACAGCAAGTACGAGGAATTCGTCCGCAATCTCATTGAAAACGCGCCGGCCATCAAGGTGGCCCACAGCGATGTAGAGCAGGCGAAAGCCGACCTGAAGCAGGCGACGCTCGATCTCAGCTACACCGACATCGTGTCTGAGATTGACGGCGTCGTGACGCGCCGCAACGTCCGCGAGGGCAACAACGTCGCCGTGGGGCAAGCTCTCATGGCCATCCGGCCACTGAAAGACATCTGGATCGACGCCAACTTCAAGGAAACGCAGCTGGCCGATCTCCGCATCGGCCAGCGGGTTCGCTGCGAGGTGGACATGTACGGCAGCCGGCGGAATTACGAGGGCCGCATCACCGGCTTCACGATGGGGACCGGACAAACGCTGGCCCTGCTGCCGCCGCAGAACGCCACCGGCAACTTCGTCAAGATCGTGCAACGGCTGCCCGTCCGCATCGAACTGACCGATTACAATCCCGACA